>CAYNNY010000007.1:0-38867 GCA_964398555.1 uncultured Verrucomicrobiales bacterium
CTGCAGAAATAAAGTTTTCTAATGACAGCCATACAAGGTTTAGCTCTGAAGCGCTGGAAATAAAAAGGCTGGTCAATCTCCCTATCGGAGAGCGCACCCCTGTGGGCTATAACTCAGAATTCTTGATGGATTATGTCCCCAATGAAACCTTTTACCTGCCAGAAAGCACTCGTTCTGAGCTAGCTCAGATAGGAAAGGTCGGCATTTCAGAGCTCCCCGCAGGCACCTATCTGAGACAAGTTTTAGACCGCCTTCTCATTGATCTCGCCTGGAACTCAAGCCGGCTGGAAGGCAATACGTATTCACTTTTAGAAACGGAGCGTTTGCTGAAGCTGGGTGAAACGGTCAACGGCAAAGCGACACAGGAAACTCAAATGATCCTTAACCACAAGGCCGCCATTGAGATGCTTGCTGATCAAGCTGAGGAAATCGGTTTTAACCGTTACACGATTTGTAATATCCACGCCTTATTATCCGATAACCTGTTACCTGATCCTGCATCCTGCGGACGGCTGCGGGATCGACCTGTTGGAATAGGGGGTTCGGTATTTCATCCTCTGGAAGTGCCACAATTGATCGATGAATATTTTCAATTGATCCTGATCAAAGCAGAACAGATTCGGGACCCCTTTGAATCTTCGTTCTTCAGCATGGTGCACATGCCCTACCTGCAAGCCTTTGAAGACGTCAACAAACGAGTTTCCCGTCTCGCTGCCAATATCCCGCTGATCAAACACAATCTCTGCCCGCTCTCGTTCATTGATGTCGAAGTCCACGATTATCTTGGAGGGCTCATTGCGGTCTATGAACTCAACAAATTTGAGTATTTACGGGATGTTTTTGTCTGGGCCTATCAACGGTCTTGCCAACAATACAAAGCGGTGCGGCAGTCCCTGGGAGAGCCGGATCCATTCAGGCTCAAGTACCGCTCGGAAATAGGAAAATGTATCCTAGACATTGTTTCTTCCAACCTTCATGGTAAGGAGCGTAAAGAATCCATTGCATTTCACGCCCAACAACACATTGCTAAAGCCGATCAAGATCAATTTTTCAAAGTCATCGATATCGAGCTGAACGCGCTTCACGAAGGAAACATCGCGCGCTATCGCTTACGCCCCCTCGTTTTTGACGAGTGGAAAAATCACCCCACACCCTAACTCACTATGTCCACTATCATCCTCGGCATCACCGGATCAATCGCGGCTTATAAAGCAGCTACCATCACCTCCCAACTCATCAGAAACGGACACGATGTGCACTGCGTGATGACGCAATCTGCCACTGAGTTCATCACACCACTGACACTTCAAGTCATCTCCCGCAACCCCGTGTTGGTGTCCCTTGAAGATGAAAAACAATCGTGGAAACCCGGACACATCAATCTGGCGGATCGAGCTGACCTCTTTCTCGTAGCCCCCGCCACGGCCAACACACTGGCCAATTTTGCCAATGGCCTGGCCCCCGATCCACTGAGTAGCATCTACCTCGCCACCCGCGCACCCGCGCTCTTTGCCCCTGCCATGAATGGCAAAATGTGGCTTCACACCGCCACTCAACGTAATGTGCAACAACTCATCTCCGACGGAGGCCAATTCATCGGCCCTGCCGAGGAAGGCATGCTCGCCTGTGGCTACACCGGCCCGGGTCGACTCATCGAAGAAGAAACCATCATCGCCAAAGCCGAGGAAATTTTAGCCTCCAACTGATCATCTCATGACCAAGGATAAATTAACCATCCTCATCACAGCGGGACCCACCCGTGAGGCGATCGACCCCGTCCGCTTCCTTTCCAATAAATCATCAGGAAAGATGGGCTACGCACTGGCGGAAGCCGCCACCGAGGCGGGACACCGGGTCATTCTCATCTCGGGACCAACCCAACTCGATCTCCCTGACCGCGTCGATTTCATTCCCGTGGAAAGCGCAGCCGATATGTATGATGCTGTTGAGTATTGGATTGGCAAAGCTGACATCGCCATTTTCGCCGCAGCGGTGGCCGATTACCGCCCCGTCTCCGTGCCCGATCACAAGATTAAAAAAACGAGCGATACCATGACTCTCGAGTTGGTAAAAAACCCGGATATTCTTGGCTCTGTGCGTAGCTCATTTCATTTTCAAGGAGTGCTCATTGGCTTTGCCGCAGAAACTGAAAACCTCGAAGACAATGCCCGAGGTAAACTTGAGCGGAAAGAATGCGATCTCATCGTCGCCAATGATGTCTCTCGCACAGACATCGGCTTTAACACCTATAAAAACGAAGTTTTGTTAGTATTTCCAGACCGCACAGAAAAACCACCCAAAGACTCAAAACACCACCTCGCCCACGTTATTTTAGACAAAGCGATAGATCTTCAAGCACCTTAACCCCGCTCAGAGACATGCACAAGCTCACTGAGACGCGCACACTCCCTTTTGAGTGAAATGGGCATCTCCTCGAGCTTCCAAGGCAATCGATAACGCCAATTCTCGCCACCCACCGTTCCCGGGATATTGATCCGCTTTTCGCTATCGATGAGATCCGTGATCATCAGGGCGGCGTAGTCGGCGTTAGACTTCAGCAAAGCTCCAAACAACGCCCACTTCACAACGGGCCCGTATTGGGCATAGGAGTTCCACGTTTTCCCTTTGGGCAAACCTGCAAAATCGCTGAGCAAGGCAAGCCCTCGCATAGCGCCATCGTGCTCGAGCCCACCTAACAATCCAACTAACGTATTCCACAATGCGGGAATGGATTCGTGATCGTGAGTCGCATAGGTAGCAAACGCGCACTCAGGGTATTCACGGCCTTTAACAGCAACCCCATTCCCTTTAGACTCCCAATGGCAGATCTTAAATCCTGCAATTCCGATCTCAGCCAAATGAGGCCGAACATAATCAGGCACGCAGCCCAAATCTTCACCGACAACCTCACCTTTACCCGCAGCTTCCAAAATCACCTTCAGATAGCGATCTCCGTCGGCTAAATTAGCGGCGCAATGCTCAGCCGAATCGTCAGCCTGCGGAAAAAATCCAGGCAGGTGCCCACCGGTCAGCTTTTTAGCCTCAGCTTCAGAAAGCCCGAGAAACTCGGGGTTTCTATCAGGCCTCCAAGGAAAACTAAAAATACGGTAAAAACCGAGAATGTGATCGATCCGGAAAACATGAAAAACATCCGTTAGTTTTTCAATTCTGCGTCGCCACCAGGCATAATCATCCTTCTCCAGAGCATCCCAATCGTAAAGAGGAATCCCCCAATTCTGCCCCCACTGACAAGCGAATGCGTCATCCTTAAAAACCGTCTCTGGCGGCGAACCTCCAGACAATGTTAGATCAAACCACTGGGGTTCAAAAAACACATCAACACTGGAATAGGAAATGCCAATCGGGATATCTCCCATGAGCTTCACATCGTTAGCTTCCGCATAGAAGCGTAACTCACGCCATTGTGTAAAAGCATGCCATTGCACCCAGGCGTAAAAATTTAACTCTCGATCCATCTCCTCCGGATCAAGGCTTTTCAAATACACCTCAGCCTTAGCCGCTGTATTGTATTCTTCTGGCCAGCTGTCCCAGTTCTCGGTTCCTGCCAGCTCCATCAGCCAGCGATATTGACAGTAGGGAGGCAACCAATCCGCCTCCTCCTTTTTGAACGTCTCAAATGCAGGGTCGTTTTTTCTGAGCTCTAAATAAGACGCATACCCCTGCGATAACAAATCCCATTTGGCCTCATTGGAACACGCATAATGCACCAGATCATCATCAGCGGCATCCGTTTTATATTTTGAAGCGGCAGCTCGAATCTGCTTCAGTGCCAACCCTGGAATCGCTTCCATATCCAGCAACACAGGATCAAGAGCCACCGAGCTAATGGCATTGTATGGGCTGTTGTCTGAGCCGGTTTCATTAATAGGCAACAGCTGCAAAAAACCAACCCGGTGCTCCACAGCCCAATCAACCATGCCCTGAAGAGCTTTGGTGTCCCCTATCCCCAGATCGTCATCACGTCGCAGGGAAAAAACAGGTGCCAACACCCCCAATCGCCTTAAACGCGCCATTCCAGAATTTGCCATGCGCAAGACTGAAATAATTGCAGGAGATTAGCAACGACAATCAGCCGCGAGGCACGGCCAATCACAGCCCACCACGGCTAAATCACCTACATTGAGCGTTACACACCAAAGCGCGACCAAAACACATCATTCCCAGCCAATGCCTCATCCAGAGAACTCCAGCCCGCCAAGCTGGACTCGACAGTGATATTGGGATCAAAGCTCAGTCTCAGGCGAACCATTCCACCTTTGGATTCTGGTAAAATCTCAAAATTAGCCCCAGCATGGGAAAGTCGGAACAGAGCCACAGAGAGAGCCAGACAATCGCTTGATGGCCCCTCTTTGGTTGCCGAACGGAATGACTCTAAATTCTTGGCCAACAACCTCGATGAAAGCCTGAATTCAACACCGCCCTGCACCTCAGAAACGAGCAACACCCCAGCGTCCTTCATGATGGACTCCAACGCTGAAAGCAACAAACCTACTTCCACTTGCATCGCATCCAGTGAGCCAGGCCAGCCCGTTGTCGAGGCTTCTCCGGCCGACCACTCAAAATAAGCGTCCCCACCCACAAGAGAATCCATCACATCCTTAACTGGGATCGACTGACTGTAATCCAACTCTCCTCCGGTCAGCGCCTTCAGTGACAAACCTCCGCGCAGTGCTCGGAGAAAGATAAGGTGCCTACGGTAAAGCTCACGCCAATTCAACGACTCGTCGATAAGTTCACGGCTATCGCTATCTCCGGCACCGACTTCAGCCAGTTGAACGAGAGCTTTCAAAGCCTCACCTACACGTCTGAGCTCTTCATTGCGAAACACGGCCATCGAGGCGATCGATAAAACTCGGTCTGAAGAAGCCAACATTTCCACGCTGGAAAGCTTTTGCCTAAGCATGCCGTCACGCTCTTTCTGCAGCACATAATGCTCCATCGCCCGCACCAAGGTAACCTCAAGGTCACTCACCTCCCAAGGTTTGGTGACATAACGGTAAATCCCTCCTTTATTGACGGAGTCCACCGCAGCATCAATGTCCGCGTAGGCAGTCGACAACACCCTAACACAAAGAGGCTTCAATTCAGCCACCTTTTCCAAAAGTTCTGAGCCTGTCATATTGGGCATTTTCTGGTCGGTGACCACCAGACCAATTTTATCGATATGCTGGTGAAACAACTCCAAAGCCTCAACCCCGTCCCTAGCGAGCAAAATATTAAATTGATGGCCAAACAAACGGCTGAAATACTTCCTCGTTTTCTCCTCATCATCGACGAAAAGAACCAAATTCTCATTATGTGTGTCTTCGCTCATACTGTGTAGTTACTTGCTGTGAAAGATGGCTCTATTAGATAATAAATCAAGAACTGATTAAAATCTTATAAGAGAAATCACCACTCTCATTCTTTCATTTTTTGTGGTAAATAGATCTTAAATTCTGTAAATTCTCCGAGTTTTGAATTCACCTCAATCCTTGCCCCATGCTGCTCGATAATGCGATAAGTGATGCTCAAGCCCAGCCCCATGCCCTCACCTACATCGTTTTTAGTGAAGAATGGATCAAAAATACGCTCTATATCCTCTTCGCTAATACCACACCCAGTATCCCTAATTTCAACCATCACCTGCTGATCGTCACAAGCTTCGCCAGAAACTGATATTTTTGACTCCTCCCCATCATGTACCTGAATGGCACGCGCCGCATTTTGAAACATATTAACGAATAGCTGACAAAGCTGAACCTCGTTCCCATGGATGATCAATTCGGGAGGAACACTCGATTCAAAATCCACTCCAGACATCGAAGGAGCAAACAGCTTCCGGGCGCTTTCAACAACATCGGCGAGTGCCACATTTTCCATACTCACCGCATCGCCCCGAGTGAAGGAACGTAACCCTTTAACAATATCCACCACCCGGTCAACCCCCTCCTTGGCATCACTCAGGACATCGAGAAAATCCTCACGTTCTTCCTCCGGGAGCTGACGCTCGAAAGTCTTCAGCGCATACAGCGCGGTGTTGGTGTAATTCAGAGGATTATTGATTTCATGCACAATCCCGGCACTCATACGACCTAAAGAGCTCAACTTTTCAGTCTGCATCAAGATAGCCCCTTGCTCTTTGAGCTGCCCATAGGCGGCCTCCAAATAGACGTTGTTCTCAGCTAACTGAGATTCAAACTCACTGCTAGAAAGCAAGTTTTTCACCCGAGCCAATAACTCAACCGATGAGAACGGTTTAGTTAGAAAATCATTAACTCCGGCCTCAAGAGCACTGAGCCTAGCAGTCTCTCCAGCCTGGGCCGTTACTAAAATGATAGGGATACGGGCAGTAACGGGATCTGATCTGAGCTTAGACGTTAGCTCCACTCCATCAAACCCAGGCATCATATAATCCAAAATCATCAAGTCAGGCTGCACCTTAGAAGCCAAGCTCAAAGCCTCCGCACCATCTTGAGCCTCGATCACTTCGTAACCTTCTAATTGCCGGACAATGAACGAGCGCATGGCATCCTCATCCTCAGCAATAAGAATACGCTTCCTCATCTCGATGCCATCGCTCGGAGCCGCCTCTGCTAGCTCGAGCCTCTCAGGATCATCACCACCCCGATCAAAGGTCTCCAACCGTTCCCCGCTAGCCTGGAGAATCCCTCTCAACTTTGCCTGCTCATTAAATCGCTCCAGCACATCGTGCTCTTGTTCGATCTTGCCCTTCTCAACTCCCGCTCCAGGTTTCGGCGCGGGGATGACGACTGTAAATTGAGATCCTTTGGATATTTCAGATTTCACAGAAATTTTTCCCTGCATACTTTCGGTAAGGCTTCTCACCAAGGCTAGGCCGATCCCAGCCCCTCGGTGTTTACGCTTGGCTGACATATCGGCCTGCCAAAACCGCACAAAAACATTCGCTAAAACATCCTTACTCATTCCCACTCCAGTATCGGAAACAGTCAGCTTTAATTTCCCATCGTGAGTTTCAGCCCCGAGTGTGATCTCACCTCCTGACGGTGTAAACTTCACCGCATTCACCGCCAAATTGAGCATAATTTTCTCCAACCGATCTCGATCAAGCCAGACCGTCTTTTGCTCCACCACATCACAGCGACAGGAAAAGTTGATATTCTTGAGCGAGGCAATCGGCCTGAGGTTTTTTGTCAGCCCTAAAATCAAATCCTCCACATCAACTAACTCGGGCCGTGGAGGTGACTCATCACTATCTAATTTCACCAAATCAAGGATATCGTTAATCAACCGCAACAAACGCATCGCATTATCCTCCATCATATCCAAATGCTCAATAACTAGGGTGTCTTTACGGTATTTTTTATGAAACCGGAGATTCTCCAATGGCCCGAGGATGAGGGTGAGGGGCGTTCTCAACTCATGGCTAATATTCGCAAAAAATCGGGCTTTCGTCTCATCCATGGCCCGCAATTGCTGATTGGTTTCCTGGATCTCCTTCACCAAACAAAATTCACGAAATCGGCTAGCGTCATTGTAGTAAGCCGCCAGCACAGCCACCACCCCTGCAACCAACACAAAATAGCTTGGGATGATTCCGCCGCGGTAAGTTAACCCCGCCGAATACATCAGAACAAAAAAGCTCAATACGCAAATCGCCGCGTTCAGTAAACTATCCCTAGGCCGCCAACGTAGTAGCAGCGCCGCCCCGACAAGCATGATATTGATCCCCCCGTAATAGGAAGAAGCCGGATCACGAACCTGATAAATCATCAACTCAATACAAAAAACCGGCACCAGTATCCACAGATGGGTCACAAGCCCTAAAAGCCATTGTTGCTTCACATGACCAGCAATAAACCACCCGGTGACCAAAATCGATGCCACCACCAAGCGATACTGCAAAAACTGACCTGAAACATAGGGGTAAACCCATACATCTACCCCAGAGCCACCCAACATAAACAAGGCCGCCGAGAGCAACACCATCCTGACACTCTTCCTCCGAGGCTCGAATTCCGACTCCTCAAATAAGGCTCTCATGGATTTTACCTGCACAATCATCTCTCTAATAATATTAACTTTGTTACCTTTCGACTATTTGACATGTCCTGATAGCCCGCTGTCATATTCCACCCGAACATGGACAACACACAGCACGCGGACTCTATCGAAATAAATGACATTTGTATCGCATAAAATGAACAGCCCTCAAAAAAAGGTGACTTAGTGAGAAAAATAACGTGCCAGATTGTGATCCCTGCCGTATACTGTCCCCGCAACTATAACTAAAGCAATGAGCCGACCTGTCACACCCACACCGTTCCATCGCAAAGGCGACCGCGTTTATGATCAATCTGGCGTAGATCTCCTCACACTTGCCGAACAAAACGGATTCAACGTGAAAAAGGTAGCCTCGTCACTTGGATTTACTTCCATCCAATTTCAACGCCACGTCGAAGCCGCCATCGGTCTCAAACCCAAAGACCTCTTCTGCAACCACCGCGCCCTGCTAGCCAAACGCATGATCGCAGAGGGAATGAATTTACACGACATCAGCGAAAAACTCGACTACCTCTACTACAGTCACTTTTGCACCGATATCAAAAAGTTCTACGGCATCCCGCCCAAGCAATTGGAAAAAAAACTGCGCACGCCTAAAGACTGAGAAGGAACACTTGTTTACCCTTCCCTACCTGCATGAGATCTGTCATCCAAGCGGCATGCCTACTCATATCGACTTCATCCACCTCGACTGCCTCGAGGGCATGCGTGAGATGGATGCCGCAAGCATCGACCTCGTGGTCACCTCGCCTCCTTACAATCTAGGGATCAAATACGATACCTACAAAGACAATAAGGACCGGAACGCATTTATCGACTGGTGTCTCGACTGGACGGCCGAAGTAAAACGTGTCATGAGCGATGAGGCCTCATTTTTTCTCAATGTAGGAGCCTCTGCCAAAAACCCACTGCTCCCCCATCAGCTGCTGCTTGCACTCACCGCTCCCGCAGACGGCTCAGACCCGCTCTTCATTATCCAAAACACCTTCCACTGGATCAAATCCATCTCCGTGGACACCAAACAAGGCGACACCATCAGCGCAGGCCACTTCAAACCCATCCAAAGCAAACGCTACGTCAACGACTGCCACGAATACGTGTTTCACTTGACCAAATCCGGCAGCGTCCCTCTCGACCGCAAAGCCGCGGGCGTCCCCTACGTCTACAAATGCAATATCGACCGCTGGGGCCACACCGGCGGCGAAGACAAACGCTGCCGAGGCAACAACTGGTTCATCCCTTACGATACCATTAAAAACCGCAACAAAGACCGACCCCACCCAGCCACATTCCCCATCGGCCTGGTGGAGCAATGCATCCGCATCCACGGAACAGGTGAGGACACCCGACTGCTCGACCCCTTTAATGGCATCGGCACCTCAGCCATCGCCGCACACCGGATGGGCATCGCATCCTACACCGGATTTGATATCGATGAAGGATACCTTGCCTCCGCGCGCGAACGACTCAAAACCGAGCAACAACAACCTTTAAAACTCTTCTAACGCGCCTTGAACCTCCGCCCGTCACCCCGGCTTGCGCTCGCCCCCATGCAGGCGATCACGCACCTACCCTTCATGCGTGTCATGCAGCGCTTTGGCGGCCCTGACTACTACGTCACGGAATATTTCCGCGTCCATACCGACTACACCCTAGAAAAGCACATCCTGCGCAGCATCACGGAAAATGCCACCGGCCAACCCATCTACGCCCAACTCATCGGCCAAGACATCCCGGCACTCGTCAGAATAACGGAGGAGCTTTTGAAATACCCCCTTGCGGGAATCGACCTCAACCTCGGCTGCCCGGCTCCTGTCGTCTGCCGAAAAGACGCTGGAGGAGGACTCCTGCGTAAAAAAGACCACCTCACTGACATCCTCAAAGCTCTCCGCGATGTGATTCCTTCAGGAAAATTCACCGTCAAAACCAGACTCGGCTACGAACACCCGGACGAATTCAAAGAGCTGGTAGAAATTTTCCAGCACCATCACATCGACCTCCTGACCATTCACGGCCGCACCGTAAAGGAACGCTACCAAACGCCCATCCACACCGACTTCATCAGGTATGCCGTCGAACAAATGGACTGCCCCGTGATCGCCAATGGCAACGTGGTCGACGCCTCCACAGGCCGGGGACTCCTCGCTCATACCAACGCTGCAGGACTCATGATTGGACGCGGAGCCATCCGCAACCCCTGGATCTTCAACCAAATCCGCGACACCATTGTCGGCAAACCACCACACACCGTCACCCGCGATGATCTACTCAAATACATCACCTCACTCTACCAAGAGATCGCCAGCCGCCAAGACGACTTCGATGAAGCCAAACACATTCAGCACATGAAAAAATACCTCGTCTACATCGCCCAAGGGTTGGATACTGAATTTGAACACCATATCCGCCGCGTCAGCACCGCTAAAGAATTCCACTCCACCTGTCAGAATTTCCTCCACTCCGATGAGCCAGTGCCCATCCTCCCCCCCAATAACTCAAAGCTATTCTGTGGATTCGAGGCATTGCGTTAGTTTTCCTCTCATGTTATGGATGCCCCGTGCCTGACGCATCCACACCTTCCACCACCGAACCTCCACTGATCCGCGTCCGTGGTCTGCATCAGTATTTTGGAGAAAATCATGTTCTGCGAGGAATCGATCTCGATGTCCACCGTGGAGAAACACTCTGCCTACTCGGCACATCAGGTGGCGGCAAAACAGTGCTCACCAAACACATGCTCGGACTCATGAGCCCAGCAGAGGGCAGCATCCAGATCGATGGAGAGGAAATCGCCCACATGAGCGAACGAAAACTCGGCCCAGTGCGCAAGAAGTTGGGAGTCATGTTTCAGAGCGGTGCCCTCTTTGACTCCATGAGCGTCGCTCAAAACATCGCCTTCCCCCTAATCGAGGCAGGAATCAAAGATACCGACGATCTCAACCGCCAAATTTCAAAGGTTCTTGAAATTGTCCGCCTCCCCGGCCAAGAAGACACCATGCCCTCCGCGCTCTCAGGAGGGATGAAAAAACGTGTCGCTTTGGCCCGGGCCATCGTCGATCACCCCGCCTGTGTATGCTATGATGAGCCCCACGCCGGGCTAGACCCCATCACCGCAGACTCCATCGATAAACTCATCAAATGTCTGCAAAAAGAACACGGCATCACCAACATCGTCATCACCCACGAGCTCAGAAGCGTGTTCCGTATTGCAGATCGTATTATCTTCATGAAAGACGGTCGCATCCACTGGCAAGGAACCCCCGCAGAAATCAAACTCTCTGAAGACCCAGATATCCAAGCCTTTATTGACGGCGCTGATTACGATACATCCAACTGGGATTGCGGCTGCTAAATGGCTTAATCACCGACTTCGACACTTGCAACCTACCCAAATCCAAGAGAAACTACCCCTATGCCCGCCCGGGAAAAACGACGCGAAACCACCGCAGGACTCTTTGTCCTGATCGGACTACTCTTGCTTGGGGTTCTGATCGTTGAATTTGGGCGCTTCGGTGACCGCTTCAGCAACCACTACTCACTCTTCATTGAATTTTCCGACACAGCGGGCATCATCAAAGGAAGCGATGTGCGCCTACGCGGAGCCAAGATCGGGCGAGTCGCCACCCAACCCGAACTCATCACAGCCATCCCCAGCGGCAGTGTTGTCCGCATGGAAATAAGCATTCGCAATGATATCAAGATCCCCCATGGCGCGATGATCAAAATCGGAAGCTCGGGCATCATGGGGGACACTTTTATCCAGATTGTGCCTCCCGAAAAAGAAACCGGAGTTTTCTACAAAGACGGAGACACCATCACAGGCGCCGGCGCGGGTGGATTTGACGCCATCCGGAGCGATGCCGAAACCATCGCCCGCGAAGCCAGCCTACGGCTTAAACAAGCGGAAGAAACATTCATCAAAATGGATGCCGCCCTGACGGAAATCAGAGAGGTGGGGCAAAACCTCAACATCACGATCCAGAAAGTAAATACCCACTTCCTTTCCCCTGAAAACCTAAACCATTTCAGCCAAGCCATGGCCAACTTTGAAGCCGCCAGTGAAAACATCAACACAGCCTCAAAAGAACTCAAACCCACCGTCAAAGAAGCCCAGGCCACACTCGCCAGCATCCGCAAAGCCGCGGACTCCGCCGATACCCTGATCGCAAATGCCCAGCAGGAAATGAAACACATCGAACCCGCCCTGCGCGATATCCCCAAAGCCGTCCGCAGCATTACCAGCGCCGCAGAAAAAGCGGAAGACACGATGAATGCCCTGCAAAATAAAGACAGCCTAGCAGGCACTCTGGCCTACGATACTGACACCGGCACCAATGCCAAAGACTTCATGCGCAACCTCAAGCGCTACGGCATCCTCCGCTACCGCGACGACGAGTCGCCCGAAGACAACGACCCCCGCAATAAATTTCGCGGCAGCCGCCGCTAGCCAAGCCTCCCCAACTTCAAGACTTCCCGACTTCAAGACCCCCACCCATGAACCACTCCGAACCTCGTATCTACCTCCTGCCCAACCTCATGACGGCGGGCAACCTCTGCTGCGGATTTTTTGCCGTGCTAACCATTTTCAAAGGCATGGAAATGAATGATTTCTCCTCCGCCTACCCCTTCTATGAAAAGGCCATCCTACTGATCTTTGGATCCTGTATTTTTGATCTGCTCGATGGTAGACTTGCCCGAATGGGAGGGCAAGAATCACCCTTTGGTCAAGAATTTGACTCCCTCGCGGACATCGTCTCCTTCGGCATGGCTCCCGCCTTATTAGTATCCAAAGCTGTCCTCTTTAATCTTGAAGGTCGGATCGGCTGGGCCATTGCCTTCATCTACCTCCTATGCGGAGCCATCCGCCTAGCCCGCTTCAACTGCATCGCCAATATGCCCAAACAAAAAGGAGCCTCCTCCAACTTCCAAGGCATCCCCATACCGATGGCGGCTGGATTTATTGCCTCAGTCACCTTTTTACTGATTAACTTTGGCAAACAAAATGACTGGGGTAATGACCTCGGATATTGGAACTACGTCCTCGCCGCCGGCATGCTCGGACTTTCCATCTTGATGATCAGCAAAATTGAATACCCAAGCTTTAAAAAAATCGACTTCCAAACCAGAGGCACCGTCTGGGGAATCCTCGCAGGAGCGCTCGTCTTGGTCATGTTACTCAACGAAAACACCCGCTGGTACACTCCAACTGCAATCTTTTCCCTCTACCTCATCTACGGACTCGTCCGCCCCATGCTCTCGAAAGACTGGCGTCGCAATATTGACCACGCCCTCGATGGTGAAGACTCCGAGGACTAATCGCCCTCCCAACTATTCACTCACTCCAAAAGCATGAGACATAATTGCGTTACCCACCGCTTCCTTAGGCGCGCGCTCTACTCTCTCCTGCTCATCAGCCTTGGCCTCTGCGTGCAAGCGCAAGCTCGCAATGTCTCACGCGT
This sequence comes from uncultured Verrucomicrobiales bacterium, assembly GCA_964398555.1. GTDB lineage: Bacteria > Verrucomicrobiota > Verrucomicrobiia > Verrucomicrobiales > Akkermansiaceae > Oceaniferula. The sequence goes on from CAYNNY010000007.1 coordinate 13,506, forward strand.
CATCATCGACCCCGGCCACGGCGGAAAAGACAAAGGCACACACCGGGGTAGCGTTTACGAAAAGACCCTCGCCCTTAAAGTTGCGCTCAAGGTGGAAGCCCTGCTCAAGAAAAAAGGCATCCCCGTGACCATGACGCGACGCACCGATAAGTTCGTCACCCTCACGGGCCGCGCCGCCATTGCCAATCGCTACAGCAATGCCGTCTTTGTCAGCATCCACTTCAATGGCCACACCAATCACAAATACCACGGCGTAGAAACCTACTACTTCGGTAGCCAAGGCCAAAAACTCGCCGCCCACATCCACCTCAGACTGCTCAGCAACCTGAAAATCCGCAACCGCGATACCCGCCAGCGCAAAGACCTCGCCGTGCTACGTCTCACCAACTGCCCCGCGGTCCTCGTCGAATGCGCCTACCTCAGCAACACCTACGAACGCCGCCGCGCCCAGCGAGGCGGCTATCAAGACGCCTGCGCCAAAGCCATTGTCGATGGCATCATCGCCTACAAAACATATCGTTGAAAAGTTGCTTGCCGCGCCCAAAGGCTCCTGCCATGATGGGCGCATGACCTTATCCAAATTCATCCCACTTGTATCAACGGCCGCCATTGCCTGTCTCGCCTTGAGTTCCTGCTCCACTACCCCAACCCGCAAAGGAGGAGTCGGCATGAGAGCTTACAATTCGTTCGACGTCCCTGCGACACTTCCTACGAATCCATCCAACGTCCGCGTCAAAGTCTCGACGAACAATCAAATGCTGTATGTCTATGAAGGTTCAAAAATCCTCATGGTGACACCCGTTTCCGTAGGAACCTCAAGCACTCCCACCCCTAAAGGAAACTTCCGCATCTTCAAAAAAGATCACTACCATCGCGCCAACAGCCATGGATTTGCCTACAGTGGCAGCCGCATCAAAAAAACCTACCTCAACCAAAAGCCCTCCGGCTGGAGCTTCAAAGGAACACCCATGCCATACTGGTGTGAGTTCAAGTCCAATTACGGAATCCACGCTGGCTGGATGAAACACCGCCCATGCACTCACGGATGTATCCGCATGCACGTCAACGTAGCTCCTAAGTTTTTCCGTCTTGTCAAAAATGGCACTCCGGTATCGATCGCCTATAGTCAGCCTGAAGACTCCACCATCGGCCGCAATGTCAAACGCCCAATCGACGCAGGCCCGCTACCCGATTATCCCGCTTCAGATATGCTCAAAAACGGAATCTTCACCATGCATAAGACTCCAACTTATCACTAAAGACAAACCCAACAAACATTCCCATCCATGTCGCCATCCGTCTCTACGGATCGGCGGCATGTTTCGTTAAGGGTCTATAGATTCGGCCAGCCTCATCGCCTGCACATTAGCTGAGACGTCATGTACACGGTGCAGCCGAATCCCTTCACGGCAGGCAAGGGCCGTCACCACCGCAGTGGATACATCACGCTTGGCTGGATCCGCCTCTCCGGTGAGACTGCCTAGAAACGACTTGCGGGAAACACCTAACAACATAGGCCGATTGGGCTGGATCAACTCCTGCATAGCCCCTAGATGGCGAATCAAAGCGAGGTTGTGCACCAGCGTTTTTCCAAATCCAATCCCAGGATCAAAACACAAACAATCAGGATCGATCCCCTGAGCGGAAAGTGTGGCCAGACGCTCTTCAAAAAACGCCTGCACAGCAGCGATCACGCCTCCACTCATCCGATAATTTGGCTCGCTCTGCATCGTCTTCGGAGTTCCCTGCATGTGCATCACCACCACTCCAGCACCATAGCGAGCGCAAACCTCCGCCATCGCCCTGCCACTGTCGGGCCCCGTCAATCCAGTGACATCGTTCACGATATCCGCACCGGCCTCCAGAGCGGCTCTAGCAACGGATGCCTTGGAGGTATCGATAGAGATAAAAACATCAGACCGCTCCCGCAAAGCTGAAATCAAGGGGACGACTCGCGCCACTTCCTCCTCAGCACTCACCGCAAGAGCGCCAGGTCGGGTTGACTCACCGCCAATATCAATGATTCCCGCACCGTCCGCGACCATTTGTAGGGCATGCTCAATGGCGGGAATGCCAGCGTCGTATTTTCCCCCATCCGAAAACGAATCGGGCGTGGCATTGAGAATACCCATCACCACACCATGGTCGGTGAGATTCAGGGATCGGCGTCGGGTTTTCCAGATCATCATGAGGTGGGTTGAGCGATGACCCTTGACTTATTTAGACCAGTTCTTTTTACGGTTTCCAAACACCCACAAGGTATCATCTCGATAAGAATTCAACACCATCTTATCCCCCGTAGCGAGGTAATACTTTCCTAGAAAAAACCCCCTGCTTACTGATGTTTTTCTCCTCATAGAGAGCGCTCACCCGCTGTTTGAAGCCGTTATCAGCCATCGACACCTTCGCCCTCAGATCCGGGCTATCCAAGACAACGACTTCTATTTCACCTTGCTGAAAACTGACAGGTTTAGCCAGATGGCCGGATTCCATTGCTTGGGGTGCGGCCCCCTTTTGACTTTGGTAATCCAATGCAACATGAACCGAAATCTCAGTCGGAAACGCCCGCTCCGGCACATCAGTCCAATTTTGAACCAACTCCTCAAGTGGTTTGTAAGATTTCACGTAAAAAATTCTAATCTCTCAGAAAATAAATGTCGAGGCTCCATCTCATGAATTCACGCTCTAATGCGGGCGAACGGGCCTTATAAATGATAGATTGAAGAATTCCTAGGGTCTGATACCCTCGCCAACACACCTATGAACACCATCCTAAAATCCTACCTTCTTCTGGGCGCCGCAAGCTTCACTCTCGTGATGCCCGCACAGTCCGCCGACCAAGGTCTTGGCCACACCAAAAACCACAATGTGCGCATCATGCGCAATGAAGACGGGTCCTTCACCGAGTTCAGCAAAAGTTCAGATGAACGAGTGATCACTCGCAAAAACTACAGCGATAGCAACAAAGCCAATGGCGAGCGGGTGCTACGCATGAGCATTATTTACCGCAAAGATGTTTACGGTAAACTCCGCAGTGGCCGCATCCACGACGGCACAGGAAAAATCCTCTACCGCGTTGTTTACGGGTATCATAAGGATACAGGTCGTCTGGTTGCCGAAAACATGTTTGACGCCCGGGTCAAACGCACTGAAGTCGTTACCGATCCAATCACTGGCAAACCCAAAGCGGTTGAAATGCCCGTTCGCAAACTTTTCCACCGCTACGATGCCCAAGGACGCCGGGCAAAACCCATCGTCTTCTGCCTCCCCGCTGGCAAACGCGCGGAAGAACTTTTTGGTGAACACGGATCGAGCTACCTCGACAAAGACCCCTTTCAAAAGTAGGCCCCGCTTAACGGCTTCGTTCCAGCCCCCTTCTACTTCCTACTTCTTCAAGTAGTTGGGAAACTCTTTATTGAGCATGTCCAAGTAGTGCTTGGCTTGATCAGCCTCACCTTTTTTGGTCAGCGCTTGGTAGGATTTGTAAAGCGCATCAGGTCGCAGCTCTTTATCATTTCCAAGAAACTCGACCACCAGCACGTAGGCTGCTGCCGCAGTGGTGTAATCCTCAGCTTGGAATGCGATATCACCGAGCACTAGGCGAAGCTCGGCATTGATGCGCCCCTTGGGGCGAAGTTTCAAACCGTCTTCCGCAGAAACTTTCGCTTCATCCAACTTAGAGAGTCCTAGATAGGCCTTGGATTGATCCAGTAACGTCTCGGCTTTCCAAAATGGCTCCTCGACCACATCCAGAAAATGGCTAATCGCCACAAGGGCCTCTTCGTTTTTCCCTATCTCCACCCGCGCGCCGCCTAGCATTTTCCAAAATGCCTTCGGGGTCTGGCGAGGTTCGTCTGGAGTCGCGCCCATAGTGAGATAACGCTCGGAGTCCTTCATCTCACCTCCATTATAACATTGCACCCCAAGCCAAAGGTAAATTTGCGGCTGAATTTTATCACCCTGCCCTTTCTCCCTCACTGCGTCCACCGCAGCCTGAAGGCGGGCCTTATCTTTCAGGGCATAGCTGCAATAAATCAATAACACCTGAGAGTTCAAACCATATTGATCAGGAATAAGTTGGCTTGCCTGCTCCAGCGCCGGGATCGCTTTTTCATAGTCCTTGAGCTGGTAGCTCCCCCATCCGATCCAGTAATGCGCATTGGCCAAAGTTTCCTTGCGAAGCTTGGGGAAGCTATAAAGCATCGATTCATACCGCCGGATCATCTCCGGATAATCCTGAGCATCTTTCTTAATCCGGGCGCTGTTCTGCCAGGCGAGGGCGGCTAATTTATTCTGAGGATAGCGCTGAATGAGCAGGTCAAAATCACGCAGTGCCTTGGGCCGATCCCCCAGTGCCAAATAGGATTTCCCACGACGCGCAATCACCTTGGCCGAACGTTCATCATCGGGGTATTTCTTGAGAAATTCACCAAAACTACGCACAGCCCCGTTATGATCGCCTGATTCAGAGAGACACCAGCCACGTTTGAAGAGCAAATTCCCTTGATTGTCCTCTCCCACAAGAACGGGATTGATCTGATTGTAAGCCGCAGCAGCTTCGCGGAACTGACCAGCATCAAACAAGGTTTCAGCCTTCATCAACAGAGCCTTGTGGATTTTAGGCTGTCTGGGAAAACGAAGCTGATAAACTTCGAGAAAAGCATCCACCTGCTTCGGAATGTTCGTCCCCTTGATATTGAAAAAACAGAGCAAGCGGTAATAACCAGCCTCAAAGGCCTCCATCGACAGCGGCATTTGCCCCTCAGCCTGGGCAAAGAACTTAATCGCCTCATTGTATCGCTTCAGCTGATAAGCACTCCTTCCGGCAAGGATGTATTTGATGGCTTCGGTGGCGGGCTTCCCTTGGTAGCTCCCCCTCTTCATCACATCAAACACCCCTCGGTAGTTCTTGCCCGTGTACATGCTGTTCATCAATGCCGCCTGAGCCCGGGGCTTGAATTTATCTTCCTTGGAAAGAAGAACCGTCTTGAAATATGCCTCCGCATTATCCGTTTTTTTAAGCTGCAAAGAAATCAACCCTGCATTCAATGCCGCATCAGCCCGGATATTGGCCGCTACTCCCGGCTGCACCAACGAGGTGAATTTTTCCAGAGCCTTGTCTAATTGTTTTTTGCCAAAATAAAGATATCCGAGACGCAGTTTGGCATTTTCACGATACACCACAGGGGCGTCCTTCGCCGCTTCAATCGCTGAATATGACTTGATCGCACGTTCCGTCTGCCCGGAATATCGGTAGCATGACGCCTCTTGGTACAGGCCCCGATTTCGCTCCTCAGCCGTGGATGCCATGGTCGCCACACGCTCAAAATAAACGGCAGCCTGATTGTATTTCTTACTGGCAAAAGCATCAAAACCCAATCGATTCGAGGCTAAAGCCACGTAGCGCCCGGTCTTGTATCGGTTAATCACCCGATGAAACATCTGCTTGGCCTCATTGATATAGCCGGCCTGATAATAGCACTCCCCCAGATAATAACTGGCCGCCGGCGTATTGGCATGATTGGGAAAACGTTGGAGATACTGCTGCAAGCGTGGAGCCGCCTGCTCATACGCCCGCACCCGGTCGCCGCGATCCTGCAGCCCGTTGGCATGACGATAAAGCTGTTTACAAAACTCAAACTGATCTTGGCCAGGATCTGCCACTAATGGCGCATTCTGAGCCAGCACCGATGACGCGGTGAGCAATAAAGCGAGAAATAGGGAAATGAGACGCATGATGGGACTTCTTTATTTTTTCTTCCGTTGCACTTGAGTGGCAAAGGAAATGTTCGGGATACCTGCTTTTTGGCAAACATCAATGACTTCGACAATTTTTTGATACTCCACCTTGCCGTCACCTCGGATGCGGATCGCCTGATTACCATTAACCAACGCGATGCGTTGCAGCTTAGCAAAAAGCTGTTCTTTATTCATCAATGACTTATCGACCACGACCTCGCCGCTTTCGCGCACATTGATAATCAGCTCATGAGCCGTCTGCCTAGCATCTGCCCCCTCTTCCGCCACAGGCACAGACACATCCAATTCCCGCTCATCTTGTGAATATTTCATCGTGGTAATAAAAAAGATGAGCAACAAGAAGACAACATCCACCATCGGAGCCAATGGCAAATCGGCTTTTACTGGTTCTACGTTCTGAAACTTCATGATGGCTTAAAATGCTAGCTATTTGTCCCTCACACACCGTGAGTCTCGGGCCGATCATTAAATGGACGCTCGCCTGCACGCTCACGGTGATCACGCTCGTCATACTCGTCCCCCTCCGCATAGATGGGCTGCGGAGCTGCGCCACGGCGGCGATTATATTGCGCTGCCAATAACGCCATCAAATGGGTGCTCGCAGCTTCGAGTTCTGCAATATATTTCTGCACCCGCCCTCGGAAAATAGAATAGAACACCACCGCCGTGATACCGATCACCAGACCTGTAGCCGTAGTCACCAGTGCCTGATAAACCCCCTTAGCTAGCTCATTGGCCTGAGCGCCTTCATGGCCACCGCTAGAAATTTGCATAAATGAATTAATCATTCCAATCACCGTACCCAATAGCCCCATCATCGGGGCAATCGTTCCCACATCCGCCAAATAGCTAATGCGTTGGGTAAGCATCCCCGCCTGACGCGAGCCCTCGGCCTGAGCGACTTCACGCACCTCCTTGAAGGTCACTCCTGTATTCTTCGTCATGAAATCCAAGGTTTTTTCTGTAATGCGGGCCACACTTTGATTCTGCCTATTGCAGTGGGCGATAAGCCCCAGGTAATCGCGCTTGCGGATCAAAGCCTCGGCAGCATTCATGAATTTATCACTGACCACGGAATTGCGCCTGATGGTAAAGGTATAAAACAGAATCAGCACCAAGGCGATCACCGAGAGAACAGCCAGCGGATACATCATGAATCCCCCCTTCTTGAGGATATCAACAATATCCATCGTCTCCGAAGGTGGCATCTCAGCGGCGAAAATGTAAGGGGCTGTAGCCAAAAACAGGCCAATGGTCAGAATCGTAGATTTCATAGAGATAGGGCGCGGTCAGTGTAGCCTGATTTTCCACAGGCGCAAGTGTAGGAAATGGCGGATAATTGAAGATCAACGCGGGGTTACCAACACGACACCACTCATTTACGATGATCTCTCCATCATTCTTTCCCAGCGACCACCAAAAAAAAATGATGATCACATAGAAAATACTCAGCTATTTCAGGCAGATGAAATAGAGTGAGCTGAATCTAAACGTCTCTTCAAACTCACGCATCAAGCTCGCCAAAAAGGAATCAGGAAGAACCACGCAGTCATGCTCGTATACAAATGATCCAATGCTTCACCCTTGCCAGAGAGAGTGAAAATTTGTTTCTATCGTCCATCATGAAAAAAATCCTAGCCGCCCTCATTTTCCTTTCCGTCCTGACAGACTCATCTACCCGTGCCGCTGACCGACCGAACATCCTCTGGATCACGGCGGAGGATTACTCCAGCAACTGGCTGGGGTGCTACGGAAATAAGCAAGCACAAACACCCCATATCGACGCGCTCGCCGCGCAAAGCATCCAATTCACTGCTGCATATTCCAATGCCCCGGTCTGCGCCGTTGCTCGCTCTACCATTCTTACCGGAGCCTACGCCCCAACGGTCGGCTCCCAGCACATGCGCAGCCGCAAACCCGCTCCCAGCCTCTACAAGCCCTACGTCACCTACCTCCGCGAACTCGGATACCACTGCACCAATTACGGAAAAACCGACTACAACATCAAGATGGACGACAACTCCATCTGGGAGAAAGGCGATAAAAGAAAACCATTTAACAACCTTTCCGCTCAGCAGCCCTTCTTCATGGTCATCAACCTAGGAGAAACCCATGAAAGCCGACTCTTTCCTCAAAAAATCGCCGCCAATCGCAAAAATGGCATCATTCCAAAAAAGCCACGCCTAGACGCGGAAGCGGTTACCGTGCCGCCCTACCTCCCAGCCATCCCTGGCATTCGTCACGACATCGCCGTGTATCACGATAACATGACGGCCATGGACACACACGTAGGCAAACTCCTCTACGAACTCAAAAAGCAAGGCTTCGCCGACAACACCATCGTCTTCCACTACTCCGATCACGGCGGTGCCATCCCGCGTGGAAAGCGCTATCTCAAAGACACCGGCACCCGCGTGCCGATGATCGTTTATTTTCCCAAAAAATGGCAACACCTCAGCCCATTCAACCCCAGTGAAAAAGTGGATGAGCCGGTATCTTTTGTCGATCTCGCCCCCACTCTACTGTCATTGCTCGGCGAGAAAAAACCTGTGCAGATGCTCGGCCGGGCATTTTTGGGATCAAAGCGCATCCAGCCAGCCGAGGATGAAGTCGAGTTCCTCTACGCCGATCGGTTTGATGAAATCTACGGCATGCGCCGGGGCGTCACCGATGGCCGATGGAAGTATATCCGCCGCTTCACCCCGCACCTCAGCGCGGCCCCATACAGCTTCTACCAATTTGGCCAGGTCGGCTGGCTCGACTGGGAAAAACGCTGGAAAAACAACAAACTCAAACCCGAATTCAATACCATCTGGCAGCCAGGACAAATGGTGGATGAACTCTTCGATCTCAAAGCAGATCCATGGGAAATCCACAACCTCGCCGCCGACCCCAAGCATGTGGACAAACTCAAACGCATGCGCGCTCAGTTAAAAAAAGAAATGATCCGCGCCCGCGATACCGGACTAATCCCCGAAGGTATGTTTGCTGAACTCGTGCCCGAGGGAGCCCCCGCCGCCGATTATTGGAATACGCACGCCGATGAACTCGCCGCACTCATCGACCTCGCATTTCTCGCCTCCGCCCGCGATCAAAACAACCTTCCGATGTTGCTCAAAAAACTAAAATCCACAGATGCCCTCACCCGCTACTGGGCGGCTCAGGGGATACTCATTCTCGGCAAAGATGCCACTACGTCTGAGGAAACGGAATCCACTATCCACCCCCTCCTTAAGGACAAACACAGCAATATCCGCAGCACTGCCGCCCAGGCCCTCATCGCTCTTGGCAAAAAGAACGAAGGCATCGCTTTCCTGCTCAAGGATCTTCAAGCCGACAACAACGAATTCGCCCAACTCTACCTGCTCAACGGCCTGATCCAAGCCGAGGCATTTGATCAAATCCCGGCCGCCTGGAAAAAGGAACACACAAAAGGCAAAGACTACGTCTCACGCTGCATCAGCCGCGCCGATAAGCACCTCAAACAAACACAGCCATAACCGCCCCCCCATTCTCATCATGATCAAATCACTCATCACGACACTCATCACGACACTCATTTCGCTCTCAGCGATCAGCACTGCCACCTCGGCGGAAACGCCGAACACCCGGCCTAATATCATCATCATGATGGTTGACGACCTCGGCTATTCCGACTTCGGCTGTTACGGCAGCGAAATCAAAACGCCAAACATCGACAAACTCGCGAACACTGGACTCAGGTTCCGTCAATTTTACAACACCGCCAAATGCCACACGTCACGCGTTAGCCTACTCACCGGACTCTACAGTGACCAAGCGGGCGACTCAAAACTCAACCGAGGCGTAACCATCGCGGAATTACTCAAGAAATCGGGCTACTCGACAATGATGGTCGGCAAGTGGCACCTCAAAAAAGAACCCACCGACCGTGGATTCGAGCAATATTTTGGCCACCTCTCAGGCGCTACTAATTTTTTCAAAGGAGACAAAACGTTCCGGCTCAATGGCAAACCATGGAATGATTTCGATGACGAATTTTACACCACGGACGCCAACATCCGCTTTGCCAAACAATTCCTCAACAACGCCCTCAAGCAATCGCCCGACAAGCCATTTTTCCTCTACATCGCCCACAATGCGCCGCACTACCCACTGCAAGTTCCTAAAAAAGATTACGACAAATACAAGGGAGTTTATGATCGCGGCTGGGATGAAATCCGCCAAAATCGATACAACAAACAACTCAAGATGGGACTCATCCCGGAAGAGTGGAAACTCTCAGCCCGCCCGGATCTTGTTCCCGCATGGAAAGACCTGAACGCAGAGGACAAGGCATGGGATAACCGACGCATGACCACCTTCGCCGCCATGGTGGATAGAATCGATCAAACAACCGGCGAACTAGTTACATTCCTCAAAGAAAAAAACATTTTCGACAACACCCTCATCCTCATCTGCTCAGATAACGGAGCCTGCCCATTCGACCGCACAAAAGGAAAAAACCTAGACCCCTGGGACCCGGAATCCCACTGGTGTTATGACACCGGCTGGTCGCACGTTGGCAACACACCATTTCGCCTGCACAAGCAAAACCAACACGCGGGTGGCATCTCATCGCCACTCATCGTCAGCTGGCCAAAAGGGCTCAAAACCAAAGCCAATAGCATCACCGCCCAGCCAGCCCACCTCATCGACTTCATGGCCACCTGTATCGAACTAGCAAAAACCCGCTATCCAGCCAACTGGCCAAACATCGATCTCCAACCGCTGGAAGGTCAGTCACTCGCTCCTATTTTCAAAGGAAAACAACGCAAGCCACACGACTCATTATTTTTCCGCTTTGCTACCAACCGTGCTATCATCCAAGGCGACTGGAAGCTCGTCACCCACCGCATGGCACGCTGGGAGCTCTATAACATCGCCAAAGACGGCACCGAACTCCACGACCTCGCCAGCCAATACCCGGAAAAAGTCAAAGAACTCTCCCGCCTCTGGCACCAGCAAGCCGAGGAAAAAGGCCAACTCAAAGGAAAAATCGTCAAACCCGTATCCACCCAAACTCCACCCCTCCTCAAAAAATCCGGAGTCCCCGCTAAAAAACGGTAAACGGCGGACAGTGAACAGTGAATCGTTGATTAACATCAAAAAATCAAACGCTGCAATCAGCTTGAACCCGTAATCAGTGGCAGATCTCCTATAAAAGGCCTGTCCCTATACAATAAAAATGTAGACTTGCTGTGATTTGCTGTTATATTGTTCGAACCATGAGACAAAAACGCTTCATCTCTCCCTACGCCGAGAAGTCTTCGGCGCTCTATCACTGCATTTCGCGAGTGGTGGATCAGGACTTTAAGTTTGGGCCTAAGGAGAAGGATGTCTTTGTGCGCATGATGCGAGATTACGAGGCATTTTGCGATGTGCAGGTGCTTTCGTATTGCGTGATGAGTAACCATTTCCATGTCCTTGTTGAGGTGCCGCCTAAGAAAAAGGGGGCTTCTGTCGCGATGACGGATGAGGCTTTTCTAGCGAAGATTAAGGCGATATACTCACCACTGCATTATACAGATGTTCAACAAATGCTGGAAAGATTCAGGGCGTCAGGTTCAGATTTGGCCGCTCTGGAGTTAAAAGCAAAATATACTCGGCGGATGCACGATCTTTCGGAATTTATGAAGGGCCTGAAACAACGTTTTACCCAGTGGTTTAATGGCTATCACGAGCGTCGAGGCACCTTGTGGGAAGGTCGATTTAAGAGTGTATTAGTGCAAGATGGATACGCAGCTCGAGTGATCTCAGCTTACATTGACCTCAACCCCATCCGGGCAGAAATGGTGAAGAAGCCGGAGGATTATAAGTGGTGTTCTTATGGCGAGGCTATGCGCCCTGGACAAAACCAGCGAGCAAGGGCCGGCTTGTGCCGGGCGCTTGAAAAGACAGATGCAGGAAGCGGTAAAAAAATGAGAGGATTAACATTGAAGAACCCTGATAGTCACGAGGGCTTGAACGAGATATGGAATGGCGGCGTGGCAGAACGGTATCGCATGATGTTGTTCTCCGATGGTGAGGAGGTATTTATCGACACGCCGGAAACAGGTGAGGTTAACCAGCGGGTAAGAAAGGGTTTCAAGCGCAAGCTGGTCAAGAAGGTATTAGCTTCGGGTGGAAAACTAAGCTTTGGAGAGGTTTTGCGGTGCCGAGTGCGTTACTTCAGCGATGGCATGACAGTGGGGCGCAAGAGCTTTGTGGATGATTTGTTTAAGTCAGCTCGAGAAAGGTTTAGCGCTGGACGGAAGAGCGGGGCGCGTCCGATGCGAGGAGTTGGGTGGAAAAACAAAAAATCCCACCTCTATACGATGCGACAGCTCGGGCCCAATAGGTTAGGCTGACAAACAGTTTAAAATCTGAGTAATCAGTGGCAAAAAAAACAGCCTCCAAAGAAACAAACATGAGCACCCCCGAGATCCAACAGAAACTCAGAGAAACCCCTCACAAACCGGGGGTTTATCTGATGAAGGACCGACTCGGCGGCATCATCTACATCGGCAAAGCCCGCGACCTCAAAAAGCGCGTCGGCAGCTACTTCATGCCCTCGCGGAAAATGCGCGCAGATATCAAAACCCGCGCATTGATCGATAGCATTCACGACTTCGACCTCCAAATCGTGCGCAACGAACAAGAGGCACTCATTCTCGAAAGCAAACTCATCAAACAATACCGCCCACGCTACAATGTCAGCCTCCGCGATGACAAACGCTTCTACATGGTCAAAGCCCAGCTCGACGCCCCCCTGCCCCGCTTCGTGCTCACCCGACTCAAAAAAGACGACAGCGCACGCTACTTCGGCCCATTTGTCCACTCCACAGCACTTAAAGCCACCCTCGAATGGATCAACCGTGAGTTTGGCCTCCGCACCTGCCACACCCGCATCCCCGGAGAAAAAGACTACCGCCACTGCCACGCCGATGTCATCCGGAAATGCTCAGCCCCCTGCATCGGAAAAATCTCCGAAGAAGACTACCGAGCAAACGTCGAAGAAGCCGTGCGTCTGCTCGAAGGCAAAGGCCGCCGCGATCGCATCCAATCGCTCCGCGACCAAATGGCTCAGGCTGCCGAAAAACTCCAATTTGAAAAAGCCGCCAAACTCCGTGACATCATTACCAACCTTGAAAAAACCCTCAGCCCGGCCCGCAGCTTCACCCGAGGCCACAAAATCCCAAGCACCGTCAATCCCACCGAAGACGTCGCCGAGCTTCAAGACGCTCTCGGCCTCCCCGATCCCATTCACATCATGGAGTGCTTTGACATCTCCAACGTCTCCAGCAACCACATCGTGGCATCGATGGTGCGCTTTATCGATGGGGTCCCAAACAACCAAGGCTACCGCCGCTACCGAATCAAAACGGTCCAAGGTCAAGACGACTTCGCCAGCATGGCGGAAGTCGTGCGCCGCCGCTACTCACGCATCATCTCTGAAAACAACACCATCGATTCCGAGCACTCCCAAGAGTCGCCGCTGCAAGCCCTCCGCCGACTCGCCCGCGAGGGCAAATCCCCCCTTCACCTGCCGGACCTCGTCATCGTTGATGGAGGAAAAGGCCAACTCAGCATGGCGGTCAAAGAACTCCGCGCCCTCGGTCTGCACGACCTCCCGGTGATTGGACTAGCCAAACAACACGAAGAGATTTTCCGCCCCGGCATCAGCGAGCCACTCCTCCTCCCGCACGATACCGGCGCGCTCAAACTTCTCCAGCGCATCCGCGATGAAGCGCACCGATTCGCCAACAACTACAACGAACTCCTGCTACGCCGCCGCATCCGCGAAAGCCTGCTCGACGACTGCCCCGGCATGTCGCCGAAACGAAAAGAAGCGCTTCTCCGCCGATTTGGATCGGTCAAAAGCATCCGCAAAGCCACCATCAAAGAACTTGAAACCGCGCCCGGCATAGGAAAAAAAACCGCCGAACAAATGCATTCATGGTTGCAGAAATAAATATATTCTGCTAGAGAGTAAAGCGATATGAAACCCGCCATTACTCTCATCCTCTCCTGGGCCCTCAGCCTTTGTCTATCGGCCGACCCATTCAAATGGGAGCCAGTTCAAATCAATGACACCTCATACATTTCATTTCAACAGCTCAATGAATTCTACAAGCTCAGTGAAAAAGAGAGGGCTGGCGACAAAATCACGTTAGAAAATCAACGGGCGCAAATAAAGTTCATCATCGGCAGCCAAGAATTCACCATCAACGGCGTCAAAATATTTCTCTCTGAACCAATCCGTGAAAGAGACGGGGCCGCGCATCTTTCCCAACTTGACCTCTCCTCACTGCTTGATCCCATCTTGGGGCCCACACACATCAAGAACGCGAAACCATTCAACACCATCATCCTCGACCCCGGCCATGGAGGAGAAGACAAAGGCGCGGCCAATCTCGAAGCCCAACACACACTCGCCATCATCAAAAAAACGCGATCTCTCCTCACAAAAAAAGGATTCCGTGTCATCCTCACCAGAACGGATGACACCAACATCCCACTGGAAGAACGTGTCAAAATCGCTAATCAAGAAACCCACGCCATCCTGATCTCCCTCCACTTCAACTCAGGAGATAAAAGCGCGCATGGTATGGAAACCTACATTATCAGTGCCAAGGAACCTCACGCCACAGGAGCATCAAGCGCAGCCCTCGCCACCGCCATTCACTCGCGATGTCTGCTCTATTTTAACAACAAACAGCACGGGCATGAACTCGGCATCGAAGATCGCGGCATTCGTCACGCCAAGTTCCGCCTACTTAAAGACAGTCAGAACCCCGCCATCCTCATCGAGGCCGGATTCCTCACCAACACAGAAGAAACCGCAAAAATCCAAACCCAAGACTACCAAAACACCCTAGCCCAAAGCCTCGTCCGAGGCATCCAATTTTACCGAACCGCGATCAAAAAGTAGGGTAGGCCTCCCGGCCTGTCATCTGCCTATCGCTGATCAACCGTGGCGGCGGTTTCCAACCGCCCTACCCAGATCTACGCTGGCACCTTGGCAGAGGAAAAGGATTACAAATCGGTCCTACTTTACAGCATGCTCAAGCGCACGCTGCTTCATCTGAGTGGCCATCAGGTTCAAGGCATTGGCTCGCGTCGGAGCGAGATGCTCTTTCAAACCAGTCTGATCAATAAAGCTCATATCCGTTTTTAGGATAACATCGGGAGTCTCACCATCGAGCACCCGGATAAACAGGGCAATCATGCCCTTGGTAATCAAAGAATCCGAATCGGCCTGATAATGCATCACGCCGTCGGAATAGCTGGCATCAAGCCAAACTTGCGACTGACAACCTTTGATCAGCTTGTCAGCCGTTTGTTGTTCAGCAGGCATCGAGGGTAGACCTTTTCCCAGACCGATAACGTATTCGTATCGTTCGGTCCAGTCCTGGAAAAAGCCGAGTTCCTCCAGAAGATCCTTCGTTTTTGCCTCGATGTCCATTTTGACAAAATATGCTTAAGAAGCTGCTTGCTGAATCATGGGAAGGATGCGGGCAACCTTCTCCTTCATTTCCTTGCCTGGCTTGAACTTCACCACAGCGCGAGGTGGTATCTTCATATCAAGACCTGGATTTTTAGGGTTGCGGCCAATTTTCCCCTTCATTTCACGCACCTGAAACGATCCAAAATTGCGAATCACCACGGTATTGCCCTCGGCCAGCTCGCCGGTTACCGTGCTGAGGAATGATTCAAGCACCTCAAGCACCTGAGACTGCCCCATATTTGTTTTGTTGCTAATTTGAGTAACCAGATCGCGCTTTGTAATCGTCTGCATAAAATGTAAGAGTGTAAGAGTGTAACCGCCGTGAGATAAGCGGATTGCTGGCAAAGGAAAAACCACAGACCCGTGTCATTGTCCCGAAAAAAATTGCTTAATTTTTCAACCGACTGTCGATTTCGCCCAGTAATCTCGTGATCTCAGGCACGCTGACACCCAGCTTACGGGCACGGCGCAATGGCTCGCGCCAGATAGCATCGACCTCGACCTCCCGCCCTTCCACGTAATCAATCATGCTCGACGGCTGGTAGGCATTCATCGTCCGAGTCACCGTCACTTGCTGCTCGATAAACGAATCTTCAATGACATGCCCCAGCGACGCAGCAACCGCCTGCACTTCTGCCATAATTCGTCGGACCCTCCCCTCCATGTCTGGAATGGCCAAGAGAGCTTGAGTATCCACCCCACCTTCGGAAATAGCCAATCCGTTGAACGGAATATTCCAGATCAATTTGGTCCACTGCGCGCACTCAAGATTATCCACCCCCCGGCAATCGATCCCCCCATCGCGGAGGCTCGCCACCAGGTCAGCCAATCGATCGCTGCCGTCCGGCTGATACTCCCCCACCCTCACTTGCCCGGATGCCGTATGTCTGATTTGCCCAGCAGAAATTCGGTTCACACAGACAAAACAAAGCCCACCAAAAACACGGCGCGCCCCAAATAACTCGGCCAAAGCCTCACAGTTCCCCAAACCATTTTGCAAGGTAAGGATCTGAGTGTCCTCATGCAGCAGTGGCCGGATCACCTTTTCATAGTGCCTATTCGAAGTGGCTTTCCACGCAATCACCACCAGATCCACCGGCCCAATATCAGCACTATCGCGGGCACAAGCAACCTCAGGAAGCTGAAAACCCCCTGCCACACTTTCCACATTGAATCCATGCTGAGAAACATACTCATAGTCACTACGAAGCAGAAAAGTCACCTCCTGCCCAGCTTCAGCCAAGCGTGCCCCGTAGTATCCGCCAATGGCGCCCGTGCCAACAATGGCTATCCGTTTTGATTTTACTGACTTACTCATGCGAAGGTAGGTGGTTAAAAAATATCACCAAGCGCCGACTCAACAGCCTGACACATCAAACGGATCTCATCTTCCGTGATACTCAGCGGAGGCATCAGCACAATCGTATCGAGCACCGGACGGATCAGTAGCTCATGCTTGCGCGCAGCTAGACATACATTCTCACACACATGCTGGGAATACGCAAATTTCTCTCCATTGGGCTGCCGCAGCTCAATCCCCGCCACCATACCACACTGGCGGATTTCATAAACGTTGGGATACGCTTGCCTCATCTCCGCCAACAGCCCTGCGATCAAATCCACTTTGACAGGAAGCTTCTCCAGCGTCTTCTCCTGCTCAAACACATCTAGGCTAGCCAGTGCCGCCGCACAGCCGAGCTGATTAGCCGTGTAGCTATGACCATAGTAAAACGCCTTGTCCGCACCTCCGAGAAAAGCTTCATAGATCTCCTCCTTCACCATCGTCGCCGCCAGCGGCATGTAGCCGCCCGTCAGCCCTTTCGCGCAGCAAAGAAAATCAGGGATCACCTGCTCACGCTGACAGGCAAACATCGTGCCCGTCCGACCAAACCCAGTCATCACCTCATCGAGTATCAAATGCACACCGTGGCCGTCACACCATGCTCGCAGCTCACTCAGCAACCCCTCAGGCCAGACGTTGATTTGATTCACCCCCTGCACCAGCGGCTCAATAATCACCGCCGCCGTGCGCCGGATTTGAGATTCATCCAGACAATGCAAGGCGGCCATCCCCGCCAAATGATGCACGGGGAAACCAAACTTTCGGAATCGGGCAAAAAACGAACTCACTCCACCTAACGATGCAGCCCCCATGGTATCGCCATGGTAAGCCTGATCAAAGGCCAGAAACTCCGTGCGCGCAGAATCACCCGTCTGAATCCGGTATTGAATCTCCATCTTCACCGCGCACTCAACCGCCGTAGAGCCATCGTCAGAATAAAAAACACGTTCTAACGTATTATCAGGAAAAATACCGCATAATCTTTCCGCCAACTCACTCGCCCTCGGGTTGGCAAATCCGAGATAACTCGTGTGCGCCACCTTCCCTAACTGATCAGCAATCGCCGCATTAATCACAGGATGCTGATGCCCATGCACGTTGGTCCAGATCGATGCATTCCCATCGATATACCGACGCCCCTCGGAATCCGTCAACCAAACGCCCTTGCCCTTCACCAAAACCAACGGTTCACCCGCCACCCACTCAGCCTGACGCGTAAACGGATGCCAGCAATGCGCCTTATCAGCTGCGATCCACCGTTCCGTATTCATATCAAGCTCTTCCTTCTTACGTCTTCCCTCTTTCTTCTAAAAATCTACATCCTCTCAGGAACTTCGATCCCGAGCAGCCCCAGACCTTTCACCAGCACTTGGCTGGTAAGATCACAAAGCACCAATCGGGTATTCTGAGTGGACCCTTCCGATTTCAATACCGGACAAGCCTCGAAAAACGAGTGGAAGGCACGTGCCAGATCGAGCAAATAATTCGCCAATAAGTTAGGACGAAAGTCATCCAGCAATGACGGCACCGTTTCACCAAAGCGAACCAGCATACGCGCCAAATGGATCTCAGCATCCGCTTCAATCTGTAAATTTGAGCCATCGAGTTCCACGCCCTCATCTAGCTTTCGGAAGATCGAACGCACCCGCACGCAGCTATACTGCAAATAAGGAGCGGTATCCCCCGTGAGGGCTAACATCCTATCCCAACTAAAGACATAATCCGTCATCCTGTGCTGGGAGAGCTCGGCAAACTTCACGGCACCAAGACCGACGATCGTCGCAACCTCCTTTTTCTCGTCCTCAGGCATCGTTGGATTTTTCTCCTCGATCGCCTTGGCCGCGCGCTCCACCGCCTCGTCCAGCACATCAACGAGTTGCACGTTATCGCCGCTGCGGGTCTTCATCAGCTTGCGATCCTCACCGAGAATCGAGCCAAACGCCACATGATGCATGCTAGGGCTCAGCCCCCGCATCCGCGTGGCTTCAAATATTTGCTGAAAGTGCAACTGCTGGGGCGCACCCACCACATACCAGATTTGGTCGGCATCCCAGGTCTCAACGCGAAAATCGATCGTCGCCAGATCCGTCGTAGCATAAAGAAAACCACCATCGGCTTTACGCACCACGGTGGGTTTATCAGCCAGCTTCGAGTCATCATCAAAGAAAATACAAATCGCACCCTCACTCTCGCGGGCGACACCTTTTCCGATCATGTCATTCACCAGCGGCGCCAGACGATCATTATAATAGCTTTCCCCATACCAGTAATCAAAACTCACATCCAGTCGATCGTAAATCCCCTGCAAGCCCTGCTTGGAAAGCTCCACGCAGCGTTCCCAAATCTTGAGGTTCTCGGCATCGCCACCTTGCAGCTTCACCAGCTCCTGTTTACAGATCTCACGAATCGACTCATCTTCGCCGCACAGAGCATTCACAGAGCGATACACACGTAACAGCTCCGCCACCGGATCAGTCTCCAGATCAGCTTCATTCAAAACGGTTTTCCAACCGTGAATAATCATCCCAAACTGCGTTCCCCAGTCACCAATGTGGTTATCCGTGATCACGCTGTGGCCTAAAAATCGGGCGATCCTCGCCAAACTCTCACCAATAATCGTCGAGCGGATATGCCCAACATGCATCGGCTTCGCCACGTTAGGTGCGGAAAAATCCACCACAATGGTCTGCGCTGGACTGGCCAGCGGCACCCCGAGTCGATCATCAGCTAACAAACCAGAAACCACCCGACTCCACGCCTCATTTTTGATTTTGAAATTAATAAACCCAGGACCGGCAATCGAGCACTCAGCCAAATCATCAAGCTCCAGAGCCTCCACCACCTTAGTCGCCAGTTCACGTGGGTTGGTTCTCACCCGCTTGGCGAGCACCATCGCGGCATTACTTTGATAGTCTCCGAATCGAAGGTCAGCCGAGGCATTCACCTTCACCTGAAATCCCTCAGGCCACTCCACACCCGCAGTCGTTAGAGCCGCGGTTAATGCTTGTTCAAGTTTCTCAATCATAAAAAATATAAAATAAAAAGGTTACAGCCCCCATTGATACATCATGCCCATAATACCATCCACCCTACTTCTCACAGTGGGTTCGGGAAGGACGGGAGGCAAAGATATCGAGCACTTCCTCCGCAGTAGTCACTTCAGCCAAGCGCTTTCTCACCTCACAGTTATTAAACATCTTGGCAATCGCCGCTAGAGTCTGCAAGTGCATGTTGTAGGCCTTTTTGGGCACAATAAAAAGCACGATAAAATTCACCGGCGCGTGGTCGATCGACTCAAACTCAACCCCCTCTTTCGAACGGGCGAAGGCCGCGATGACATGATCAACTGACTCCGAAAAAGCATGCGGAATCGCCACGCCGTAGCCAATACCCGTGCTGATTTGCTGCTCACGCTCATACAAAGCCTGATACACCTCGTCGCGTAAATCCTTATCGAGGAACTTTTTCTCAATCAAATGATCAAGAATACAAGCCATCGCATCCACACACACCTCGGCCTTCAAATCGAGGATAACCTGATCCGGCGTCAACAAACTTGCTAATTTCATGGGTGGGTGATGAGTTGATGTTGCTGGTGAACCAAGCGCGCTCAACTCAGAGGGGGGGAGAATCTCGCGAGGGAGTTCACGCTAGCCACGCCTCACGATTCTGGCAAGCCAAATTCAACACAGCGACACGCCACGACAACATAAATACAACATTCAACAAATACCTAAGTATTGGCATTGACGAACATGACAACGGATCAAAGATGACAGCTTTATGAAACTGATGCACCTGACCCCGAATACCCTCGCCATCATCTGCACCCTCTACGGAATTTTTGGAATGGATGCCACTCAGGCAGAAGAACCACCCGCGCAATCGAGCACCCGTGAGATCATCCAACATTTACTGAGCCAAGACCTAGGCACGCGTAAATTCAGCTTCCCCGGTGTGGTTCATGCCGCCTGCGGCAAAAAAGTGATTGCCTCCAGCCCTGAAAACCCAGCCCATCAGCAAATCCTCGAAGCCATCAGCCAAGCCGCCGATGAAACCCTCACCGAGCTCAGCCAAAAAGACTCCCCCGTGCACCAGCTTCGCCGCATCAACGAAGCCTCACGGTTCTTTGAAGACCTGCTGCTGAAAAAAATCAACACGTCAGCAAACATCAGTTGCCAAATCCCCAAAAATGCCCAAGGGAAACACCAACGCTCCGGCTACCCCGACCTCCACCTCATCCACACCGCCCCCGATGGGACCCAAACCCACGCCTACCTCGACCCCAAACTATTTGAGAACAAATCTCGCGCATCCTCACTCCGCACGTTTTATTACGAACCTCGCTCGCGCACCAACAAGATTCAACACAACGCACTCCACCTCTTGCTGGGCATTAGCCACGATGGCCAACAGGGAGCCTGGACATTCACCACCTGGGAACTCTGCGACCTCTCCCAATTCCAAGTTCGACTCAAAGCCGAGTTCCAAGGCTCCAATCGCGACCTCTACCGTAAAAACACCATCATCCGCAGCTCAAAAAACTAAACCTCACATTCTTCTGTCTTGCTTCTTCCATCTCACCCCTTATTTCTACCTGCATGCCTGCCTCTGCCCGCACCAGCGGTTCCACCGCCCGTGATGACTATCTCGAACAAATTTTTCATTTGATCGAAGACAAAGGCTACGCCCGCCCCATCGATATCTCTAAAAAACTCGGCATCTCCCAAGCCAGCGTCACCAACATGCTCCAACGGCTCGATGCCGAAGGACTGGTCAAACATGAGAAATACCGAGGCACCATCCTCACCGAAAAGGGACTCCTCATTGCCAAGGCCATCGTCGATCGGCACGAAACCCTCACCCGTTTCCTTGAGCTCTTCGATATCGATGAAAAAACGATCTACCGCGACGTCGAGGGCATGGAACACCACGTTTCCCGGGCCACCCTGGAGGTCATTCGCGCCGTCGCCAACCACCTCCAGTCCCACCCGGAAACACTCAAAGCGATCAAAAAAAACTCCGCTGAGTAAATCGAAGCTGCTATTCAATCCATTACAAGTATTGACAACTGTCTCAAAAAACACCAATTTTGCCACCTGCCAAACCGCAGGGAGCCCTGTTTCGGCAGGGCATTGTATAGAGGTCTTCGGCTGCTCCGCCGAAGGCCTCTCATTTTATCCTTCGCCCTAGCTAATCCCCTTGCCAAGGTAGCAAAGCGGGTGTATGGAGTCCACCCGCGCGAGTAACCCCGCGCCCTACCTTTCTATGCTTAAGTGGACTCTCCAGAAAATCGTCGGTAATAAAAACCAACGCGAAGTCAAACGACTCCGCCCTATCGTTGCCAAAATCAATAGCCTCGAAGAAAGCTATCAGTCGCTTTCCGATGATGCGCTTCGTGAAAAAGTCACCGTCTGGCAAACACACCTGCACCGCTACCTCGAGCTTGAATTCCCCGCCGTTCATGAACTTGAACGCATGGATGACGAATCACTCGCCGCAGCCGCAGCCACACTCAACGAACGTCTCGACGCACTGCGCGAAGAGTTCCCCACTCTTCCGACCGCTACCACCGACGTGGAATCCCTCGAAGCCGCGAAGACCGCTTTCCGCGAACTCGAAGAAACCAGCTTCGACAGTGCCCGCTCGAGCTACATCGAAAAAATTCTCCCCGAGGCCTACGCCGCCGTCAAAAGCGCTGCCCGCCGCCTCTGTGGCCAGACCATTCAAGTCTGCGACCGCCCACTACCCTGGGAAATGGTTCACTTTGACGTCCAACTCGTAGGAGGCATGGCCCTGCACAAGGGCATGATCGCAGAAATGCAGACCGGTGAGGGGAAAACCCTCGTCGCCACCCTGCCCGTCTTCCTGAACGGCCTCACCGGCAAAGGTGTGCACGTCGTCACCGTCAACGATTACCTCGCCCGCCGTGACTCCGAATGGATGGGAGCCGTCTTCACATTCCTCGGCCTCACCGTCGGCTGTATCCAAAGCCAGATGCCTCCACACGAGCGCCGTGCCATGTATAACAGCGATGTCACCTACGGCACCAACGCCGAATTTGGCTTCGACTACCTCCGCGACAACGGCATGTCATCATCCAAGGACGAGCAAGTCCAGCGTGGCCACTACTACGCGATTATTGATGAAGTAGACTCCATCCTCATCGATGAAGCCCGGACGCCACTCATCATTTCCGGCCCGTCCACCATCTCGAACGTCGAGCAATACGGTCGCTATCGCCCACTCATCGAGCAACTGGTCAAACGCCAGAACAACCTCTGCAACGAACTTGCCGAGGAAGCCAAAAAGGCCAAAGAAGAAGGTGACGAAGTCACCGCTGGCCGCGCCATATTTAAAATCAAAATGGGCAACCCTCGTAACCGCCAACTGATGCGATTCATGGAGGACCCCGACACTCGTCGGTTAGTTGAAAAAACCGAACTCTCCATGTATCAGGACGCCCAGAAGCGCGACCTCTACGAAATCAAAGAAGAGCTTTACTTCACCATCGATGAAAAAGCCCACGACGCCGACCTCATGGAGATGGGCCGCGAGCTCCTCTCCCCCGGTGATTCCGATGCCTTCGTTTTACCTGACCTCGGATTCGAATATGGTGAGATCGATGCCGACCCATCTCTCAGCGATGACGAACGCGCCGAGAAAAAAGACGTCCTGCAACAACGTCTCGATACCCAGGGCGAGAAGATGCACTCGATTTCTCAGCTCCTCAAAGCCTACTGCCTCTACGAAAGAGATGTCGAATACGTGCTCTCCGACAACAAGGTGATCATCGTCGATGAAAACACAGGCCGTGAGATGCCTGGCCGCCGCTGGTCCGATGGACTGCACCAAGCCGTAGAAGCCAAAGAAGGTGTGCACGTCGAGGAAGAAACTCAGACCTACGCCACCATCACCATTCAGAACTACTTCCGACTCTACAAAAAGCTCGCAGGCATGACCGGCACCGCCGAAACCGAAGCCGCTGAATTTCACGATATTTACAAACTCGATGTTCTCCCCATCCCGACCAACGTCCCGAATATCCGCATCGACCACAACGACCAAGTGTTCAAAACACGCCGCGAGAAATACAACGCCGTGGTCGCTAAAATCAAGGAAGCCCACGAGCGCGGCCAGCCTGTGCTCGTAGGAACCGCCTCCGTGGAAGCCTCCGAACTCGTTGGCAAAATGCTCAAACGCGCCAAGATTCCCTGCAACGTCCTCAACGCTAAGTATCACCGCCAAGAGGCCGAGATCGTAGCCAACGCTGGAGAAAAAGGAGCCGTCACCGTCTCCACCAACATGGCGGGTCGAGGCACCGATATCAAACTCGCTCCCGGCGTCCCCGAGGCAGGCGGATTATTTGTCATCGGCACCGAGCGCTACGAATCCCGCCGGGTCGACCGCCAGCTCCGAGGCCGTTGCTCACGTCAGGGTGACCCCGGAATGTCCCAGTTCTTCATCTCATTCGAAGACGACCTGATGCGCAACTTCGCCGCAGCCGACCGCATGACCAACATGATGGAACGCTTTGGGATGGAAGAAGGCGAGGCACTCGAGCACAAGTGGCTCAACCGCTCCGTAGAAACCGCCCAGAAACGCGTCGAACAACGCAACTACATCTGGCGTAAGCGCGTGCTCGACTTTGATGACGTCATGAACAAGCAGCGCGAAGTCGTTTACGGCTACCGCAATGAAGTCATCAGCTCAGAGAACCCACGCGAACTCATCTACGAAGTCATCGAACGAGCCATCCCACAAACAGTTCACGGCTACATGGAAGATCGCGACGAGGGAGCTCCCGACTACGCAGAGCTTCTGAACTGGACAAACACCACCTTCCCGCTGCAGTTGAGCATGGAGCAAAGTGGATTCCAAGATCGCGATGCCGAAGGCAACTCCGAGTTCCTTGTCGAGAAAGTCAAAGCGGCCTACGAGCTGAAGATGAAACACGAAGAGCCAGAACTCCTCGATATGCTCGAACGCCATATCATCCTCACCGGCATCGATAAACTCTGGCAAGAACACCTCTACAACATGGACGCCCTGCGCGAAGGCGTTCATCTCCGCGCCCAAGGTCAGAAAGATCCGTTAGTGGAATACAAAAACGAAGCCTACGCACTTTTCGAAACGCTAATGGCACACATCGAAAGCGAAAGCCTCAGCAACCTATTCCGCTCCACCACCAACCTTGAACAATTTGAAAACTTCATGCGCGGCCTTCCCCAGGAACTTTCCAGCGATGCCACGGCAGGTGGCGGCAACGCAGGCAACACCCCGATCCCGCAAGCCAACATCGCCCAAACCGGCAATCAGGCCAACCTCGCCATGACCCCAGTGCCGGACGGACAGAAGATCAAAATCAATCTTCCCAAGCGCCGCCCCACCGTAAAAATCAACCGCAACGAAGATTGCCCCTGCGGATCAGGCCAAAAGTTTAAAAAGTGCTGCGGCCGCGAGGCATAAAAACCAAGCCCGCCAAACTCAACCCACAAAAAACGTCGAGCCTACCAGCTCGACGTTTTTCTGTGTCCATGAGATCCCGCAAGACCCCTCCTCAATAAAGCCGCCAGCAATGGCCATTAATTAAATGGGAAACACCCCCGCCTCCAACACACATCCCAAAGGGATGACGGACTCCAGCCCAGAGTCAACGACCCTGGGTCTCGACAGAAACACCACCCGTTATCGATCTTCCGCACCAACGGTGCTATCTATCGCAAGCCTAGGGCAACGCCCTGACTTTTAT
>CAYNNY010000008.1:0-30882 GCA_964398555.1 uncultured Verrucomicrobiales bacterium
GAGCGGATTACGGATTACCCCTTAGGATAATCCCTTAGGATAATAATAGGGTAAACAGGCCCTATGTGTTTACTTTACTTCGTCAGTATCGCCGCCGTAGAAGCTGCGGATGTAGCCGAACTCGATGAGGGTGTCCTGCCATGCGGCGAGGGCTGCGTCATTTCTCCAGATGAAACGCACATTGCGAAGGTGTTTTTCGGCTTTGGCTTTATCATCGGCTTCGTAGGCGATGGCGGCACGCGAGAAGTAGTAAAATGGGGAGTCATCCCAGACATCGTATTTGTCTTTCAGGGCAATCGCGGCGTCTTTTTTACCGAGCTTAAGCTGGCAGAGGAGAAGTTTAAACTCACAGAGGCGAATCATGGCTTTCTGTTGGGTTGGGAGGAGTGTCAGGATTTCTGTGAAGCGTGTTTCGGCAGATGCCCAGTTTTTGGTGACGAAGTCGACTTCAGCCAGGTTGAAGAGGACGCTGGTGTTGTTCGGGGAAATGCGGATGAGCTCTGTGAAGATCTTGTTGGCTTTATCAAATGCCCGAATTTCAACATAGCAGGCGCCTTTGATGTTCAGTGAGGCTGGGTGGTTGGGAAAAATTTTATCGAGTTCATCGATTTTTTCAAAGGCATCAAAGATCCGCTTTTGATTGAACAGGTTCTGTAACTTGGTGAGTTTCTTGCCGAACTCCGTGCGAGTTTCTTTGGGCAGGTTGCTAAACTGCGCGTTGATTTCGGTGATAGTGGCTGGCTTATCCTTGGGGGCAGTTGCGGCTTCGCTTGCAGGTTTATCTGCGGGCTTGGCTTCGGCTTTGTCCTGAGCCTGAACCGTGAGTGGGGACGCTAGAGTGGCTAGAGTCGATGTGATGAGAATGGCAGTGACGCTTTGTTTCATATCGGAAGCTTTGTGTGTTGTGTGGAGAGAGTTGCGGGGGATGACGTGAATTCTATCTAAGGATCTGATGCAAGATAAGCATTAAATTCAAAAAAAACAAAGTGACCTGTATTTAGTTGATCAAAGATTCGTGGGGCGGGGCTAAGTTATGCTGGGGGTTATTTGGTGAATAAGGTTGAGTCTCTGAGTCTTAGCGTTGCCGGTAGTCGGAATACTGGTAGTCGTTTGGTGGGGAATACATCCATGCCCAGTCGCCCTTGCTTGGTGACCTGTTCGGCCTGCCGTCATCGTCTATTTCGTCCGATCCAATCGAGTAAATGAGCGGGGTGCCATCGGCTTTGATTTGGTAGCGGAGGGGCTTTCCGGTGATGACATCTTTGAGTTCCTCGGGTAAGTAGTCAGGAGCGAGGTCTGAGAGCTTCACTGGGTAGTGCTGATGTTTGAGTCTGAAGCGCTCCAGAGCGATAGCGGTGCGAATATTGTGAAGGGTCGCTTGTGCTTGAAGAGTTTTTTCAAGCTGAAGTGGGATCCATGAAGGTGGGGTGAAGCGTAATAGCGGATCTGAGGGTTTGGCATTGCGTGCAAGGCGCACTTGATCTGTTGAGACCGTCTCAGCTTTTATGCCGTGTGGGTAAAAGAGAGTGTCTCGGTAGGTATTGAGGCTGTATGAGCTCAGAGATGAGAGGTATCCGCTGGCGATGACGTGGCGTGCTGATCTTCCGATGTTGTCTAACGTTGATTCTTCCTCTGTGTTTAGAGGTTCGAGTAAGAAGTCTGTCATGGCTTCAAATTCTTTTGTTTTTTCTTCAAGGTAATCTGGATCGTCGAGCATTCTTTTCGTTTCTTGATGTGTGAAGCAAACTTCTTCACGCATTTTGTGTAGTAAGTTTTTTCGGAAGTCGATATGGGCAAGCTTGCTTTCAAATAATGCGAGAGTGGCATCGTCCCAGCTATGTCGCTTGAGTCCTTCCCAGATTACTGAGTTGTTGGCTTTGAAGGTTGCAATGTGGATCAGGTGACCTAGTAAATAGGGTGATGAAAGGGCGTAGTTTTGGAGCCGAATCATCGTGAGTAAGTCGAGGGCGGCAAGGTCTGGATTTTCTGCCATGATGTATAGAATGGCGCGCGCTTGCAGGGGGTCTAAACTACGCATGATAGGGTTGAGGTGACTGAGTGGTGTTGTGTCTAACTCTATGAGGGGGTCTCTCCATGCGTGGGGGCGTAGGGAGTCGTGCGATAATGCCGAGAGCCGTGCTTGATAGGAATTGAGTAGCTCAAGGCATGCTAGCGCGGTTTCCTTTTCGTTGAATGGGGCCGATTCAGGGGTCGGTGCGGGGGTAGGGGCACGCGCTGATTTTCTGCCACGCCTAGGTCGTCTTCGTGGTTTTGGTTTGAGGTCTGAGGATTCCAGCCAGTGTTCGATATTTGTGCCCACTCCCATATGGTAATCTCCCGTGCTGGTAATGGAGAAGGCTGAGTAGTCTTTGCTGAATCCTTCGATTTTACGATGACGGGGGTGGGTGAGTTCTATTGGATATTTGTTATTTTTCTCCGCAAGAAAGCTTGGGGAGAGGAAAAAATTATCTTTCTCGTTTGGCTCGGGTGCTTGAAGGTCTGCGATATTTACGGTTTCTCCAAGAGCTGTCCATGATGACTCAAACGCGAGGAAGGAACGTTTGCCCGAGTAGTTGTAGATGCCGATGGCTGCTGCAATGCCAATGGCGATGAAGGCAATAAAGGCGAGCAGAGATTTCCATTTATTGCGCCAGATTGAGGTGGGGATGTTTTTAAGTTTCATGAGTCGCTGAAGGGCGGTAAAGCTGGTGCAGGTGGATGTATTGGGAGGCTTTCGGGGCTAGCCAGCTTGTAGAGTCACTGCTGATAGGTGATTGCCGAATCGCAGTGGCCGATGCTGGGTGGGCGCCCTCAATGGCGTGCATTCGGTAGTCCTCGCGTGGGCGTGGCGTTTCTCCCCGGGTGAAAACAATAAATTCGACAAGTCGGGCCAGTTGCTCGGGTCGATCCCATCGTGGGAGCGCCTGCCACTGGTCGGTTCCCATCAGCCAATAAAGCTGGGCGTCGGGGAAGCGTGATTGCATCGCTTCGGCCGTTCGCCAGGAGTAGGATGGCGCGGGGGTGATCAGGTCGTGGTCATCGACTTTCGCCCAGTCGAGCCCCCCAGTGGCGAGTTGGCACATCGCTAGGCGGTGTTTGCCGCTGGTGTGATGCTGGCCGGTTTTATGGGGCGATTGCCGGCAGGGCAGAAAGATGACTCGGTCCAGCCCGAGCTGTTTCACGGCGGCGGCTGCGATGTGTGTATGGCCTAGGTGGATCGGGTCAAATGTTCCGCCAAAGAGACAGATTTTTTCGCTGTGATTAGTCTCCTTTTCCGCCTGCTCCTTCGTCCGTTCCATATCTGGCTCAGGTGCTAGGTTATTGTTCTTTCTTGATTCCCGGCGCGATGGTGTTGGGGTCTTCCCCAAAGGGTCCTTCACTGAATTCCGTGGTGGAGCTGCCATACCAGAGGAAAATGGCGGTGCCCACAAAGGCTGTGACGATAATTAGAGTGATAAGTAGGCTGAGACAGGATTTCATCTTGAGAGTTAAGCTAGAGATCGCATTGGCAGACGTCGAGGTCGTTTTTAGGCCGTTTCATACGCCGTTCAAACTCGGCTGATTTTAGCCGCATAAGCTCCGTCGCTTTCATCACGGAACGGGAGGGCTTGTTTTTCTTGGGCGAGTTCCCAGCCCGGATTTTTTTCGATAAAGGCGGTGACGAGGTCGCGGTTTTCATCGGGCTCAATCGAGCAGGTGGAGTAAACCAAGCGTCCTTCAGGCTTTAGGCAGGGTAGGGCATTTTCAAGGATCGCTTCTTGAATTTTGGTAAGGTTGACAATGTCTTCGCCTCGTAGCCTCCACCGGGCATCGAGCCTACGGCGCATCACGCCTGTGTTTGAGCAGGGGACATCGAGCAGGATGGCGTCAAAGGCGCCGATCCACGCTTCGGGTGCTGGTTGGCTCCAGTCGTGGATCTGAACGGTTGCGATATCGATGCCGAGCCGTTCGAGGTTGGTTTCGAGGCGGGGGAGTCGCTTTTCATTGCTGTCGGTGCAAAGGATCTCGCCCTGGTTTTGCATGGCGGCTGCGATCAGGGCTGATTTCCCCCCGGGGGCAGCGCAGGCATCGAGGATTTTTTCTCCAGGTTGGGGGGCGAGGAGTTCGACGCAGTGACGGGTGGCGGGGTCCTGCACGTAGAGGAGGCCTTCTTTCATCCACTCACCTGGAGGTGGTCCGTCGATCTGGTAATATCCGTCTAGCCCTGTGAGTGGAGTCGCCTTATCATAGGCTTCCACTTCGGCTTTGGCATTTTCCTTGAGTGGGTTGACTCGACCGATGGTGGGTGCGGGCTGGTTATTCCATTGCATCAGAGCGATGGCATTTTTTTTGCTGAATGTTCTTCTCCACCGATTAAAAAGCCAGTCGGGGTGGGAGAATTGGACGGTCGGTGGTACGTCTTCGAGACTGTCCATGAGGTTTTCGCGTCGGGTGATGGCGGAGCGGAGCACGGCATTGATCAGGCCCTGCACGGAGGCTTTTCCGCAGTTGACGGTTTCGTAAACGGCAGCGTGGTCGGCAATGCCGAGGATGAGGAGTTGGCTGAGTCCTACTCTGAGGATGTCACGCGTTTCGTGATCGAGTTTTCCCCGGCGGAGCTTGCCAATCCAGTGGTCCAGCAAACGTCGATTGCGCAGCACGCAGGAAACGATGGCTTGGAGGAGGGCACGGTCTTGTCGGCTCAAGCCATTTTTGGCGGCGTGGCGTTCGATCAGTGAATCCATATAAGTGTGGCCTTTTGCCCAGGCTCGGAGGGCGGAAACGGCAGCGCGGCGGACATTGGTGGCTTGTGACGACATGATGCCGCGAACCTAGAAGCTAATCTGCCAATAAACCAAATAAAAAATGGAATTAATTAACACGCATTGCACCGATAAATAGGGAATCCGTGTTGAATTTGCCTTCGGCAGGTTGAATTCGCTTCGCGAGTTGAAAGCACCTGCTGGTGCGTTGAAGTGCTGGCATTCGCATTCAATCAATGCGCAGCATTGATTCAACGCATCTCAGATGCTTGCAACTTGGCGTCAGTCATATTCAACGACTCAGCGTGAAGACCATACAACTGCGGTATTATTTCTTATTATCGCCGGAATGTGCGAATTAACGATCTTTCGGCGTGAAGGCTTGCGGCGGGCATCCTAATCCTTTAAGTGTCCTGCGTGAGTAAATTTCAAAAAGTAGCCACAGCCGCCTGTGTGGCCGTGATGGTGCTGATCTTTGTTGGCGCGATTGTCCGGGCCACGGGGTCGGGGATGGGTTGCCCTGATTGGCCAACTTGTTGGGGGTGCCTTATTCCTCCGACCAGCTCGGATCAGATCGACACCTCGAAGCTTGATATTGAAAAATACCGTCGTCGTGCCGCCCGGCATGGCGTTGATCCCAGCACGATTACCCGTGAGACGGTGATTGCGCAGTTTAATGTTACCCATGTGTGGGTGGAATATATTAATCGACTGACCTCTCTTCCGGTGAGTGTGTTGACGCTGGCGACCTTTGTGATGTCGTTTTGGCAGCGCAAAAAGCGACCCATCATTGTGCTGGTTTCGGGCTTGGCTGTTGTGCTGTTAGGAGTGAATGCCTGGATGGGGGCGCAGATTGTGTTCAGTGGTCTCAAGCCTGGCATCATCACGCTGCACATGGCTCTCGCGATTCTTCAGCTGTGTATGATGGTTTATGTTGCCTGGCGTGGATGCGATCAACCATGGCGTTTATCTCGATCCGCAGGTCTTGCTGGATTGAGGAACTTGGGATTGGCTCTGCTTGTTTTGGTTTTGGTGGAAGGTGTGTTAGGTTCTCAAGTCCGTGAAAAAACGGATGCGCTGAAGAAGACCCATGCGTTGGCGCTGAGGTCTGAGTGGGTGGGGGAGCTGGAGCAGAGTTCTATGTATTTAATTCACCGTAGTGGATCGTGGCTGATTTTGCTCGTGGCTGGGATGTTTTACCTACGTAGTTTGCGGCAGCAGACTGGGGCGGCCTGGCTCGAGCGCATCGTGGTAGGGATCGTGCTGGCGCAGATGGTTTTAGGTCTGATTCTTTCCCAGGTGGGGATTCTTCCCTTCGCTCAAGTTTTGCACATCGGCTTGTCCTCGATTCTCGTCAGCGCCCTTTTCCTATGGCTGCTTGCGGCGCGGAAGATCTCCTAGATTAACTCGGAGGGGTCAAAGTTCTCCATGCCGTGAGCTTCAGCAACGGGCTGGCATGTCAGCTTTCCTCCGGCACAGTTGATGCCGCCGATGAGTTCAGGGCGGGTTACGCAGGCCGCCAATGACGACCACCCGGCCCGGGGCCACACCGGGAACTCCCACCTAGCAGCGTTCCTCTTCCGCCCCGGTGTTTGGCCAAATGATAGCTTCCGACGATGGTCATGTGCGAGACGCTATTCCTCCCAAATGGAGTGCCAGATAATTTCTAAGAAAAAACCTTGCCAAGTAGGCGAAAATGGAAATAGTGACCCCGCTTTCGGCACAACCCGTCAGGAGAGGATCAAAAGCATCGCAACAAGCGAAAAAAGCCGGTTTAGCTCAGTTGGTAGAGCAACTGATTTGTAATCAGTAGGTCAACGGTTCGAATCCGTTAACCGGCTCCATTAAAAAGCCCTGTATTCCTTATGGATGCAGGGCTTTTTGTGTGATATTTGTGTAGCTCGATCATGGGTGCTGTGGCTGGATAACCATATTGCCATATGGTGATGAAGGAGATGTCTTCTATGAAGGATATCGGTCATAGCCGCGTGTTTGGATTAGCGGTGGAGCTGTTTTCTTAAGCTGGCGCACATGGCTGCGAGCTCCTGTTGCTGCTGTGGGCTGAGCCCTTGGGGGGCGAAGCGTGCGGTGTTGTGAAGCTCGGTGAGGCTGTGGGCTAGGGTGCTGAGGTCCGGGTGTTTTTCTGTGACTAGGAGAACCCATTGGCCGAGAGGCATGCCGATGGGGCGAGGGCCTAAAGCTTTTGTCAGCTTGGGTTCAAGCTTGTGTAGGGGTGTTAGGGGCGTGTCTTTTCTCAGCTGGTAAGCGGATCTTTTCGTTCGTTGGTGAGGCTGCCGTGATCGAAAAAGCCGCCAGAGGATCCAAAGAGTGAAGAGGGTGATGATGGTAGTGATACCGGTGACGACTCTGGTTTTGTTGTTTTCGTTGGTGCGCCAGATGAGGAAGTTTTCGTTGCTGCGCTGCCACCAGTCGGCGAGGGTCCGCTTCCAAGAGGAGGAGCGGGACTGTTCCAGTCCTAACCATGACGGGGGGGTAAGATCGAGATCTTCCCAGTGTCCAGCATCATCCCCTTGGCCCTCTTTGATCCAGACTCTGCACCAGGCGTGGGCATGGGTGCCACGCATCACCCATTCTTCATGAGAGGTGTTATGTTCACTGACTGAAAAACCGACACAGTATCGGGTGGGGACTCCCGCCTCCCTGAGGAGCAATGCCGTGGCGGTGGCGAAGTATTCGCAGTGTCCGGCCCGAGTGGTTTCGAGAAAGGTTCCGACAGCTGATTGGCGCTGATTGGTTTTTAAATCGGGGGTGGTGAGGTGAGTGGTGTAGGTGAATTGACTACGGAAGAAGTGGTCGAGCCGTTTTATTTTTTGCTGTGTTGTTAGTTCTTGATTTTTCAATCCCAGAGATTGGCAGACACGGCGGATGGCATTGCGTTCCCGCTGTGGGATGATGAGGTCATGGGAGTTATGGGCGAGCTCGGTGGTTGACTTGTCGCCTGTCCATATTTGGTATTGGATAACGTGGTAGTCTGGGTTGGCAAGACGGACGGAGCCTAAGGTGTTGCTGTCGATGGAGGCTTCTATGCCGAGAGACCCAATACGGCCGACGGCCTGCATGAAGTGAGGCATGGGAATGGGCGTGTCTAGGGCTTTGGTGTTCACTGCACCTATGATGTTGAGGTTTGGTTTTTCTGTAAATTGGGGCATTGGGGATTGCTCATCCTCTTTGAAAATACGGATGTCTTCATTGGGTAGATCGGTGGAGGAGAGGTAGCCCTTTTCATCGCGTTGATCGAGTTGATCGGAGTGGCCGTTTGAGTTGAAGATGTATTTCCATCGGGCACTTGCGTATTGGTTATAGGTGGCGACGCGCAGAAGTTTGGGTGCATCTCCATGATCAACGGTCATGCGCCATTGGATGCGGGGGTCGAGTTTGAGTTTGCCGAGTTTGCCGATGCTTGTGCGTGATTCATTGGTGGAAATTCGATTGGTGGGGGCACCTTCGGCTCCGTGATTACGCAAATAATGGTGGAGTTTACCCATGCCCCACTGGCTGACCAATGTGAGTGCGATAATGGCAATGAGGCCTGTGGCCCAGGCGATGGGACGGAATCCAGACTTTCTTCCGTTGCATAGAAGGGCGATAGAGATGATGATGGTGAGGCCGATGAAATGGTGGAGCTCATTTTGGCTGCGAGTGGACGTGGCAAGCAAGACCAGTGCGATGTAGGGATAGCCTGTGTTGATCATTCTGGGGTGGACCCACTTCATGTCGCGTCCCAGTTTGAGATCGTGTTCCCATTTTTTACGGGCAAAAAATGAGAAGGTGTTGAGCGGGATTTGGGTATCTTTACCATAGCGCATGGCCAGCTCAACGGGCAGGAGGATGAGTGGCGTCCAGATGAAAAGTTTGTGCAGATCTCGTATTTCTGTGCCATTCACCCAAGATAAGATCGCGACCAATGCTCCGCACAGGATGGTGTAGTGCCATGCTCGGACGTAGGTGATTTTACTAAAGTTCCATCGCAAATTGACCCATGATCTAGCTTCTAGCAGGAGGGCCGCAATCAGTCCCAACTGGGTGTGCCCCGTCATCGCCCCCCAGAAGAGAAGCGTGATACCGGCGAGAAGACGAGGAGGCATGATAAGTTTAGAATTTAACCAGCAGGTCTTTTTCGATGTGTTGGACTCTGAGCCATTGGATGGGGGTGGGTGAGGGGAATTGTTGTTGGGCTTTTTCCGCCTTCTCTTTGTTGCGACAAATGGAGATGATCTTGAGTTCAATTCCAGAGCTGTGGAGGCGTTTGACGATGTTTGCCCGCTGCTCGGACCAGCCGGTGAAGATGCAGATACAGGCGGTGAGTTGGTCTTGGTAACTGAGGATGAGCTTTTGGAGTGCCTCAAAGTTGTTGAGTGGCTCACTGGTTACTCCGGCCAGCACCTCGAGCATTTTATCAATTCTTTCTTCTCCGCGACCCGCGCTAAAGACGTAAGCTTCGTCACGGATGAACATGAGATCAAGGAGGGTTTCCCGGGTGTCGATGGTGGCTGCAAATGACGCAGCGACCGAAACAGCTTCTTCAAAAAGGTCGGCATCCTCAGCCGGGGTAAAGGTATCCAGAATCAGACCGTAACGCGGGAAAAAGACATCTTCGTATTCTTTGACGATGGGTTTTCCTGTGCGAGCCCAGCTTTTCCAGTGGATGTGGCGCAGGGGATCTCCCGGGCGGTATTCGCGAACTCCTGTAAAATCGCCGGACTGTCCCAAGGTGCTGGAGGCGGCTTCCCCTCCTAGTTGGAATCGTGCATGGCCTGGGAGGTCGAGGGGCGGAAGTCGGTAGCGATGCGGCAGGACGATTAATTTGTCTTTGTGGGCATCCGCTTTTCGACAGCGTTGGAAGATGCCAAAGGGGTCGGGGAGACAGATGCGGAGGTCGTCGAGGATAATGACGCCCCGTTTCTCGGGAGTGAGGCTTAAGTTGAGGGTGGTTTTTTCCCCTGGGGCCAATCGGGGAAGAGGGGGGGATGGTTTGTTTTTAAAGGCTGTGAGGTTGCGCATGAGCCACTCCCAGCGGTAGTAGCAGAAGGTGCGGTCAAAGAGATTGCGTTTTTCCTCACCTGGCTCGCGGGAGTGGTTGAAGAGTAAAAATGAGGGGCGGTTGTCCGCTTGCATTTCGAGCAGGGCGGCTCCCGAAAGAGTTCTTTTTCCTGTGTTTTGGACGCTGACACGGTAGTTGACGTTTTCTTGGGCGGTGGCGAGTCGGGGTAAGTCCCTTGTGAGCTTCACTTGGGATCTGCGGAAAAAAATCCAAACGGCGCTGATGCCAAGAATGACTAAAATGATGGCTCGAAGTTGAAACAATGGGCCAGCGCTTTGCTGCGCAAGCAATATCCACGCGGGTGGGGTGAGGAGAATGAGAAGCCCTCCTGCGGGGAGAATACGGTGAGTGAAGAAGTGCGCGAGCGCAGAGCTTCGCCGGTAAATCCGATAGATCGTCCGTTGAAATAAACGGGATGGCAGTGATTGCTGCACGGAGCTTAAACGGGGACGGGGGTGGTTTCGAGGATGTCTTTGACGATGGCTCGGCCGGTGAGCCCGTTGAACTTAGCCTCGGGAGCTAGCACTAGGCGGTGGGCGATGACGTCGGGTGCAATTTGCTGAATCGTCTCCGGGGTTACGAAATCGCGACCCTCGAAGAGCGCCAAAGTCTGTGCTACTTTCATCAATGCCAGTGAGGCCCGGGGGCTGGCGGAGAGTCGGACGTCTTCGATGTTGCGGGTGGCATTACTCAGTGCCACGATGTAGTTTCGAAGTTCTTCGCTGATGGCGATTTTGGATACGCCCGCTTGAAGCTCTTTCACATCATCCAGTGTGACCGAAGGTGTTAGCGTGTCCAGCGGGTGGCCTTCGTTTTGGGCGGCGAGGATACGGGACTCTTCTTCTGGGCTGACGTAGCCAAGTGAGCACTGCATGGTGAAGCGGTCCATCTGCGCTTCAGGGAGTGGATAGGTGCCTCTGAACTCGACAGGGTTCTGAGTGGCGATCACAAAAAAGAGTCCGCTGAGGTCGTGGCATGTGCCTTCGATCGTGGCCTGACGTTCAGCCATCGCTTCTAGTAGCGCGCTCTGGGTGCGGGGAGAGGCACGATTGATTTCATCCGCCAGCAGAATGTCTGTGAAGATTGGGCCCTGATGGAACTGGAACTCACTGGTTTGTTGATTGAGGATGGAAACGCCAAGGATGTCAGAGGGGAGCAGGTCAGGTGTGAATTGGATTCGACTAAAATCACCTCCTTTGATGGAGCCGGCGATGGCTTTTGCCAAGGTTGTTTTTCCGGTTCCTGGATTGTCTTCAAGGAGGACATGGCCTCCAGAAATCATGCAGGCGAGGACGTTACGAATGGTTTTGTGCTGTCCCCTGATAATGCCGGAGACGGATTGTTCAAGGGCGAGTGCCGTTTCTTGGGGTGTCATTTGAAATGGGAAATGGAGGGTGGGTAACTGTTAGTTTGGTGAGTCTGGTGTGGAAATTTAATCTTTGAGTGGAACGCTGGATTTGATGTCTTCGAGAGCCACTTTATTGTGTTCGGTAAAGATGGATAGGATATGGGTTTGGTCGATTTTTGAGAGGACCTTTTCAAGTTTGTTTAAGTTCCTACGGTTGATGAGCTTGCGGCCTTTATTGGTGGCATGCCGGAGATCGATATCGAGCAGGATTCGTGGTCCTTTCTCTGTATTGATTATGATGTAGAGAGGGAAGTCATAGCCCCCCGTTGTTTTGGACTCGGTGCGCAGTGAGACTCCTAGCCATTTGCCAGCCCGATGAATGCCGAGAATGTGATCGTGCTTGCGGTGATCTGATGCTCCACGAATGGCGTAATTAAAAGTTTTGAGTGTCTGAACGCTGCTGGTGCCTTTGAGGACGGCGCATTTTGTGAGGGCCGAGTGGGGGTTGTTTGCTCGCAGCAGTGTGCGGAATTTTGAAAGTGTTTTTTCCGCGGCCTTGTCATCGACAGTCGGGAGTGTGGGTGGTGGGGTGAGTGTGACGACTTCGCTTAATCGCAAGCGAGAGAGTTGCTCTTGGCGCTGCCTGGTTACGGAGCGCAGACTTGTTTTCAGTCGTTGCATGTTCGCCCGTAGGGTTGTATCTGCATAATCATTGAGGGTGGCTTCGGGGATGAGGTGCCACCCATTATTTTCTTGGATGAACCACACCCTAATGGTTTCAACTTCACTGGTTTTTTTTTGGGGGGGATAGATTAGGGGGTAGAGGGCTAGGTTGTCATCGACTAATAATTCTAGGCTGTTTTGAGTGTTGGCTTTGGAATGATAGATATTCTTCCAGAGTAAGCTGAGTTGACTGAGAGTTTTATGTTGATTTTTTGGGTCGCTGAAAAACCCTTGATGTCGGGGGAGAAGTTGAAAGCAATCCAAGAAGTTTTGAGTGTTGAGTGATTGGGTGAAATGGTCTAGCAGTTCCTGTGTGTTATCGGGAGCTTTCTGTGGAGGGTGGTTTTTATAGATTTCCGCAGAGAGCTTTCTTTTAAGCTCATCATAGTCGGGATGTTTTTGCTGTCGCCATCGTTTATTTTCCGGCATGGCTGCCATGATTAGATCGTGAGGTAGGCGGAGAAACGTTTTGTCTTTGGCTTTGTGGGTTTGAAAATAGAGGATTTCTTCCGGAGGTGACGTTAGCGGATGCCAGAAGCCTACGGCGAAGTCTTTCTTTTTTGGGTCAAGGTGCACCGGTACAATAATCACGGAGGGGTGAGTGACGAGACTCCATTTGTTAAGTAGATTGGTGTCGTTGAGTCCATTTGAAACGGTGGATAGTGTTGTTTCCAGTGAGTCTTCGAGTTCATCGGAGGCCGCACCCAGATAGGCAAGTATGCCAAAGAGTTTTGTGTTGCGGCATAGTTGGATGAAGTTGAGGGTGGCCTGTTGGGGGGTCAGGGTATCGAGCGTGGCTTTTCTTTCTTCTTCAGAAATGGATTTTAAAAAGCTGTTCTGCGCTGATTGACGTGCTTTGGATTGAAGTATGATTTTTTCTTTCGTCATCCAGCGTTCGAGGGTGCGTACGGATTTTTCTACTTCTGAATCGTAGCCGTAGCCTGTATTGGCGAAGTTTCCTGGGAGGGGTGCTGCGATCCAGTGTTGCTGACGGCGTAGGAGGGCAATGGCGTGAACCCTCGGCACGAGTGGCGTGGCGGGGTTTTGGGAACGAAGCAAGACTGCGGCAAAGTCACCCTCATTTTTTGTGGCCTCGAAGATAAATGTGTCGTTGTCGTCAAGGTGGGTTTGGCTGAAGGATTTCAGCTGCTCCTCTATTTGTTTGCGGCGTTGAGGGCTGCAGTGGTCGGAAAGAGCTGTGTCTTGAGCGAGGTCGAGATTTTCATGGCTGAGTTTGGTTAGGTAGAGGCGCGCCGCTTTCACTTCTTCACCTAGGTTAGAAGGAGTAGCCCAGACCGGAGGGTTGATGAGTAAAAGCCCCGTGATGAGGGGAGCCATGCATGCCTTGAACCGATCGGAAACAAATAGGCGGCCTGCTTTATTCATAAGACCATTCAAGCATCTTCAGAGTAGATGGCAACTAAAGATCGTTCAGTCCTGGTATAAATCATCGAAGTCTTTCTCTTTGGGTTGAGATGGCTGAGGCTGCGATGGGTCAGGTTGGATGATTTCTTTCGGAAGTGCGCGAGGTAGGGCTTGGCGCTTCGGTCGACTCGTTTTGAGTAGCTGGTGAAGATTGTCGTTGGGGCTTTTGGCCGTTCCGCTGAGTGTGATGTTGATCGAGTAAAATCCGCTACTTGGACCAGTGAATGGAGCCGGAGTATTGTTGTGGAAGGCTGTCTGTGGAATGCTTACTGAGAGTTTACCGCTGAGTCGCCCTTTAGAGCTGAGTGCGATATTACCTTGGATGAGCATGAGGCTGTTATTAATTAGCTCCAGATCGTTGATGGAGACACCTTCGGAGGTCCGCAGGATCGTTCCCCGGCAGCGGTTGAAGACGGGACTGACGTAGGCGGTATTGCCTATCAGTTTATTGAGTTCTCTAAACAGCGGTAAACCCGAACATTGGATTCCATTCGCATTGAAGGGGAGGATGAAGCTGAGTGCTTCACCGGGATTTTTGGTGTAGTCGTAGGCAAATGTGCCGGATTCGCTTTGAAGTTCACCTTTGATCAGACGGCCTAGGTCTTTGCCGAGAAGTTCATGGATTGGGTAGTTCTTGGCTTTGATGTCAAGAGAGACTGGGGTGCTGGTGTCTTTTGAAATATTGCCTGTGATCGAAAGTTCGCCATTGTGAGATTCGCTGGATTTGAGAATGGCATCGAGATCCGCACTGTCTGAATTCAAGAGCAAGATTCCAGACTCAATCGCCATAATTGGCCAGTTTTTGACTTTTAAAGTGCCGTCATGGAAGATGATTTGGTGTTGTCTATTAGCCAGTTGGCGGAGCGATACTTTGAGGTTGTTGATGGTAGGCGCTCCGCGATCCGAGCCAAATAGGAGTTGTAGCTTTTCGCAGCGGTAGGCTCCAAATTCGTATGGTGAGTCGATTTCGCTGATGATGCTTTCTGCGCTGGACGCTGGTGTCTGCAGGTGAATTTTTCCATTGTCGGCGATGATGTCTTCGCCAATCCAACGGCTGGAAAAAAAGCTGGTTGCTTTGATGTTGGCGCGGATAGTATGGAAGGAAGCCTCTTTGATGAATGCGTGGTTGTCCCAGGTGATTTCGGTTTTTTGGGCGTTGGCAGAGACGGGAGTGACTCGAAGCTGGGTTAATGTGGTTTGAGTGGCTCCCGATAACTCAGAGATAGTCGATTCTGTGGTCGCCTTAAATTTGCGGCCGTTGTATTTGGCGATGATGAAGATCGTGCCTGCTGCCAGCAGGACTGTGAGGCCCACGATGGATCCTAGGATAATCCACTTAAGTTTGGGGTTGGTTTGAGATCTCCTTTTTTTAGACGGTTGTTTTGAGCGCCTCTTGCGTCGGCGCACTTTGATAACTTGAGTGCCGTCCTCCCGAGTGACCAGCTCACCATCCGGTGATTTTTCGGATTGGCGTTTTTGACGATCTTCTTTTTTGAGACGAGCCATCATGGCGTCGACCGAATAGTTTTCACCTTCGGTGACTGATGGTTCGGAGGTTTTTTCTTTGTTAGGGGTGGATGCCATTGGGTTCAGGAAGTTACTGAAAAATGTGCCGCAGTGCTGGCTGGAGAAGCCAGGTGACTGGGGGAGGTCAAGGTGTGGACGAGGGTGGTATTATCGGCCTTTCCACGGGAAGCCTGCAGGGTCGACAAGTTCGACCTGCACGGTGATGATGAGAGCTACATTAATCGTCTGTTCTGATTCAGAGCGGAAAAGACGTCCAGCGTAGGGGATGTCACCAAGTATGGGAACTTTGTCTTCGATTTTTGTTTTGTTGCTACTCATCAGTCCACCCAAAACGATGGTGGCTCCATCTTGGATAGTGATCGTTTGATTTCTCAACTGAGTGATTTTAAAGACAGGCATAAGGATGCCGTTTTGAGTGACGGTGGATGTATTGAAACGGCCGAAGATCTCTGTGCTGTTCGTTAGGATGGGGGTGCCGTAGTTGACGAAACCTTCAAACTCGACGAGCTCTGGGGCAATGGACAAT
The DNA here is from genome assembly GCA_964398555.1 of uncultured Verrucomicrobiales bacterium. GTDB lineage: Bacteria > Verrucomicrobiota > Verrucomicrobiia > Verrucomicrobiales > Akkermansiaceae > Oceaniferula. The sequence goes on from CAYNNY010000008.1 coordinate 15,354, forward strand.
TCAATGAATTTTTTATTGGGTCCCACGGTGGGCTCCACCTCTAAAGTGATGCCGACGTTGCGAGTTACAAACGCAGTAGGAGTGGCGGGGCTAACCGGTGCGACGGCTGAGCCTGACGCTCCAACGGTAGTGGGAAGTTCTGGGGGTTCGTATTCGGTAGGGTACATGAATTCTTCAATGATTTCAATTTTGGTCCGTTCTCCACTGCGTGCAATGGTGGAGGGTTTTTGGAGGATATCCGCTCCGGTTTTTCGATTCATTCCGCGCATCATCATCTGGACTTGGATGCCACTGTAGACGCCGGTGAGTGTGAGGATTCCTGGTGCGCGGATGTCTGAGTTGCCAAAGCCTAGGCTGCCGGCCTTGATGAAGGTATCGATTGAGTCGGAGTGCAAGCCGGTGTCGCCACTTCGGGTGCCTGCGGTGATGGGGCTACCCAGACCTGAGAATGGATTGAGTGGCATATCGGCCAAGGCTGTGCCGTTGCCTACGGTGCCGCCGCCGAGAAAGAGGGCTCCGCCGAGGTGGGCGGGGGTGATCATCCAATCAAAGCTAAGAGATTTAAGCTTTTCCTCGGAGATTCGCATGATGGTGGTGCGGATGATGACTTGAACTGGATCTTCACTGGAAATAATAGAGATCAGCTGCTCCACCAGATCGATATTGCTTGAGGTGTTTCGGATGATCAGGGTGTTGCTTGATGCGCTGTAGCTTGCACTGGCTCCCTCAGGGAAGCTGATACCGTTGTTTTTAAGGAATTCAGTGATACTGATTCTGGTGCTCAGTAGTCCTTCCGAGTTGTCTGAGTCTGAGTCGAAGATATTTTCAGAGTCATCCGATTTTTGGGTGGAGGCTGATGATAGGAACGTAGGGGGGACGTGAAAAGTTCGCGAGAGGATAGTCTCGTCTGAGCTGCCCAGAGGGCTGACGAGAATGGCTGCGCCGTCACTACGCCATTGGGTGTGGCTTTGATCGGTGATGTAATCTAAGATTTTGGCAAGCGGTAGGTTGTTCGCCTTGAGGTCGATCCGAGATGAATGGATCGCTTGGGCTGATTTTGATTGGGTGAGGTCGACGTTGAGGACGATGTTGATGCCTTGTTGTTCTCCTGTTGAGGAAGGCGCATCACCAAGTCGACTTTGAATGCGAACAAAATCAAGAGCCTCTTCGAGTGATGTATTGTCGAGGTCGATGGTTTCGACGATGATGCCTGCGAGTTTTTCGCGGAGCGATGGTCCGGAGGATTCTTCTTGGTTGGCGCGTGAAAGTAATACCTGATCTACTGGTGGAGGGATGGAGAGTTCCCAGCCTTTGTCCACGGCGCTGAGCAGTTCGGCCCGGGTGTGATCGTAGGCGGCGCGGAAATAGTCGGATTTGGCGGCTTCAATTTTTTCCATGCCACGGCGGGCCGCTTTATTAAAGGGGTCGATGCGCAGGACGTCTTGATAGACTATCACTGCTCGGTCGTATTGGCCTAGGTTGTAAAACCCTTCTGCTTCACGCAGGGTCATGCCTACTTTTTGGGCATTGCTGACATGTTCTGGAGTCAGGGCGTGATTGTAGCGGATAGGGTCATCGATTTGGCCCCTGAGTTTAATCGCGCCGAGGTGGGCGGGGGCGATGCCGGGTTTGAGCACATCGTCGAGAAGTTTTTTTGCAGCGTCGTAGTCGCCGCCTTTGGCAAGTTGGCGACTGCGTTCGGTGGCAGCTGAGGCGTAGCGTTCGGCTGCGGCCTCGCGTAGTTCGTGGGTGGTAGATCCGCCGGGGAGCAAGGTGAATGCTTGGGCGTAGTTTGCGACGGCGGTTTTGTAATCCCGCGAATTGTAAGCCACATCGCCGCTGTGTAGCAGCTGGTTTGCCTTACTTGAGTTATCGAGTCGACGGTTGATTTCTTTTTGAACGAGGGACTCTTGAGCGGCCACAAATGGGACAGCGTGGGGAAGGTGAATGCCTAGGGCACAAACCATTCCAGCGTGCTTTAACCGCTGTCCCCATTGCTTTCCTTGTAGCTGCTGGTTCGCAAAATTTAACTTTTCCATAGGATGTAGATGGGGGCTTATAAACTGCCTAGGGCGCGGGGGTAAGCGTAAAGTTCAAAAAAATGCATATTGTGCGCCGCCGTTGTTGAGGTGGGGTGAACGTAAATCAGCAATTGGCAACAAAAATGACTTGTGATGGCTGGCTAGCTAGCTAGATTGCGGCCCGGGTGAACACCCCGATTTTAGATATGGTAATTTCCTCAGACTCGACTGCCTCTACTGCCGATACATTAGACTCCGCTCAGAGAACCTTGGCTCATGCGGCTTATGACTCTAAGATTGAGGGCAATGTTATTTTTACCCGTGTGGATGCTGCGATTAACTGGATGCGTAAAAATTCTCTTTGGCCTATGCCGATGGGTCTAGCTTGTTGCGCGATTGAGCTGATGGCTACGGCGTCATCCCGCTTTGATATTTCTCGATTTGGGGCCGAGGTCATGCGCTTTTCACCACGTCAAAGCGATGTGATGATTGTTGCCGGAACAGTGACCTACAAAATGTCTCTTGCTGTGAAGCGTGTGTGGGATCAAATGCCTGAGCCTAAGTGGTGTATTGCGATGGGGGCTTGTGCCTCTAGCGGAGGCATGTTTCGCAGTTACTCTGTCCTCCAAGGGATCGACCGTTTGATTCCTGTGGATATTTATATTTCCGGATGCCCGCCTCGGCCTGAGGCTTTGATCGAAGGGCTGATGAAGCTGCAGGAGAAAATCGATACTGAGGAGTCACTGGCCGATTTGAAAGTGGAGTCGGAAGAGAAACCTCTCAAAGCATAACTTTACTCAACCATTTTAAGACAATGACTGCCGAACAAGCTGCCCAAAAAGTTTTAGGGAAATTCAATACAGCCACTAGCTTTGAGTTTCGTGGTGAGCACAGTGTTACTGTAGCTCTGAGCGATCTGCATGCTGTGATGGAATACTGTCACCGCGATCTGGAGCTGGATTTTTTAATCGATGCTTCCAGTGTCGACAATATGGGGGAGGAGCCCCGCTTCATGATGGTCTATCAGTTGGCCAAGGTGGATGATTCCGTGCATCTGCGGATCAAGGCTGCGGTGACCGAGAAAGAGGCTGAAGAAGCGGTTGTGCCCACGGTCAGTGATATCTGGGCTGGGGCGAATTGGCACGAGCGTGAGGTTTATGACATGATGGGAATTCGTTTTGCCAATCATCCTGACCTGCGCCGTATTCTGATGTGGGAGGGTTATCCTTACCACCCGCTGCGCAAGGAGTTTCCTCTGGCGGGTAAGCCGACGGAGTTGCCTGAAGTGGCGTCCACCGGAGTGGCTCCGATGGCTGATGGTCCATTTGTGGCAAGTTGCGGGGCGGATTCCCGCATCAAAGCTGAGCCGCGTGCTCGAGGGTAATGCTTTGAGGCGGGGTATAGAATGGGGTGCGCATTCGGGCGTGCCGTATCCGAAACGAGCACGATTGCGTCGTTGTCGCTGGTTTGGAAATGGCTCGGTTTGTCTATTCATTGTAGATGCTTGGATGAATGTGGTTGAAATGTGGGAAGGGTGCTTGCCAAGGCGTCTGATTTGGACATGATGCAATGCGTTTTAAAGATGCTGTCTCTTTGATTGGTGGCAGGCTGAATTGAACGAATAACTTACTGAACGATTACCGAACGATATACTATGACCGACACATCGAATGAACCTACTGAATTATCAGAAGCGCAACTTAGTCCAGACATTAAGGCCTTGTGGCTGAAAGCCCAAAGTGCTTATGAGCAAAGACATTTCACCTATGCCATCAAGCTTTGTCTTGTTGTCCTGAAGGATACCCCAGGTTTCCTCGATGCTCGCCGATTAGCGCGGAAGAGTGCAGCTGTGGAAACGGGAGGCGGTAAAAAGAAAAAAGGATTGTTTGGTATGAGTGGCGGTGGGCTGTCTCTTCTGAAGATTCAGAATCAGGGTAAAAAAGACCCGATGGCTGCATTGATTGCGCTTGAGGAAGAGTTGGCGAAATCTCCGTTTGATGGTGGTGCTAATGATCTTCTTTTTGATAATGCGCTGCGCTTGAATATGCTGGATACTGCTGCGTTTGCTTTGGAAACTGTGCGTAGTGGCTCACCGGAAAATACCAAACTTTTGCACAAATTAGCCGAGCATTATCTCGCCCGTGATGAGCCGGATAAGGCTGCGGATGTTTATAATGACATCGTCAAGCAGGATCATACGGATATGGATGCCGTTAAGGGCTCGAAGGATGCCACGGCGCGAGCTTCGATGAAAAAGCAGAAGTGGGAAGAGGCTGAGAGTTTCCGCGATGTGATGAAGAGTGGCGATGATGCCGCTGAGCAGGAAGCGGCTAACCGCGCTGCCATGACTAAAGATCAGATGCATGACAAGCTGGCCAAGCTGTTTGAGCGCTATGCGAGTGATAATCAGAACCTTGCTTTGGTGAAGGATATTGCCAGTCTTTATGAGCAGCTTGAAGACTGGCCCAATTCGTATTCATTTTTCCAGTATGCGTTTGAGCTCAGTGCTGGGGATGTGGCTTTGCAAAATAAAGCGGTGTATATGAAGGATAAAGCAGCCGAATTTGAGATTAAGCAGCTGCGCGAAGCGACTGAGGCGGATCCTGAAAACGAAGAGCTGCAGCAGCAGTATAAAGATTTGGTTTCTGGTCGCACTCAAGAGCAGGTTAATGAAGCTCAGGAGCGTGTCGATCGCAACCCAACCGATCCTCAGCTCCGTTACGAGTTAGGGTTGGCGCTCTATAAATCTGATGATTTTAGTGCGGCTATTCCTCATCTTCAGCAAGCGACACGGAATCCGCATATCCGCACACGGGTTCTTCTTCTTCTCGGGCGTACCTTTAAAGGAAAAGGAATGTTTGATTTAGCGATCAAGCAGCTTACAGATGCTCTGGCTGATTTGTCAGGGATGGATGGAACCAAAAAAGAGGTGCTTTACGAAAAAGGCCTTATTCACGAGGAGATGGGCGACGCCAATGCTGCGCTCGATAGTTTTAAGCAGATCTATGAGGTGGATTACGTATACCGTGATGTCGCCCAGCGGGTTGAGCAGTCTTACTCAAAATAGGGCTGGAAATTCTTGAATTGAATCACCCCGTTCCCCTGAGAGGGGGGCGGGGTGTATTTTAGGTTTCCTGATTATTTGGATTATCGGGATTTGCCTTGCCAGATGCTCTGTTCTAGGGGATGCTCGCCAATCTGAACGTGATAAGATGCATGTTCTATAGAGAGAATTGATATGGCGACGGCTCGTAATAAACCAAAAAATCAGAAAAGAGAACGGAAGCAATGGCCCAATGAAGTGTTGGGGATATTGCTCTGTGGTGGCGGGTTGCTCCTTTTGCTGTCGTTGGTTTCTTTTTCGATCGATGATCTTATCCGCGTTCCATTGATTGGCGATGGTAGCGGTGGTTGTGTGAACTGGATTGGACCTGTCGGTGTTTTTTTAGGACGGGGAGTTCTTTGGGGGTTTGGCGCAGCGGCTTATTTGGTAGCGCTGGCCATGATGTGGATGGGTGTGGCGAAGCTTGTCTTTGATGCCCGCGCATCGTGGCGCACATGGTCGGGCTGTGGGGTCTTTATTTTGAGTGGTGCCGCGTTACTGGCGGTGCAAAATCTTTTTCTACAAGGCTGGGCTGAGGCCAATCATATCATGGGGCCCGGTGGAGGCGTGGGGTATGCGGTAGGCTCTAAGTTTTTGGAAGCATTGCTGAACAAGCCGGGAGCCATTTTGGTTTTGGTTTGCGTTTATTTGGTGAGTTTGATTCTTTTAACGGGTCTGCATCCTGTTCAGTTTAGTCGAGGGGTTATTTCTTTTGTCGTGGGTTGGTGGCGTGGGCGCGCCGAGCGTAAGTTGGACTCGGCAGAAAAGGCTGAGGCTCGCGAACAGCGTCGGATGGAGCGCGATAATCGATTGGCTAAAAAGCATCCCTTATTCGAGGATGGCGAGATTGATAAAGAGGTGCCCAAGCCTAAGCGCCGCAAAAGAGCTGCGACGAAAAAGGCGAGTAAAGAGGTTTTGGCTGAGGGGGAAGATGTGCAGGCTGAGCTGCCTCTGAAGGAGGTGCCCAAGCCCGTAGTGATAGATGCTTCAAAGCGCCGTAAGCTGACCGGGGACATGGCCGCTAAGCCATTTGGGAAGAAGAAAAAAGAAGGTCACACAGGTTTGAGCACCGAGGAATATGGTGATTATGAATTGCCAGGTTTTGATCTTTTGAAGGTGCCTGACAATGCCGAGCCCGAGGAGGAGGCTGATAAGGGTGAAATGCTGGCGGTTCAGAAAACGATCATTGATACACTCAAGGCATTTGGCGTGGAAGTAACGGCAGGCAACATTACTCGTGGGCCGACCATTACACGCTACGAAGTCTACCCGAGCCTAGGCTTGCGGGTGAGTAGGATTACCCAGCTGGAAGCGGATCTCGCCCGGGCAACTAAGGCCGAGCGGATTAACATCCTGGCCCCTGTTCCCGGATCTGACACGGTGGGTATTGAGATTGCAAATGATGATAAAGTGGCGGTGCCCTTGCATGATCTTCTGCATGACCCGGCGTTTACGAGTTCGAAAAATAAAATTCCACTCGCTCTCGGAAAGGATGTTTATGGGAATACGGTCATTGGTGATCTTGCCAAGATGCCTCACTTGCTTGTTGCTGGTGCCACGGGGTCGGGTAAGTCGGTTTGTATCAATACGATTATTTCAAGTATTCTGTTTAAGTTTAGTCCGAACGAACTGCGTTTCATCATGGTGGACCCGAAGGTGGTGGAGATGCAGATGTATAATACCCTGCCGCACTTGGCGGTGCCGGTGGTGACTGATCCTAACAAGGTGTTGGCCGCTCTGCGCTGGGTGGTGAATGAAATGGAGCGTCGGTATAAATATTTTGCTGAGGTCGGTGTGCGTAACTTTGATGGATTCAACAGCCGTGAACTTCCCGAGAAAGAGGTTCCCGAAGAGGCTGATGCTCCAGAAGGTGAAGGTGAAGGTGCTGAAGAGGATGAGGTCTACGATGCCGAGCATCTTGATTCCATTGCTCAGGCGCTTACCGATGGCGATCTTGGTCCAGCTGCACTCGATGGATCTGATGACGACGATGATGAGCCTGGTATCCCAGATCGGGTGCCCTACATCGTGATCATCATTGATGAGCTTGCTGATTTGATGCAGACCGCGCCAGCCGATATGGAGATGTGTATTGCGCGCATCGCCCAGAAAGCACGTGCTGCGGGTATTCATTTGATCATTGCCACTCAGACACCGAGGGCGGATGTGGTGACCGGGATCATTAAGGCGAACATTCCTAGCCGCATTGCCTTCCAAGTTTCCTCAAAGCTGGATAGCCGCGTGATTCTTGATGTCTCTGGGGCTGATAAGCTCGTGGGGCAGGGGGATATGCTTTATCTTGCACCTGGCTCCGCTAAGCTGGAGCGTGCTCAGGGGGCTTTCATTTCCGATGAGGAGGTGGAGGATTTGATTAAGTTTTGCTCGAATCAGGTGGAGCAGAAATTCGAGCATAGCGTGCAATCCAGTATTGAAAGTGGCGGCAGTGGTGATGACGAAGATGAAGTGTCAGAGGCCGACGAGGAGATTGTGCAGAAATGTCTCGAAGTGATCCGTCAGGAGAAGAAGGCGAGCACCTCGTTGTTGCAACGGCGTCTGCGTCTTGGATACACTCGTGCTGCGCGGATGATGGATATTCTTGAAGACCGGGGGATTATCGGACCTGGTGACGGGGCTCGACCTCGCGAGATCTTAATCAACGTCGGGCAAGACGAAGCCTAGTGGGGATGAAGCCTAAGAAGCAGCATCTTGCCATTTTGGATATCCTCCGGGCTGTCGCGGCCCTGACGGTTTGTCTTTTTCATTTCAATCGACGTGGCGATGATCTGATCTCGCAGGTGCTCAATTACGGGCACTATGGAGTGGAGGTGTTCTTTATTATCTCGGGATTTATCATTCCCTTGGCGATGTTTTGGTCGCGTTTTGAGTATCGGGACTCGGCGCACTTCTTGATCCGCCGCGGGCTTAGGCTCTATCCGGTGTTTGCCATTGTCGCGGTTTTTCATTTGCTGTTTGCGACCTTTGGGTTTCCGCTGCTCGGGTATGGCGGGGGATCGCCAGATCTCACCTGGTCGCGCGCACTGGCCAACTTCACCCTGACGGCAGATTTGACCTCAGAAAGTTGGTATCTGCCTATTTTTTGGACCCTATCGATCGAGGCTCAGTATTACCTATGCATCGTGGCGACTTTTCCATTTTTAATCTCTAAGAACAAGTGGGTGCAGATCTCGGCTTTATCGGCATGGATTGTGCCGACGTATGCCGTGGTTTATGCAAAGGTGGCCTATGGGCAGACTGTATTGAGTGAAACTATTTTTATTTGGACGGCGTTTTTTTGCATGGGGATTCTTGCGTTTCTAAAAAAACAGCAATTGATCGGGGCTAAGGCTTTTTGGATTCTTCTTTTATTAGCCGCCAATGCACATCAGGTGGCTCGGAATACAACGAGCGCCTCGATTGGTGTGACGACGGTGCTGCTGATTCTTTATGCGCCGCCATTCCGCTGGAAGGTGATGGAGAAAATTGGCGTGGTTTCGTATTCCCTTTATCTGCTGCACCTTATTTTTGGTTCTGCGGTGTTGATTTTAATCCGACAACTTCCAGACGCGATGCAATGGGCTCCACTGAATATTTTATTGGCTACGTTGGTTTCAATCGGTTCAGCGATGCTGTTTTATCGTTATCTTGAGTTGCCGTTTCACCGGATGGCGCGCGAGTTTAAAACACGCTCCAGGGAAAAGGAATTGGGGCGAGCTCCAAATAAAGAGTGAATATCTGACGGTGTTTTACGTCGGAGTGGGTGAACTTAATATTCCTAAACGATGAAAAAATATCTCAAAATTATAGGTGCCGGTTTGGCGTCGGTGGCGGTTCTCGGGTTTTCAAGTTGCACAACCACTTATGATGCTTATGGGCGTCCAGTGCAAACGGTCGATCCCGGAGCTGCGGTGCTTGGGGCTGTGGCCATTGGTGCGGTTGGATACGCCATCGGTCAGAACAACAGTCATGACTATGATCGACACCGTGGGCATCATAGCGGACACCATCATCGCAGGCACTATCATCGCAGGCACTATTAAGGGCTGTTCCCCCGTGGAGTAGGAGCGTCTAGCTGTCTTAGAGGCTGAGGACGTATTCGACGAGGTCGGCGATTTCTTCGGCGGTGAGTTTTTTGGCGGCGTTGCCGTGGTTTTCTGTGGTGATCACGTCTTTGATGGTGGCGGAGCGGCCGTCGTGGAGGTAGGGGGCGGTGCGCCAGACTTCGTGAAGGCCGGGGGTGTCCCAGGTGGAGGTGCGATCGGCCGGTCCGGCATTTTTCATGTCGTGCTTTTTCATGTCGGTGAGATATTCACCGCTGTGGCAGTTTCTGCAGGCTCCTTTGCGTGGGGATTTGAAGATGCGTTCACCTCGTTTGGCGGAGGGGCTTAATTGGCCATCGATGAGATAGGGGCTGGGTTCGGGTTTGAGGGATTTGAGATAGGCGTCGAGTGCTTCGTATTTTGATTCCGCAACCACGGCAAACTGGCTGTGGCGCACGCCGGCGCGGACCGAGACGTAGGCATTGGCGCGGCATCCGGTGATGGTGGTGGGTGGGGTGAAGTGGGCGTAGAGCAGGCTTTTCACATTTTTGGGATTGCCGATGCCGTCGTTGAGAAGGTCCCAGTTCAGTCCATCCACCCGGGCTTCGTCGGGGTGGCAGGCATTACACGACAGCCATTGCTGGAAACAATGTGTGGCGTCGTTAAAGAAAATTTCTCCCTCACGTTCCTGACTGATTTGCATAGACGGGTTCATATTGATCGTGTGGATGGCTGGGATTTTTCTGCCTTGGGTGAAATCGAGGTAAGTGAGGTCGTCGCTGTAATACTGGGCTGCGATTACTCCGCCTTTGAATGTGGTGATCGCTTGTGGGCTATTGCCGGGGAGTTTGATGCGATGGCGGATATCCGACATGATCGAGAGGTCGTATTCGAGGTCTTTTCGGTTTTTCGCAGCCGCGATTTTTTTCATCAGCGCCGTGGCATCGATGATGCTGATTTCGTGGGTGCCGGAGTGAGCAACGTAGATGGATGATTGGTCGGCTGATAGGTCAACTCCCCATGAGCCGGGTGCGCCACGGCTGATGTCGTCGAGGAGGACGGTGGCGTAGATCGAGTTTGATTGGGTATCGATGATCGTGAGTCCGCTGGTGTTGATCCACCCGCGGTCGAGCTGGGTGGTGGGGACGAGAAAGCGGGCGAGCGAGTGGGTGACGTAGAGGTATTTGCCGTCGGGTGAGAGTGTGGTGTCGCGCAGGGCGTTGCTTCCGTTAGGGAGTTCGATGTGTTTGGTAACTTTGCCCGCTATGGCATCGATGACGCTGATTTTAGCAGCGGTGCGGGTGGTGTTACTCGCGCCTTCGGGGATGAGGTTGGCGGCGTAGAGCGTTTGGCCGTCGGCGCTCAGGCTGGAAGATGTGGGGAGTCGGAGGACCGGGATGCGTTTGATTTCTTTGTGCGTGATTAAATCAACGATTGAAATCGAGTGCATGAAATAGTTGCAGACGTAGGCGCGGTTGCGTTGTTGATCGACCACTGGGGCGCGGGCCCCTTGGCCGACTTTGATGCGGTGGAGAATTTTTCCGCTTATGGGTTCTATTTCCAATAACTCACCGGAGTTGTGGGAGGAGGTGACCAGAAGGTTGTCGCCATACATGACGATCCCAGTGGCCTGCCCATTGATCTTTGTCCGGCGGGTGAGGGTGAGTTTTTGAGTGTCGACGGTGGCGATGCTTCCGCTGGTGCGTTCTGCGAGATAGAGGGTGTTTTGGTCCGGAGACAGGGTGATGGCGCAGGGGGAGCGGGGGAGGTTTTTTTGATTTTCGGCCGTGGTGGTCCCAAGCGACAGGGTGATGAGCGCGAAAAGAAGGCGGATGGGTGAGGGGGTCATGGGGCTTGGGTTGCGCCCTGCGGGGCTAGACAGAATTAACAGAATTTACAGAATTTTTTTGGGTTGTGCCCTGCGGGGCTGACAGGATTCCCATGATTTTTTCAGGATTTAACAGGATTTTTTGATGGCGTGTGGGCAATCCTGCCCAGAGTTGGATTATATGCGGAGGATATCATCGATGACGAATCAACCAATGGCCAGTGAACACCTGTAGGGTATCTTTGGTTGATCCGGGATAGGCAGATGACAGGTCACAGACCTATTCTACTTTTTGATGATGACGCGGAAGCCTACGTTGTAGACTTTTTGCCAAGCGGGGAAGCCGAGGGTGTAGCCAGAGGCGGCGCGGAATGGGCGGTCGCGCCAAGAGCCTCCGAGGATGGTTTTTTTGTCATCGGAGTAATCGGTGCTGGTCCACTCGGCGACGTTGCCGTGCATGTCGTAGAGTCCCCAGAGGTTAGGCTGGTAACTGCCGACTTTGGCAAGGTGCATGGTGCCATCGTTCACTGTGGCTACTTTGGGGATGTAGTCGTAAAGTGCCGATGGGTTTTTCATGGGTTTGGGGTTCACGCCTGAGACGGCCATTTTTTTCAAGCTGACATCGGCGAGGTTGCCGTGTTTGGCGAAATCGGTATCCAGATCACCGTAGTTCATGGCGGTGGCTGAGCCTGCGCGGTTGGCCCATTCCCATTGATTGTTATCGGGGAGAGTGACGGTTTTTCCTGACTTTTTACTCAGCCACTCACAGAACTCTTCGGCGTTATTCCAGGTGGTGCGGATGACGGGGAAATCGGACTCATTCATAAAGTAGCCACGCTTCACCTGATCTTTCCAGTGCATGTCGTAAACGCCATTTTTGTAATCGGGGTTGAACTGGCGGTATTGTCCTAGTGACACTTCGGTGTTGGCCATCCAGAAAGGTTTTTTGATGGTTTCCTTCTGTCCGTTGGCATTGATAAATTCGCCGGAGGGGATATAAACAAAGGTCATTTTTTGGCCATTTCCGAGGTCGATGCTGATCGGGGATTTGCCTGCCTGCATCGCTTTGGCTTTTTCGGCTGTGATGGGCCAGTGTTTGGATGTTTGGGCGATTTTTTTCATCCCGTTCTCGGGTGCCGGTGGAATAAACGTTTTGCGTTTTGTGTAGGGGTTGGTGATTTTTTCGAGATCAAGATCGAGGTTGGAATACGTTTGATCGGCCTCGAGTCGGCGAGTGAGGGTTGCTGCGGTGTCGTGGCCTCGATTGATGGGAGCCTCACCCCATGTGCCGTGAAGTGGGACGTTCATATCGATCCATGTGATGAGCGTTTCCATGGCGTCTTTTTTAAGTTTCACGTTGTAGTGACCTTTTTGAAGCATCTGGATCAACTCGCTGGTGTCGGCGTGGAATTCGAGGGGAGTGAGGACGTGGTAGTCGCCTTCCGGCCCATTGCGTCGGACGAAGGGGTGAAGTTCGTAGTAGGATTTTTTCATTTCCTGGAAATCGGGTCGGCTGTCTTCTTTCGCAAGCTTGGTGGTGTGGCATCCGACACAGGACTCGTCGAGGATGGGTTGGATTTCGCGTTTGAAGCTAAACCCGTGAGGGGCTTTTCCAAGCCATGGTTTGAGTTCTCTGGGTTTCATGGTTGATGCCATGGTGGGGCGGCTGATGGGTGCCATGCTTTGGTCTTCGTGACAGCCGATGCAGGAAACGATCTCGCCGGGTTGGGCTGTGGTCCATGAGCGCATCATCTGCATGGATTTGCCTTCGGCATCGAGTGGGAGGAATCCGACCGGGCGGTTGGCGGGGGCTTTGAAGATGACAGAGCCGTCTTTGTTGACGGGGACGGTGCCTAACACGACGCGGGCATCCCAAGGGCCTTCGGTGCCAATGGAGTAGTGGCCGCCTTGTTTGCGGGGTGCGTATTCGTAGGTGTAAACTTTGAGCCCTTTGACGGTGCCACGGGGGATCTCTTTGAGTCCCGGGCCTGCGTAGATGTCCTGGATGTAGAAGGTGGCATCTTTCTTTTCGGGCTGAACGGTGTCGGGCTTGATCGGTTGCCTTTTGGTTTTTCTGATCGGGATGGCCTCGACGTAGGAGTTTTTATCGGCGAGTTTTATCGGCACGATGTTATCGAATGTGTCGATGAGGTAGATTCCGTAGGTTCGTTTGTCGAGGCTCATCGAGACGATAAACTGGGTGTGGCTGATGGGGTAGGGGTGGAGGAAGAGGGGAAAGGTATTTCTGACGAGTTGGTCGAGGACGACCGGCTCCACTTTTTTTCCAGCACCGGGGAGTTTTTGGACGGCTCCATCGGCTTCGTGGCGGCCTTTGTTGTTATCGAAAAGGACGAGTTCGCCGGCGCGGCGGACGCCGTGGTGGCCGGTGACAATGGCGATAAACTTGCTGGAGCTTCCCGGGAGGGGGCGGGCGTAGAACATGGAGTTAGGCCAGTAGGAATTACTTCCGTAAAATTCCTTTTGGTTGGTGCCATCGGGGTTCATGTGCAGGAGGACTCGGCTGAAGTAGTGTGCGGAGTCTGTGTATTCCCAGCGTTGGTAGAGAATTTTTCCGTTAGGTAGGACGGTGGGACTCCAGTTGTTATCCTGATCGAAGCAGATGCGGCGGATGTCATTTTTTTTGCGGTCGAGGATGTGGAGGTTGGCGCAGAAGTCGTTGCCGCCGACGCAGGGGACACCTTGGAAGCCGGAGGTGGCCGCAAAGATAATCCGATCGTCGGGGAGGTAAACGGGATCCATATAATCGATGTCCGCTATGGAGGGGGTGATTTGTTGTGGTTGTTGGTTTTTCTTTTTCAGGTCGAGTTCAAAAACCGCCCAGGCATCATTGTCGGCGATGCCTGAGAACATCATTTTATCGGCACCGTAATGCAACTCGAGATCACCGACAAATCCTCCGTCTTTGGGAGTGTAGATAGTTTCGATGGAGCCGTCCTTAACGTTGAGGGTTGCGATGCTGTTTGTGTGTCCTTTTTTCGGGATGCTGGAGTTGCATTGCCAGTTGGCGGGGAGCCATTTGGTTTTACTTGATCGCTCGACGATGAGGAGTTTTTGGAAATCGATTGCCGGGTTTGCCATCAGAGCTTCTTTGCGTAGAGCGGTGAGCTCGGTTTCATCTTTGAGGGTTTCGAGTCGTTTCAGGAACTCAGCACCTTTCGGGTAAGCTGTCCCGTGTGTTTTGATGAGGTTTTCAATTGCGAGTTTCAGGGTGTCCTTGGTGCCGTAGCTGAGGGTTTTAGCTTTCTTTTTTGCGCGGGCGATTCCCTCGTCGCGCGCTTTCGCCTTTCTTGCTTTTTTAGCGGCCTTTTTGTCTGCTTGGGATTGTTTGGCGGTGGGCTTTTCTGTTTTCGCCTGAATGGTGGCGCATGTGGAAAAGCCGATGACAAGGCTGGCGAGAATGGTGAGTTTCATAATGATGGATCGTGAGGGCGGGGACTCGAGGTGTGAGAAAAATGATGAATGTCTAAAAAAAATCTGGCTGAAATGCAGCCAGATGATGTGGGACCCTCAAGATACGTCGAGAGGGTCCCGAGCTTTCAGTGGATTGTCTGTCGTTTAGGTTTTTTTGAGGTCGTTGAATTTTTCAAATCCTTGGGCGGGTGTGAGTCCGTCGTGGACAACAGCGCTGACGGCTTGGATCATGGCGACTGGGTCATCGGATTGGAAGACGTTCCGTCCCATATCGACGCCTGCGGCACCATCGTTGATGGCTTTGTAGCAGAGTTCCAGGGCATCGGCTTCGGGGAGTTTTTTGCCTCCGGCAATCACGATGGGGACGGGGCAGGATGCGGTGATTTTCTCAAAGCCCTCGCAGTAGTAGGTCTTGACGATATTGGCTCCGTTTTCCGCACAGATCCGGGAGGCCAGGCCAAAGTAGCGTGCGTCGCGAGCCATGTCTTTGCCAACAGCGGTAACGCCCATGACGGGGATGCCGTATTGCTGACCGAGATCGACCATTTTGTAGAGGTTGGCAATGGTGATGGCCTCGGTATCGGGGTCGCCGATGGAGAGCATGACGGCCATGGCTGATGCGTTGAGTCGGGCGGCGTCCTGGACGTCGAGGATGACGTTGTGGTTGAGTTCTGTTAGGATGGATGTGCCGGCGTCGGAGCGGAGGCAGATTGGTTTATTGTAGTTCGGTGGGATGCAGGCACGGATGATGCCTCGGGTGCCCATCAGGCAGTCGGCGTATTCTAAGAGGGGAACGATGCTGAGATCGATCCGTTCCACGCCGGAAGTAGGCCCCATGATGAAGCCGTGATCGAAGGCGAGCATGACGGATTTTCCGGTGCTAGGTCGGAAGATCCGCGACATGCGGTCTTTCATTCCCCATCCGATGTGATCACATCCTTTGAGGTGGTAGTTGGAGTTTTGCGTAGGTTGATCGAGACCGAAGTCTTCGCCGTCTCTGAGGTCGTCTAAGTCTGCCATGGTAAATTGGGATTGGTATTAGGAAGTGGGAAGTAGGAAGTGGGAAGTGGGAAGTGGGAAGTGGGAAGTGGGAAGTGGGAAGTGCCGC
>CAYNNY010000008.1:30982-38416 GCA_964398555.1 uncultured Verrucomicrobiales bacterium
GGAAGTGGGAAGTGCCGCTGGGGCGGCGTTATGGGGTGATGGTGGTGGAGAATGCTTTGAAGATGAGGGCGATGGAGGTGGCTCCTGCATCGGTGTGTCCGATGACGCGGTCGCCGAGGTTGCGGGCGCGGCCGAAGGTGGCGATCATGTCGGTGGTGGAGTCTCGGCCTTGTTCGGCAGCTTGGGCAGCGGTGGTGAACATGGTGGATAGTCCCGATGTGGTGTTTTCTTCGAGAGCTGTAACGGCGGGGATGAGGGCGTCCATCATGGTTTTTCCTCCGATCCCGGCTTTGGTTTGTTGCTGGAGGTTGGTGAGTCCGGCGGCAAACATGGTGGCGGTTTCTTCGGGGTTGAGTGATTCTTTATCTACGCCATCACTCATGCCGAGCAGGAGGGCGCCGATGAGGGTGCTGGTGGATCCGCAGGATTCCATCATGGCGGCGAAGCCCATGTCGTTGAGTGATTGTTTGAGTTCGGTGCCTTGCTGGGCGCTGTTGCTGATGGCGGTTAGGGCTTGGCAGATAGCGGTGCCGTGGTCGCCGTCGCCGGTGGCGGCATCGAGGGCGGAGAGTTCATCCTTGGATTCCGTGACAGCGGCTAAGGCGGCAGCGAACATGGATTGGATGCTGGCGAGGGTGATTTGGGTCATGTTTTTTTTGTTTGAATTTTGTTACCGCGAAAAGATGCGAAATGCGCGAAAGTTGCTTGGGTTGATGGTATGAAGTGCGGCTGTCGCCGGAGGTGAAACAGGCAAGCCTGTTTGGGAGAGAGCGGAGGCAAGCCGTCCGCACTCCAAGAGGTTGGCGGTGGCGGGCTCCCCACTACCGCCCCACCGTCTACTGTCTACTGGGTCGTCCAGTAAGGGGTGTTAGAGGGGGCTTGGAGGTAGGATTCGTGGTCGGTGTCCAGTTTGCAGAGTATCATTTGGAAGCCTCCCATTTCTTGCACGGTGAGGAGTTCGGCAACGATGCCGGGGACGACTTTGATCCCTTGGGCATTGAGGATCTGGTGGGCTTTGCGGTAGATGATGTTCATTTCCATCAGGGTGGTTGCGCCTACGCCATTGATGAGGAGTTGGACGGTGTCGCCGCTTTTGGCACCTGTGGCTTCGATGAGTGGCTTGATCATCCGCTCGGCGGTTTCATCGGCGGAGAGCATTTTGGAAATGCCGCCACCGGCTTCACCGTGTTGTCCCATGCCGATTTCCATTTCGTCATCAGCGAGGTTAGAGATAGCTTGTCCGGTTTGTGGGTGGGTGCAGTTGCTTGATGCGACGGCGAGTGTGGCCATTTGTTGATTGAATCGCTCGGCGATTTCGACCACTTCCGCGAGGGGTTTTCCTTCCTCGGCAGCAGCGCCTGCGACTTTGTAAAGTGGCACACATCCTGCGAGGCCGCGTTTGTCTTCGATTGGGGTGTCGAGTCCAGCGCTGATGTCTTCGTGGGTATTAACGACGGTGACTTTGATGCCAGCACGTTCGGCGAGTTGGACTGCCATGTTGGCGCTCATCACATCACCGGCGTGGTTGAGCACGACGAGTAGGATGCCGGCGTCGCGTTGGAACATTTTTAAGGCTTCCAATACTTTCGGGGCACCGGGGGCAGCGAAGATATCACCGACCACGCTGGCATCGAGCATGCCATCGCCGACAAATCCGGAGACGGCGGGTTCGTGGCCAGCGCCGCCCATGCTGATGATGGCGACTTTGTCTTGGGATTTAGCATTGGCGCGAACGACAATTTTTTCGTTCACCAGTTTGACCTTGTTTGAGTAGGCAAGGCAATATCCCTCGAGTAGCTCGGATGTGAGGTTGGCGGAGTCGTTGAGAAATTTTTTCATGATCATGGTAGTTAAAAGGGGTGAGGGGTTAGATTTTTTGCATGAATTCGATTGGGGCACCATCTTCGAGAATGAAGGCGACTCGGAGTCCCTCCATGGGCTCGAAGGGTTCGAGTAGGGTTTGTTTTCCCTGCATGGCTTTTGCCAGATCATCGACCATGTAAGCGACGTGGGCGGTGGTTTTAAGAATCTCAGGCATGGGTGAGCCTTCTTCAAAGCGGAGCCATTCGATGTTGTATTCGCTATCGTTGAAGTCGGTGACGTAGAGCTTGGCGTCTTCGAGGTAGATTTCTCCGTCGCGGTTGAAGGTGGTTGGGATGCCGATGTGGTTGAATGTTTGCATGTTTTTTTTTGATTAGAATTTCACTTTTGGGTTGGAGAAGCGGAGGCCGGCGTTGTCGTGGAAGGTGCCGAACTCGGTGACGATGGCTCCTTCGGGGCCGGCCATCATGAAGTGTTTGGCTTTGGCTTTATTGAGGTGGTCGATCCCTCCGGTGGGGACGAGGATGGCGGAGTTGACGGTTGCCGAGTCTTTTTGACTGGCTGGGATTTCGACACCTTTGGGGAACCCCTTGGCTTGGTCTTGAACGCTGAATGAGTAGATGGAGCCGTGACGGACGAGCCAGGATTCGCGTTTGGGCGGGCAGGTATCGCATTCGACGTGGGAGTGTTCTACGATCATTTGTCCGGGAAGAAGAAAGATCTCATGGCCGAGGTAGCCACCGCCTTCGTGGTTTTCGTTGGCCCAGAAAATGCCACCCATCCCGGCATTGACGAAGTCGCCGACAGCGAAGTCGATCGCCCAGAGGTCGTCGCCTTTGAACTGATCAAACATCGGGTATCCGAAATGTTTCATGAGATCGAAGTAGGCTTGTTTCGCTTTGGCTCCGTCGAATGTGCCATTGGTGTAAAAGTCTTTGTTGGTCATTTTGTTGGGTGTTGGAGTGGATGATGAATTGGAGGTGGCTGCGTTGAGTGGGTTGCTTGAAATGAGAGCGCCGCCACAGGCGGTGAGGGCTCCGGCGACGAATGTTCTGCGATTGACTGAGTTTTTCATGGGTAAGGTCAAGGTGATGAATGAGTGGGTTTCTGATTACTGCAAATATACGCGGCTGTAAAATTGATTTTGCATTAAAAACAAAGTTTGATATGTAGACTTATTTTCAGGTTGCAAATCTACATTCCCTTGGCTTGCGGGCTTGAGGGGCTTATGAGGTCAGAGCTTGGTGTCCCATGCGCTGGGAGATGGCGTAGGCGCGTCGGCTGGTGATGGTGTTTTCGTTATAGCGTTTGAATGGGGCGTTTTTGATGATGATGGCTCGCTCGCTGGTGGGGAGGTAGGCGAGGATGGCTTTGCAGGGGGCGGCGCAGTGGATGGGCATCCGTGCTCCGATATCGATGGTGAAGTAGCGTCATGGTGATGCGGAATACGCTGTTTTTAGAAAAGCCTAAATCGTCGCTGAGTTCAGATGCCGAGCGGCCATGGGGGTGGTCGAGTAAGTGCTCCATCATCACGAGGGCGCGTTCAAGGTTGGGGACTTTATAGCGGCTATCTTTGAATGTTTCCTGATCTGACATGGGGAGCGGTATAGTGGATTTCGTGTAAAACTATCGATTTGTTTTGAGGCTGTTAACGGTTGGTGCGCGGGCGCGGGCAGGTCGCACGGGGGGATTTTTTTTGTGAAAATTCTCGCATTGACATGGGGTGGGGAAATTCCTAGTTTCTCACTCGCTTATGCCCACCTCCACCCATGCGCAAGCTGTTGATCCTCAGGTCAGTAGCGGTCATTCTTCCCGCCGTTATCAGGCGGTCAGGCCGACTTTCGGGGTTGCCTGTTGGTTGTTGGCGATGTTGGCCTTTCTTCAGTTGATCACGGTGGGGACAGCGTTGACGGTTCGGAGTGGTTCGGCAGTCCTGTCGCAAGATCAAGTGGTTCAAGTGGTGGCTCGCGAGTCTGGTGGACCTATTCAGCCTCGGAGTATTGATCAGATTTTGGCGGATGCGGGGCATTCTCCTGCATATGCCGCTTCCTTGAGTGCCGATTTGAAAAGTGGAGTATCTGGAGGGCATGGCACTGTGAGAGTTCAGCCATCTTCCTCAGTCCCGCCTGCTGCGGCTTCTTCCGTTGAGCGTAATCTCTCTGCCAATTATCCGATGTCGATGATTGCCAATCCTCGGGTCGAACGACTGGTGCAGGAGTCGCGTAATCTCCATCTTGAAGGGGATATGATGCGGGCTATGCTGAAGCTCGGCGAAGCTGGGCGTATTGACCCGACAGAGTGCGCCGTGATTTATCAGCAAGGTATTCTATATGAGGATATGGGGATTTTTATTAAGGCTTCCGATGAATATCAGAAAATTCAGCAAATGGGTCTGCTCAAGGCGGGGCGGTATTTCAACTTGGCTGCGGATAAGCTGAGTGGGGGGATGACGACGATGAGTGTGAGGCGGGACACCATTGCGATTGGTCCGATGAAGGTCAATAAGGGAACTGGGCCGGAGGCGGGGAGAAGCGTGAACGTCGCTGTGACCTTGCTGGCTCGGCCTGATAAGGTGATCAATCCCGATGACGTGGTGGTGGATGTGCATTTTTACGATAGGGTGAATGGGGGTGAGATTAAAAAGGCGGCGCGTAATGCGCAGATTTCCTCTCACTGGTCAGATACCAGAGTGGATTGGACAGATGTTGGGAACGAGGAGACTTTTCGAGTGTCTTATACGATTCCCACTGCTGACCGGGCTGAAGAGCATTTGTTCGGGCGTCGGGAGTTTTACGGATATGTCGTGGAGCTTCTCTATAAAGGGGAAGTGATTGATCAGCAGGCCTATCCGCGCAGGCTGCACAGTATTCACAGCAAGACGATGGTGCCTTTTTACCAGGAGGATATGACAATGCCGTGGCTGCCAACTGATGATAATAGCCTGCTTCCCGGTAAAAACGACGAGTATTTCGGCGGGGAGGCGCTTCCTAGTCGATAGGCTGAACGAGGCTCTTGTGATGGCGCTCGTATGGTATGAGGCGGTGAAAAATGAAGGTATGCCATTGCTTGTCGCTTAAAACACGCTAGACCTTCTTCTGTTCACTTATATTAACTATGTCATCGGATCAGAATAAGGCTTTTGCTACGGGGAATCAGATTGAGGATTATGTGATTGGTGATCTCCTTTACCGGGGTACTCACACCCTGACGTGGACGGCTTCCCAGGTTTCAGTTCAGCGCGAGGTGGTTATTTGTAGTCTGCGTGAAGCCTTTGAACACGAGGCTGAGATGGTGGAGTGTTTTTTTGCTGATGTGCGGAAAAAGGCATCCGTGGAGCATCCGCTGATCGGTTCTGTTCTTGAGGCCGTCAACTCCGAAGGGCATTGCTTTTTTGCCCGAGAGAGGCTGAATGGTCAATCGCTTGAGGCTCACCATGAGGATGGTTTGAGTATTGCGCCTTTGCATGTGGCCCGAATTCTTCGCGGGCTTTCCGATGCTTACAAATTTCTTGAATCCAAGGGGGTGGGGACGCTTCCCTTGACGCCGAACGATCTCTTCCTCGATGCTCGGTTTCATTGTCGTATGGTTAACATGGTGGTGGACGGGGAGTCGGATTCTACAGTTTACACACGTGACAAGCAGCTGATTGGATTGCTCTTTCAGGATTTGCTTGAGCCGAATCAGCCGGGCTCGACCCGCGTAGGTTCGTTACTGGACTTCATGGCGGATATGTCACGTGAGGTGCCACTGACATGGGTTCAGATTTATGATCTGGCGGATGAGGTGGAGCGCCAACTGGCAGAGCCCAAGAAGCAGATGCACATCCAGAGCTCAACGATGCCGATGAAGCCATTTATCTCTGCTGCGGCGCTGGCTAAGATTGGAATCGCCGTGACGGTGTTGTCGATTATCATCGGTCTTGGTTATTATGTTTCCACGATCAAAGAAGTCCCCGCCGAGCGTGAAATCGTGGATTTGATCGATATTCCCGGCGGTAAATATCCAGGCCCAGATGGGGTGCCAGTGAAATCCCGAGCTTTTAGAATCGATGCCCATGAGGTGACCATTGGAGAGTATGCCCAATTTCTTCACGCCATGAACGCCTTGAGAGGAGAGGACAGGACAACGTATCAGCACGAGGATCAACCTGCTGATAAAACGTCTCATTTGCCGGATGATTGGGCGGCATTATACGCTGCGGCCAACCAGGGTGGAGGATGGAATCAATTAGAGGTGGATTTGAACTACCCGGTGGTTGGGGTGGATTGGTGGGATGCTTTTGCTTATGCCGAGTGGAAAGACCGGAGCTTGCCATCACGTGAGGAGTGGTATCTGGCGGGTTCTTTTTCGGATGACTTGAGTCAGCTTGATGGGGCTGCCTGGCTACCGGTGGATCAGGCCGGTAAGACTACGCGTGGTGTTTATGGGCTGGCTGGGAATGTCAGTGAGTGGACCGGTAAAAAAATAAGCGACCCTGCGGACCCCTCACAGCCCGCCCGCTATGTTATTTGTGGGGCTTCTTATTTGAAGCCCAAATATGGTGCCCGGGCCCGCGAGTGGGTAAATGACCGCAGTTTGCGTAGAAGAGATCTCGGATTCCGCACTTTGAAATCATCTTCACAGGATGATTGACGAGCGGGGATGAAGTATCTATGAATCGCAGCCACACTTATGAAGCACCACACCTTATCCCAGACCTCACACGTCCAACCTGTTCCGCGCATGGTTCAGCGTTTACCTAGCGTGTTGATTTTTTTGCTGAGCTTATTTGCCTGTAGCCAAGCCTATTCCCAAGTGAATGTGCGTTTGCAGATGAGTAAGTCCAATTATATTTTGAACGAGCCGGTGACAGCCACCGTTTTTATTACCAATCACGCTGGGCGAGAGCTCGTGCTTAGGGGGAGTGGTAGCCGGGCTTGGCTAAACTTCCATCTCACGTCATCGGGGCGGACCGTTCCTTCTGCACGTAGGATGAACTACAGTCCTGTCGTCATTCCTGCCGGACAAACTGTGTCGAGAACGGTCTCGATTACTTCGTCATATTCACTGGGGAGGGTGGGGAACTACTACTGCACTGCTGCAGTGAATATGCCAGGGGCTGCTCGAAATGGATTTTCTTCTAATCGTATTCAATTCACAGTGAGCAAAGGCCGAACGGCATGGGTGCAGCGCGCTGGTATTCCGAATGCTCCGGGTGAGATTCGCGAGTATAAGCTGATCACCTTCACTGGGAATCGGTCGATGGAGCTTTTTGCGCAGGTGAATTCTGCCAATACTGGTGCGAATATTCGGACGATCCCACTTGGGAAGATTCTAAGCTTCAGGCGCCCTAAGGGGACGCTGGACGGCGCGAACAATATGCATGCCATCTATCAGGTGAAGCCGAATATTTTCACTCATGCCAGTATTTCACCCAAGGGGAAATTGCTGAGCGTTGAGCAATTTCAAAGAGGGCAATCCGGAGGTGACCCCCGGTTGATCACCTTTGGTGATGGCCAGGTTCAGGTGGCTGGAGGTGTGCCATTTGATGCCGACGCCGATGCGGTGCAACGCGCAAAAATCCATAGCGTTACTGAGCGCCCTGCAGGGGTTTATAAAAAGTAGTGTTACTTT
>CAYNNY010000009.1:0-10791 GCA_964398555.1 uncultured Verrucomicrobiales bacterium
TTCCATGGTGCGCAAATTGACTTCGGGAAGAATCACTCCGCCACAGGTGACAAATTCGTCTTTGTTAAGGCTTTTTCCTGAGACGCGAAAATGTCCGCCGATTAGCTCATTGAGGAGTCGTTTAGTGAGGTCTTTGCTGAGTTGTGACCAGAGGCAGGTGTCAGAAATGCCAGCTGCTGAGCAGAGGTTTTGCCATAGCCGTTTGGGAAAGCTTTCAAAGGGGGCTCGTCCGATCACTTTGCGTTTCCCCCAGGTTTGGCGGATATCGTTGAGGATGGCGCTTGGGGTTTCGGTTGAGCTTTCGTTTGGTAGCCAGTTGACCTTAATATCGAATTGGTAATTGTGGTCATGGAGTGTGCGTGCGCCCCAGGCTGAGAGGCGAAGAATGCCGGGGCCGCTGAGTCCGTGGTGGGTGATCAGCAGTGGGCCGGTGGCTGTCAGCTTCGAGTCGACTACGGAAACTGTGGCGTTCGGAACGGAGACGCCAGGCAGGGTGGTGATGCGAGGGTCGTCGATGTTGAAGGCGAAAAGAGAGGGGGCATTCGGTTCGAGCTTGTGACCGAGAGCTTTGGCTAGCTTGGCTCCTGCGGCGAGTCGGGTGCCGCCAGTGGCTAAGAGGATGGATGTGGCTTCAAGGGCCGTTCCTTGAGTGGTGGTTAGTTGAAAGCGGTGGTCGCTTTCTTTGTTTTGGGTGATGGATTGAACTCCATTGGAAGTCCTGACCGTGACACCTGCTTGGCGGGCAGCTCCGGTTAGGCTGTCGATGATGGTTTGTGAATCGTCGGTGTCGGGAAACATTCTGCCATCGGCTTCTGTCTTGAGTTTGACTCCTCGATCACTGAACCATTTTACGGTGTCGGTGGCTCCCCAGCGGTGAAAGGGACCGATCAGGGATTTGCTGCCTCGTGGGTAGTATTCGGCGAGGGCTTTGGGGTCAAAGCAGGCGTGGGTGACATTGCAGCGCCCGCCGCCTGAGATTTTAACTTTGGCGAGAACGTGAGGAGTTTTTTCAAGGATGAGGACGCGTGCTGCATTTTCTCGTGTCTCGGCGTAGGTGATCGCAGCAAAAAATCCAGCTGCGCCGCCGCCGATCACGATGAGGTCCCATTGCTCATTCATGGCTCTGATGGAGTTGGATTAGGCATCTTCCTCGAGCTCGAATTCAGCCCAGTCGATAGATAGATTCAGCGCTGTCACAGCCTCGCCGATGAGTTGGTCAAGGTCTGGCACGCTCTTTTGGCTATTAAATGCGAGCAGGGGGCCTCCGTGTTCGATTTCTGGAGGGTCAGTTTTCATCCCAGAGAGGCGGACGAAATACCAGTCGAGCACGCCTTCTCCGGTGTCGGGAAGCCACTGCGCAATCAGCTCGATGGTGGCGATGGGGTCTTCGTCGCCGAGTTCATGTTGGTTGGCGATGTCCTGCTCGTCGCAGTCGATCCCAGCGAGAGGCTCGAGCTCGGTCTCTTCTTGTCGCTCGCTGAGAGCGTTTTCGATTTTTTCAAATACGGCGTCTTTGGTGGAAATGATTCTCATGACGCGCGTAGCGTTTCTTATTGGTGCAGGTTTGGCAAGAGTGGATGTTTTCTTATTTGTTGACCTTGTCGCGGAGCTCGTCGGAGACCTGATGGTTGTCCATCCAAGTCTGAGCGGCGTCAGCTTCCTGTGCTTTCCATCTTTTGAGAATGCGTTCGTAGTAGCGTTCTTGAGTCTTGGGATCTTGGATTTCTCCGACTTGGGCGAGTGAAAACTCAGGGTGGCTCTGTGCGGTGTTCCAGATATAACTTCGGGAAATTTCATTGTATTTGGGGTCGTCGGTCATGGTATGGAGCCATGCAGCTGCCTCGCTGGGGTTTTCTTTGGCGTAAGGTCCGATGATTTCGCGTGCGGCATTACTTTTGCTATTCCCGTCCAGGGTATCTGTCCATGCGATGGCTGACGGGAGATCATCATTGGCCCATTGATCGGCCACTTCACCAGCGGCCCGGGCTTTTCCTTCGGATTCCCCTAGGGTGCTGACCCACTCAGCCGTGCTTGGTGCGTCAGTTTTGGCCAGGCTGGCCGCTAAGTAAGAGGTGGCTCCGGTGTGGAGGCGGTCATCGGTGATGGTATCGAGCCAAAGGATGGCGTTTTTATGCCCTTGGCTGGCGATGTGGGGGATGATTGATGAGAGGGCGGTTCCCCGTTCGCGGCTGAGGGGCAGGTCATGCAAGACTTCGGTGGCGCGTGTGGGGTCATTACTGGCAATCCCACGAATGACGCCGATAAGCCAAGGGTTGGCTTTTTCTCCCGTGTGGTGTTCTTTTGCCCACAGCACGGCTGATTCGGGGTCGGTGCCGGCCCAGCTTGTGAGGATGGTTTGGCGGGCGAATTGGGTGCCTGTGTTTTGCTCAGCGTAGTTGAGAGCTCCCAGTGGATCAACTTTTGCCCAAGCGTGTAAAAGCATGCCGTATTCACTCATGCGTTCGCCTGTGATGCCTAGACCTCGGAAGTCGGTGACGACTTGCTCGAAGTCGTTCGGGCCGAGAGTGCTGATGAGCTTGAGTAAATCTGAGGCTCGGTTAATTGGGTCGTTGTTGTTAGCGATGGTGCTGATGTTGAGATCGCTTAGGTCGTTGCTGGATGAATTTTTAGATGCTTGCCCTGAGTTGGAATTTTTTCGTGAAGATGAGGAGTTTTCAGCGTTTGATCTTCGGCTGTAGGGTAGATAGGTGGAGTTTTTTTGTTCGGCTGAGGGAGATGTTTCAGACGAAGTGGAGGGCTTTTTTTGCCCAATCATGAAGGCGGCGGCCACACTGAGCAGCCAGGCGGAGGGGATGAGGATGCGAGAGGTGTTCATCGGTGTGTGAGTTTGGCGGTTATAGGAAGAATGCATGGGTTGAACGTTATAGGGTAGGTGGATTTGTGTAAAATTCGTCAACAGTACAAGGATTTGAGAAAAAAGATAAGGTCAGGGGTTGCCAATTGAGCAGAGAGGGGATAAGTCAGGGCATGAGCATTTTTGCCAAAGATTCCGCCGTCATGGCGAAGACTAAAGATATGTGTGATGCAATCGCGCAGGATATCGAGTTTCTTGCCCTTCAGGGCCAGGTTGAGCGTTTTCTCTCCGATGACGAGGCGAAGCTGCAATATCAATCGGTGCATGAGCGTGGTGAAGAGCTTCATCAGAAGCAGCACGCTGGTGTTGAGCTTTCCGAGACTGAGATTCAGGAGTTTGAATCCGCCCGTGATTCATTGATGAATAACGAGGTGGCAAGCGACTTCATGGAGGCTCAGCAGAGCTTGAAAACACTGCAGCAGACCATCGGTAAGTATGTTAGCATGACTCTTGAGCTGGGACGTGTTCCCGAGCCTGAAGACATGGAGCAATCCGATGGTGGCGGTGGTGGTTGTTGCGGTGGTGGCTGCGGCTGCTAATGATTGTGCCGATTTGATATCGACGCACTGAAGATTATTTTCAATCTGGGTGAGCTTGTCGAAATCAGGCTCACCCAAAATAACAC
Organism: uncultured Verrucomicrobiales bacterium; assembly: GCA_964398555.1. GTDB lineage: Bacteria > Verrucomicrobiota > Verrucomicrobiia > Verrucomicrobiales > Akkermansiaceae > Oceaniferula. The sequence goes on from CAYNNY010000009.1 coordinate 3,501, forward strand.
CCTTTCAGCTGAGGCACGCTGCCGATGGCCAGTCAGTCTTTTCGAGGTTGGCGCGATTTGGTCTAAAGTTTCTTTTGCTGTGTTTTGTGGGTGCTCTTGTTTTCTGGCTGTATCTCGTAAAAAGAGTTGAGAAAGAGGGATTTAAAGATGATGTCCGTGTTGGGGTGGAGCAGTCACTGAAGGGGAAAGATTGTAAGGTGGGGTCGATTGGGAAAGATCGGGGTGTCGCTACTATTTCCCTGATAAAAATGGAGGGCACTGAGGATTCATTTTTCCATCAATTGAATGCGCGTCTGATTCGCCTCAATATGAATTTGACGACTGGCTTGTTTGGCGTCTGGAAGGGCGGAGATATTTCTATCGGTCAACTGGATGTTTATCTCAAGGCTGGTGCTCGTGATGATGCTGAGGCCGCGGCCTCTTATCAGTCGATTTTTCCCAAACACGAAGCTTTTGAATTCGATAGGATTGATGTGCAACACGCTCATTTTAGGTGGGGATATTCGGCCAATAATCAAGGTTATATACGCGATAGTCATATGATTGTCTCCCCCGACGGTGATGGGTGGAGGCTCGAATTTGAGGGAGGGACATTTGCTCAGAACTGGATGCGCCATCTGGAAATTGTAAAACTTGTTGTCATCTGCAATAAGCAGGGAGTTCGTGTCCAGGAGGGTGTGCTGCGGGCAGGTGGAGGTCGCATTTCGTTTAAATTTGAAATGGGTGAAGGTGGTCAGCCTCAGGTGTCAGGCCATGTGGACTTGGACTCGGTGCCGTTGAAGTTGTTGTTACCTGATCAGTATAATGATTGGATTGAGGGTGAGATTTCAGGGAAGGGGACCATTGCTGGTTCGCCCAATAGTCAAGAGGGTATTGTTTTTGATCTCAATCTATCTTTGTTGGATGGGGATGAAATTGTGATGCGGGACTCCCTGCACCTGCTTTCTGCTCTGAGTGTGGTCGATGTTTATAACAGTTATCGCAAAATCCTATTCACACAGGGGTCGTGCCATATTCGCACTGGTGGGGGACGCTTCCAAATGGATCAGATAGATTTTAAAGCCGGTGACTTGTTTCATTTGGCCGGAGGTGTGAGTGTTCGTCCTCCTGCCCATGTCGAAATTGCCAAGGCTTTGGGGATTTTAAATGTGCTAGTGGTGACGAATGTTATCGAAAAAAACTGGAGGATGGAAGCCGATATCTTCGATGGGAAGGAGTCAAGCATATCACTTTCAGATGCTGCGAAAGGGGTGGGCGAAGTGAAAAGTGCAGAGGCATCTTCTGACAATCTGTTTGGAAAGGATGCCTTGTCGATTTCGATCCTTAACGAGAAAAATGTGAGCCGATTTGAAGGTGAGATCAGGATTGGTCTCAAGAAGGACGCCTTCGAGACGTCTGCAGGTCTTCAGCAAGCCTATCCATTGGATGAGGCCACTGGCCGAATTTGGCTGAATGTGCCATTGTCAGGCAGACTTAAGAATCTGACATTGGAGCAGGCCAAAAATCTCTATACCCTTGGCCGAAACCGGAAGTAGTTTCAATAGCCCCTGTCCTAGCTCATGCCGAGGGATGCATAGACCTCTTGGGTCGCTTTACTTTGGTTGAGCGTGTAGAAGTGAATCCCGTCGACTTTGGCGTCGAGCAGTCCGGAGCATTGCTCCGCAGCATGTTGGATACCGATGCGTTGGACGGCTTGTTGATTGTCTCCGGCACGGTTGAGGGCGCGCAGCAGGCGCGCTGGGAAGTGTGCTCCAGCAGCAAGCTCCGCCATGCGGCGGATACCTTTGGCTGAAGTGATTGGCATGATGCCGGCGATGATGGGGATGTTGATTCCGGCCAGTGAACACCGATCTCTGAAATCGAGGAAGTCGTGGTTGTCGAAGAATAGCTGGGTGCAGATGTAGTCGGCACCTTCGTCGACCTTAGCCTTGAGGTGATCCATCTCAAGTAAGCGGTTGGGGGTGTCCGGGTGACCTTCGGGGAAGGCGGCGACACCAATGCCAAATCCTCGGGGGGCGGGGTGTTTTCCTGACTCGTTGAATTGGCGGATATGTTTCACGAGGTCGGCTGCATGTGGCAGAGCATCAGCGGAATGGTTATAATTGGCGATATTCGCTGGAGGATCACCCCGCAGGGCAAGGATGTTACCTATGCCGACAGCGGCATAGCGCTCGAGCGTGGTGGTGATTTCATCTTTGCTGTGATTGACGCATGTTAAGTGAGGTACAGGTGGGGTTTCTGTGGTTTCCTTAATGCGAACGACTAGGTCGTGAGTAAGTTCTCTGGTCGATCCGCCGGCGCCGTAGGTGACACTGACAAACGAGGGTTTGTATTTAGAAAGATCACGAATGACGTCATAGAGGTCATCCCAAGACTTGTCGCTTTTTGGGGGGTAGAACTCAAAAGAAAAACTTGGATCATCGCCTTGTAAGATATCGTGAATGTGCATCGCTGGGCGAGCTTATCGGGTAATGTGATCTTAAATAAAATAAAAAAATGCGTTACAGTCACAACTCGTGCATGATGGTGGTGTTAAAGCGATGTTGACAGCCCCCTGTTTGCTTAGGCAGTGTGTGGGCGGGTCATCTTACCATCCACAGCAGTCACTGAAGTTTATGATAGCGCGCTCTCTTCCATTTTTCCAACCATTCTACAGATGGTCGTCATTTGCGTGTGTTGGTATTTTCGCTATTTTGCTTTCCGCTGTTGCTGGTGCTTCAGATCCAGCTCCGCAGCCTCCCTGCAAAGGCGGTGAAGGCCCGCCTCATGGGAAGTTCAGGCATGGGGGGCGCAATATGGGGGTGGATTTTAAAACGCTGGATGCTGATGGGGATGGTTTTTTGAGTTTTGAGGAGTTTTCTCAATCGCCTCGCTTAGCGAGAATCGATGTGAAGAAGCGTCGTAAGCTTTTTAATTATCTTGATAGGGATAAGGACGGGAAATTACGGATGAGAGAATTACGACATCAGCCGCCCCAATATATGCAGGCCTTGCGTAAGGACTTTGAGCGGTTGGACGTGGATGGGTCCGGTGGGTTTGATTTTTTAGAATTTTCCAAAGCACCGCAACTACCGAAGATGAATGAGGCTAAACTCAGGCTGATGTTCAAGAGGTTGGATCGAAATAAGGATGGGCATATTCAGCGTTCCGAGCTTAAGGGGAGGTTTAGACCGGGTGGTGGCAACGGCCCTCATCACATTGATTTAAAGAAGTATGACGTCAATTCCAGTGGAGGATTGGATTTTGAGGAATTTTCAAAGCTGCCATGGCTAGGCCGGATCCCTGAAGGTCGGAAAAAAAAGCTCTTTCAGAAGTTGGATCAAGATAATAACGGGGAGGTTTCCCCCGAGGAGGTGAGGGCTGTATGGGCAGATAGGCGGAAGTCTGGCCCACCTCATCGCGCAATGCCGAATTCTGAGAAACGATCTCACCATAAACCGTCAGGCCGAGGAGGGCCGCCTACTCATCGACGCAGGGGTGAGTCTGAGGATTCTGACTCTCCACAAGTCGAGCTGTAATTTGATAAATGGTTGAAAGGGAGGCTTGCCAGATGCCTTAAAATGCGTTGTTTTATCTGCACAGCATGAACGAGCGCGCGGAAGATAATCAAAGTGTAGGCAATGAGTGGGAGCCGGAAGGGTCTTCTTCGGAAACGAGTCAAAGCGGGGCGGGGGAGCTTCGTGAAATACGCGTGCAGCCAAGGGTTGCGGTATCCAAGCAGCTTGAGCCTGAGATGGTGAGTGATTTGGAGCCTGAGGAGGTGGTGACTCGGTTGGTGCGCGCTGTTGAGCCTGGGAAAGAGCGAATCAAGGTGGCCAAAGCAAAGTTTGAAAAGCTAGATGATCAACTGGACGAAGCTGAAAAGCAGGAGGAGCAGTGGGGGCAATCAGCCAGCACGAGTTTGCGCTCTGTGCTCATAGGTGGCTCCATGGTGATTGTTTTGGTCGTCGTCTTGGTGGCGATGCGGGGAGTGCTCCGGGGTGATAGTGTCTCGGAGGGGCAGGTGGTCCCGCTGATTGAGAAGCAAGAAGAGGCGGACCCTTATGAAGGTAGTCCGGAGAAATGGCTTAGGCATCGGTCCGGAATGATCGAATCCGAGGCTATGCGAGTCATGAAAGAGTATATGGAGGCTGCTGACGATCAGGCCCGCAGTCAATGGGTGCGTCAGCCTGAGCTCTATTTGAAGAGGATCGCGCAAAGCTCTTTTGCTTTCAAGCCGCTTTTGGCTCAGCGACAAGAGCAAGGGTGGAGTATTGGTCACACGGGGGAGACCGCCTATCTTATTTTCACAGGGAGAAATTACGACTATCTTCCGTTTCGAGCTTATTTCACCCAAGATGGTGAGCAGTTGAAGCTCGATTGGTTTGCGACTGTCGCTTGGTCTGAGGTTTCGCTGCAGGCGATCCGTGCGGATGCTCGGAAACGGCGCGGTGCCATCTCAGATGCCCAGCGCGTTGCCGGGGTGGTAGATGCCTCGCAGTTGAGTCCTAGCCCCAAATCAGCTTTGCCAGCTAAGATTCACACGGAATCCGTGGTGATGCGCTGTATGATTCGTAAAAAGAATGATTTCTATGCTGGCCCCTATAATGATCGTGATTACTCGGCTTACATGCTTTTGTCCGCTGATAAAATGCATCACATGTGGGGGTATGCGGTTAGAGGGTCTGAGTTGGATTTAAAATTGAAGGGCGTTTTGGATCATGGTAGCTTTGTTGTAGCTTTGAAAAAAGACCAGAAAGTAACATTGCGTGTGAGGATGGCTAAAAAAGAAGCCTTGCCTTCGCAGATTGAACTGGTGGAATTGGAGCACCCTGAATGGGTTACCCCTTGATGAATTATGGTTAAATTGAGTAGAGGATATTATCATTGTCTTGAATGCGGGGCGCTTTTTGAAGCGGCGCTGAAAGATCTGGGCGAGCAGCGCTGCTCTGTTTGCGGTAAACCACCAACAGGAGGTGATCTGGCGAGGATGAAGCAGACTCAGCCGAACGCTGCCAGTGAGCTGACGCCTAGGCCATCGGTCAAGCTTCACGGGGTGAGTCGAGATTCCCATGATATATTTGAGGCTACCAAGGCTAGTTCAGAGACGGCGGAGGAGGAGCAAGATGATCGGGTCAGGCACTCGAAGCGCAAAGAGGTTAGAAGAAATACGGGTAGAGTGTATGTAGCTGTTTGGATTGTGCTTATGATAGGCGTTGTTTTTCTAGTGAAATACCTAGGTTCCGATGATGAGTTAAATTCGACAGTTGGAGCTCAGGATCAAGAAGATGTGGCATTGGCTGAAGCCCGTGAGGTGCAAAATAGGCAGCGGGTGGTCGATGACGCCCTGCCAGCTTGTCAGCGAGCTATGTCGGGATTTCAGAGTGCCTCCTCGGCGGCCGGGAAGGCTCAGTTTGTCTATCAAGGAGTGAAGCTTTCGGGAGTGATGGATCGTCATTATAAGGATGAATTGATCTATTCTTCAGCGGAAATTCAAGGCCAGATTATTAGCGCAGAGTTACTGGATGGGTTTCCAATGTCGGCCATTGGAGCTATTTGCATGAATAAACAAGGTGAGCAATGGGAGGTTGTTTTTGTTTTGGATGATAATAAGGAATGGAAAATTGATTGGATGTCGATGGTTCGTTATGATGCTGAATCGTGGTCATTTTTCCCTGCTGGCAAGGAAGGTGATGAGGGGGAATTCAGACTCTACATGCGGGTGCGTGATTCGAATGAGGATTTTGAACGAAAGGAAATGAGTCTTGTATTTTACAAGCCGACCATGCGTTTCAAGGGCGAGTTTGAGGCGGTTGCTTCTACGCCTGTAAGTGTGTTAATTGATAGTGATTTGGGTAGGCAAATCAGCGAACTGCTAGAGAAGGAGGATATCGAAACGTGGAAGACGCGGAAAGACCTGCATGGCTTCAGTGTGGGCTTGCTGGATCCGTCCCGATACCATCGCGTCCGAGTGAGAATGCGCCTACACAGGGAAGGTAGGAATGGTAGAAACTCGCGCTTTGAATTACTCGATATTCTCGCCAACGATTGGTATGGAGTGAAGCCATAGGGGGTAAATGGATAAGAGGGCGGTAAACAAAAACGCCCGGAGAGCTGGGCTCGCCGGGCGCTTTGAGTGAAATTATTTGGGTGATTAGTTCCCGGTCTTTCCATTGGTGGCTTCGTAATCCTTGAGCCATTTTTTACGCGCTTTCAAATTAAGTTTGGTGCGGTTGAGGCTGGTGAGACGTTGCTTCAGTTCGTTGTAGTTACGAGTGATTGCATTTGAGTCTCTCTTAATGTCGTTGGCGATTTCGCGGATCATAAGCTCGGTGTCATGGGCTTTGTCGCGACTCACGCTGGTGGTTGCTGTGGATCCGCTTCCGGGTTGCATCAGCTCGCCCAGTTGTTTGCGGCGGCTTGCCATAGCTGTTTCGTTACGAGCTATGTCTTCTTGGTAGAATTTTTGGGTGGCTTCGGATGTGCCTTTTTCTTTGGATTTATTGCGCAGGGTGTTGTTGCGTGTTTCGAGGTTGTCGATGCTTTTTTTCAGGGCTTCGATCATTTTCTTGCTCTGTCCTTCAGTGAAGACTGTTTCACGGCGGTTTTGTTTCCATTTTTCACTGGTGCGCGTGTTCTCCCCTCCCCAACCTCGTCGATTGCCATATCCATAACGTCCACCTGAGCTGTCACTTTCATATTTTTTGTAGTCTTTGTGTTCTGTGAATGATTTGGAGAGTTCAACCATTTGAGCGGCGCGTTTCTCGATTTTGGCATCGAATATTTCGACCCCTTTATTGGCGGCATTTTCGCCGATCTTGGCTTTTCCCGTGCTGAGTTGTTCCTTGAGCTCTGCTCGGCGCCTATTGTAGTTTTCAATGGTGTTGTAGAGCGCTTTCATGGTCTCCTCCTTCATGTGGGCAACGCGGATTTTTGAGTTCTGGGAATCTTTCATTTTTGCCAGGGTGCTTACGATTTTGTCGATGCGCCCTTCGCTGTGTGCATTGATGCGTTCGATTTCTTTGACGATTTCTAGGATTTGTTGTTCGCGATCCTTGATACGTTCTTCGATCAGTGGAATGGAGGCCTGGCGGCTGGCCAGTTCTTCGGTGCTGACGGTCTTGTTTTTTTGATCCTTCGTTGCTGGTGTGTCTTGGGCGGTAGTGACGGATATTCCTGAGAGCAGCAGTGTAGCTGAGAGCAGGCTGGATGTGTAGGTGTGCTTGGTCATAGATTGGATATGGTTATATCTGATGCTTGCAAACTATCAGGAGTGCCCGCCTGTGGTCAAGCTGGCATTTTAGGCTGATAG
>CAYNNY010000009.1:10891-17143 GCA_964398555.1 uncultured Verrucomicrobiales bacterium
TTGCAAACTATCAGGAGTGCCCGCCTGTGGTCAAGCTGGCATTTTAGGCTGATAGATGATCCAATTAATCTGGAAGTAGTCGTATTTTAAGCTTCCGGTTTTTGGCCCGGTTTTTGGTAGGATGTCAGTTGGATTCCATGACTTATTAAATTGGCTTTGTTCTTACATTGCTGGCGGTGGCGCTTGTAATCTTTGTCAGTAAGAAGCTGAGGATGGATGTGGTGGCTCTCTTGGTCTTGGCTGTGCTGGCCATTAGCGAGGTGCTTCATATTCGTATTGTGGGAATCGCACGGAAGTCGGGGGAGAAAAAAAGACAACAACGCTGGCTTGACCTCTGGTATTTGCCTGCTACGTTGCGCCTCTGTTTTACAAGAGTTGCGACCTTTTCGCGGTTTTTGTCTAACGGAAAATACCCCCAACCACAAAACTATCAAAAAAATGGCTAAAGCAAAACGCAAGACCGCAAAGAAAGCTGCCCGTAAAACTGTTGCCAAGAAGGCTGCACGCAAGGCACCCGCCCCTAAGAAAGCAACTCGTAAAGTGACTGCTAAAAAAGCAACTCGCAAGCCTGTCGCTAAAAAAGCAGCGCCCAAAAAGGCAACTCGTAAGCCCGTCGCTAAAAAAGCCGCTCCTAAAAAAGCAACTCGTAAGCCCGCCGCTAAAAAAGCAGCAGGCAAAAAAGTCGCTCGCAAAGCAACCGTCAAAAAAGGTAAATACGTTTACTTCTTCGGTGGTGGAAAAGCTGACGGAGGTGGCACCCAGAAAAATCTTCTCGGAGGCAAAGGTGCAAACCTTGCCGAGATGAACCGCATCGGACTTCCCGTTCCTGCTGGACTGACGATCACGACAGAAGTTTGCTCTTATTACTATGACAATGGTAAAAAGTATCCTGCGACTCTCGATGCTCAAATCGACGCCAACATTGCCAAGATCGAAAAAGTCATGGGCAAGAAGTTTGGGGATCTGAAAAACCCACTTCTCCTTTCCGTTCGTTCAGGTGCTCGCGAGTCGATGCCCGGAATGATGGACACCATCCTCAACCTTGGAATTAACGACCAAGTGGTTGAGTCACTCTCCGACAAAACTGGCAACCCTAAATTTGCATGGGACAGCTACCGTCGCTTCCTCCAGATGTATGGCAGTGTTGTCATGGGTGTGGAAGCTGAAGCTGGTGAGCACCACGACCCTTACGAGGTGATTTTGGAAAAAGCCAAGTCGAATGCAGGTGTTCAAATTGATTCCGAGCTTAGCGAAGCCGACCTCCGTTGGGTGGTTGCCGAGTTTAAGGCATTGATCAAAAAGCGCAGTGGAAGCGACTTCCCAGAAGATCCTCGTGAGCAGCTCATGGGATCCGTGAACGCTGTGTTCAACTCATGGAATAACGACCGCGCTAAGGTTTACCGTCAGAAGTATGGTATCCCAGCCGCATGGGGAACTGCCGTCAACGTGCAGGCCATGGTCTTCGGTAACACTGGAACTGAGTCCGGAACAGGTGTTGCGTTTACACGTGACCCTGCCACTGGCGAAAACGTTTTCTACGGTGAGTATCTTATTGATGCTCAAGGTGAGGACGTGGTTGCAGGTGTTCGTACACCGAAGCAGATCGCTAAATTGGCGAAGGACCTTCCTAAGTCACACAAAGAGCTTCTTGAAATCCGCAAGGTGCTTGAGGCGCACTTCAAAGACGTGCAGGACATCGAGTTCACCATCGAAGCCGGAAAACTCTGGATGCTTCAAACCCGTAACGGAAAGCGTACCGGATTTGCCGCTGTGAACATCGCACTCGACATGGTGAAAGAGAAGCTTATCACCAAAGAGACAGCTATTCTCCGTATCCCAGCTGAAGATTTGAGTCAAATGCTGGCTCCTATCTTTGACTCTGCTGCTGAGAAGAAAGCGACCAAAGTTGGGGCAGGACTTCCTGCTGGCCCTGGTGCTGCATCTGGACAAATTTACTTCTCTGCTGAAACGGCTGTTGCCGCTGCCGAAAGAGGTGAAAAAGTCATCCTGACTCGTCAGGAAACATCTCCTGAAGATCTTCGTGGAATGATTGCGGCTGAAGGAATTCTCACCACTCGTGGTGGTGCTTCTTCACACGCAGCTCTCGTTGCTCGTCAGATGGGTAAGATTTGTGTTTGTGGTTGCCACACCATGGAGATCGACTACATCGCCAAAACCATCACCGGAAATGGTGTGACTCTCAATGAGGGTGACTTCCTTTCTCTCAATGGATTTGTCGGTAGCGTTTACGCTGGTGAAATCAAAGCATCACCATCACAGGTGATCCAAGGATTGATCGAAGGCAAAGCTCGCGCCCAAAAAGGTGCAACTTACATCAAGTTCATCCAGCTCATGAAGTGGGCTGATAAGATCCGCACGCTCGACATCCGCACCAACTCCGACACCCCGGAACAGGTGGAGACCGCTGTTAAGTTTGGCGCTCAAGGAATCGGCCTCACCCGCACAGAGCACATGTTCTTTGAAGGTGACCGCATCGATGCCGTTCGCGAGATGATCCTTGCGAATACGGATGAAGGCAAAGCCACTGCGCTTGCTAAGCTTCTTCCCTACCAGAAAGAAGACTTCACAGGTATCTTCAAAGCCCTTGACGGTCGCCCAGCGACCATCCGTCTTCTGGATCCACCATTGCACGAATTCATCGGCACCATGACTCATCAACAGATTGATGAACTCGCTGGAAAGCTCGGTGTTGAGTCCTCATTCATCCACGGCCGTATCAACGCGCTGCATGAAGAGAACCCAATGCTTGGTCACCGTGGTTGCCGTCTCGGAATCGTTTACCCTGAAATCACCAAGATGCAGGCAACAGCGATCCTTGAAGCTGCCGTAGAAGTGAAGCAGTCTGGAACGAAGGTTGTTCCTGAAATCATGGTTCCTCTCGTATCTTATGCGAAGGAATTCCAACTTCAGAAAGAAGTGATCGACGCCGCAGCGGCTGAGGTTCGCGCCAAGTATGGTCTCAAGAAAACCCAGTTGCGTTACACCGTTGGCACCATGATGGAGATTCCACGTGCCTGTTTGACCGCTGATGCAGTGGCCGAGGACGCCGCATTCTTCAGCTTCGGCACCAACGACCTCACCCAGACCTGTCTCGGCCTCAGCCGTGACGACTCCAGCTCATTCCTTCCTGCTTACCAGGAAGCTGAGGTGTTGGACAACAACCCATTCGCAAGCCTCGACCAAACAGGTGTCGGCCAGCTCGTTGAAATTGGTGTTGAGAAGGGACGGAAGACGAATCCAAAACTCAAGATCGGTATCTGTGGTGAACACGGTGGCGATCCTGAGTCAGTGAAGTTCTTCCATCGCACTGGTTTGAACTACGTTTCTTGTTCACCTTACCGTATCCCGGTCGCCAAGCTCGCCGCCGCTCAGGCAGCGCTTGAAGAGCAGGGTATGGCCCGTGGTGAAGTCAGCTAACTTGCACTGATCTCAACCGATCAAATCAATCTCAAGCCTCCAGTGGATCATTCCGCTGGGGGCTTTTTCTTATTTGAAGTGATTCTGTTGTCGAATAGGGCTGACGGCAAAGTGAAGGCGTCAGAGATTCATGAATAGCTTCTCGTTGAGTCTGTCTAATAGTTTTGCATTCGGGACTAAGAGTCCAAGGCTTCGACACCATTCGATAACCTACGAGGGGTTAGGCGATTTTTATACATTTTGATTGATATATTTCCATCAAAATACGCTGCCATTGTTCAAGATCCCTTATTAACCTTCCTTTGCGTCTTAGCGCCTTTGCGTGAAATTTTCAAATCTTATTGGCTCACGCAAAGCCGCAAAGCCGCCAAGAGTTATCGCGAGAATGTATGATCTAAAAAACTCCAATCATGGCGGCCGTCGTGAGTAGGGTTTCTTCTCCAGGTTTAACAAAGGATTTTCCGACGGCGGTGTGGGGCATGTTAGTGCCTAGGTAAGGGCAGAGGGTGAAGCTTCCGGTGTCGGTTTGAATCTGGCCTTCCCTTACGAATCCACCGTAGGGGTCGACGTAGCGGATTTTGAAAGAGGAGGCATGGGGGGGGAGGGTTTTGGGGAGTTCAATGAGCACGATAAAGTGGGCCTGGACGGACCACCATGATTTTTGGCCGACTTCTTTACTGTATCGGTAGGCGTAGCGGCGGATGCTGAGGATGGGAGGGAGTCCATTTTTCAGTGATTTGGAGAGCTTGGCATGAGCGCGTTTGAGAAATTGGCTATGCGATTCTTTGTTTTTTTGGCTGAGAACCTCGTTTTTGATTTTGGGAAGAAAGTGGGCGGCTCGCATCTCGTTCGCCATGTCGGTGAGGTCGAGGAGATTGATGCCTTCTTTGGGTTTCCATCTCTGGGTGCCTTTGAGATGTTTGGATGGTTTGTTTCCCCAGGCAGCGACGACGTAACGGATGCGTGTTTTGCTGTTGTCGCCGGGCACGGCGTTAAATACCTTTTGCCATTTCTCACTACCGTATTGAAAGGCATTAAGCAATGATGCCGGACCACATCCATTTCCGTAGGCGCGGCGCTGATTGATGGGGGATGCCGAAGTGCTATTGGCTGCCGTGATCACTTCCTGTGCTAACAATGAGCAGGGGAGGAGAAAAAAAAGCATCAACAGTGTCCGCATACTCGTAAGCATACTGAAAACTCAAAAACTAGCAAACTGACAAACGGCCTAAATATAAAACATCGGTGATTGAGAGCTGAGGGTATCGAGTGTGATCGATTGAAGTTCTTTGTGCAGGGACTTGGAGGCTTGTTCCCAGGCATCCTTGACGGAGCAGCCGGACTCACCCTCGGTTGAGATGTTGAGTCTGAGAAGCCCGGATTCCACCGCCTTGGTGATATCGTAGAGCGAAATCTCCCTGGGCGCACGGGCGAGGAGGTAGCCGCCAGCTTTTCCTCGTTTGCTTTCGATGAGGCCATCGCGCTTGAGGTCATTGAGGATTTGTACTAAAAAATTCGCTGACACGGCTTCACGTTGCGCTAACTCGTCAAGTCGTGTAAGAGTCTGTCCGTCATGGTGACGCGCAAGCTGACTCATGGCGCGGCAGGCGTATTCAAGTTTCTGGGAAATCCTCACGACCAAATGCAACACGAAAACAACAGACAAACCAGCGACAAGGGTGTGAATCTTTGTCATACCGATCACACTCAAGCCGAGACCAAAGCGGAGGTTTCTCTCATTTGGGAAGGTGTTCGAGAGGCGGCTTCTGCCATGGCTGAGGCTGAACCCCATCTTCGGCATTTGCTGGATGATGTGATTATTCAGCGCAAAAGTCTCGCCTGTAGCTTGGCAGCTCGTCTTTCACGTAGGCTGTCACGTGAGGATATGCTTCGTGCGGAGTTGGAGCCGCTGCTTGTGACGATTATGACGGAGAATGAGGCACTTGTGCAAAGTGCGGCATGGGATTTGCAGGCTATTTACAATCGTGATCCAGCATGTCAATCGGCGCTTGAGCCACTGCTTTTTTACAAAGGATTCCTGGCGATTACCTCTTACCGAGTCTCGCACCAGTTGTGGATCGATGGTCGGAAGTCCCTGGCCTTGTATTTTCAGAGTATTGTGAGCGAGATCTTTAGTGTGGATATTCATCCGGCCGCACGCATCGGCTGCGGGATCTTCCTTGATCACGCGACCAGTGTGGTGGTGGGTGAAACGGCAATTATCCATGATAATGTCTCCATTCTTCATGAGGTCACCCTGGGAGGAACCGGGAATGAGATAGGCGATCGTCACCCGATTGTGTGCTCTGGCGTATTGATTGGTGCTGGATCGAAGATTTTAGGGCGTGTCACCATTGGCGAGTGCTCTAAAATTGGAGCCGGCAGTGTGGTGCTCGCGGATGTGCCGCCACACAAAACCGTGGCGGGAGTTCCTGCGGTGATTGTGGGTGAAAGCTGCCGCGAGGAGAATCCTGCCATGGATATGAATCAGAGCCTCGATGATGACTGATTGGGGGTATTCAGAGGGTAAATGATACCAATCAGAAATATCATCATTCGTGGAAAGAAAAGAAATCTTAACTTTTTTTGAACGGATAGCAAACTTGAGGGTCTACTACCTGTGAGTCTCGGATAATCTGGGGCTTGAAAGTGAACACAACCGTTGCAGTTGTCAGCTTCCATCACATTATCAGCGTGTAGGAGTTGAATATTCATTGCCCTGGGAGCTCCAACTCCCAGGGCATTTTTTGTGGGCAGGATAGAGCCACCGATCAGCCCCTTCATTCTGGCTTTTGTTCTGGCGTGTGTTCTGGC
>CAYNNY010000009.1:17243-37359 GCA_964398555.1 uncultured Verrucomicrobiales bacterium
TAGAGCCACCGATCAGCCCCTTCATTCTGGCTTTTGTTCTGGCGTGTGTTCTGGCTTTTGTTCTTCCCATTTTCGAGGGAACCACTAGAAAACTTTGTATGGAAGCATGTCGTGTGGATTGGGAAAATTGGCAGGGTGAAATGCCAGCGACTTTGATGTTTGTGGTGCAGAATGGTCAGGTGTTGCTTATCGAGAAGCTGCGCGGGATAGGCATGGGGAAGATCAATGGGCCGGGAGGGAAAATTGATCCCGGCGAAACTCCGGAGCAGTGTGTGGTGCGTGAGTGTCAGGAGGAACTGCATATCACTCCGCTGAATCCCGTGAAGATGGGCGAACTCTGGTTTGCCATGTCTGATATTCCGGATATTCATTGCCATGTTTTTATGGCGACAGAATTTGAGGGCGTGCCCACTTCGACAGATGAGGCGAATCCGCTATGGACGGATCTTGATAAAATCCCTTACGATCAGATGTGGGAAGACGACCAGCATTGGCTTCCTGAGATGTTGGCCGGGAAAAAATTCCTCGGAAAATTCCTCTTCGAGGGCGAGCACATCCAGTGGCGCGAGATGACTTGGGAGACGGACAGCCAATGGCTGTTTATCTAGCTGTCTATTTAGCCGATTGCTCGAGTTTGAGTTTTTTCAACTTAGGAGCGATGACTGCGCGGCAGTAGGGGTTTTTGTTGCCATTGAGTTTGTAATAATCCTGGTGGGAAACTTTGGCTGGGTAAAATGTGCTGGCTTGAGTGATTTCCGTAACGATCGGTTTGGCGAAGCTCTCCTGGGCTTTGGTTCGGGAATCGGCGGCTGTTTTTTTCTGGGCGTCGTTGTGGTAAAAAATGCCAGAGCGATACTGGGTGCCTATGTCTGCGCCTTGGCGGTTAAGTTGGGTGGGATCATGCAGTCGCCAAAACCAGCTGAGTAAGGTGTCGTAGGAAATTTTCTCAGGGTCGAAGATCACCTGCACCGCTTCAGTGTGGCCGGTGGTCCCTGCGCAGACCGCTTCGTAGCTAGGGTCTTTGATATTTCCTCCGATAAAGCCTGAGGTGGCGGACTTGACGCCGTCGAGACGTTGGTAGATGGCCTCGACACACCAGTAACAGCCAGCGGCAAAGGTGGCGGTTGCATAACCTTGGGGCGCGGTGGGAAGGGGGGCAGTTTGGGTGTTTTCCATGGATTCTTCTGAGCAAGTGGTTTGGTTGCTGATGAGGAACACCAGCATGACTCCGAGAACCGCGAGAGGCAAGGTGAAGCTTAAAAATCGTTTCATAGACTGCAATGAGAGTAATCTGGTCTTAGGTTATTCCTTAAGTTAGAGGGTTATTGCTTTTTATAATACTTGAGGGCGACAGGCATAAAGTCCTCAAGGGCTTGAATCCGGTTGGCATCGTGAGGATGGGTGCTGAGGTATTCGGGCTTTGGTGTTTTTCCTTTCGCGGTGTGGTATTGCTCGAGCTTGCGCCAGAGTTCTACCGCTTGCCGAGGGTCATACCCGGCCTTGGCCATGTAGATGGCTCCAATGCGGTCGCTTTCATATTCCTGTTTCCGCGCCAAGGGTAGGGAGTCGATGAGGTAGGATGCTAGGGCATAGCCAGCTAGGGCGTAGCCGGGGTTGTCCACATCATTGTTGTCCATGGCGACCCAAAGCAGGACGCCGAGTGCGGCGGTGCCTACGGCTCTGACCATTCGTTGTTCGGAGTGGTTGGCGGCGGCGTGAGAGATTTCGTGGCCGAGCACAGCCGCCAGAAGGGCATCGTTGTCAGCGACACGGAACAGCCCGGTGGTGATGCCTACCTTTCCTCCCGACAGGGCAAAGGCATTGGCGGAGTGGTCTTTAAAGATGACAAATTCCCAATCGGCACCGGGCATTTCGATCACTTTTTTGAGCCTCTTGGCCACGCGCTCGACGGGGTCGGTATAACGTGGATCATGGCTGATCTGTTTCTTTTTTTTGATGCGTTCAAACTGCCACTCCCCATGCGCACGAGCGATGACGTTTGGTTTTCGAACCTCGACCTGACCCTTTTCATCAATGGCCGGCCTGAAGGCACAGGATGCCATGCTGAAGGACGCCAGCAAGAGGATGGTAAGGGAACGAAAGGGGTGCACGGCAGACGGTAGATTAACCTTATGGGGGGATTCCGCAAGAAGGAATCTGGCGGAGGCGCACGGAAATGATTGGTAATCAGAGTCGCGGGTCAAAACTAAAATCGTTGGGACTAAGGTGAGTGATTTCTTTGAAGTCGGGGTGGAGAGGGTTGAGTAGGATATTGGTTTCTTCTGGAATGAGGATGGAGGGGACACGTAATGCGAGTGAGCCGCTGGCGAGGAGCCAATCGTCTCCTATTTCCTGAGTGATCTGAGCCGGTGGATGGTCGCGCCAGGTTTTGGGTAGAATGCCGGGTGGGTAATCGGAGATGAGGCAGTTGGGGATGATGACCTCAATGATTTTGTAGGGTTTCGCCCGACTGAGGGGAGCGGTGAGGTGAACGAGTATTTCCAGTGCCGCCAAGGCGCGGCTCCCTCCCAGATAAACCATAGGGCGTCCCGGCGAGTTCCATCGGCCGCCGTATTTACGTGCGCCGTCACCCGATAAGGCATCGTCAGCCCATCGGGGGGCAACAATGCGGTATCCGGAGATGAGGACGGGCTGTTTAGCTGAAGACTCCATGATCAATACGGCCAAGGAGGTTTTCAACTTCACGGGCACCAAACTCTGTATCTGCGTAGGAAAGGGGTGATTCCCCAGCGGTGCCAGGGTTTAAGGTTTTGAGCCATTCTCTTGCGGCACCCTTGGACTCAAAAATTTCCAGACATTGTCCAAATAAGCGGGCGAATCTGACAACGCGTTCACTCTCAGGTGTTTCTAGGCGGCCTGATTTTTTGCGACGATGCAGGGTGGCAGGTGAGATACCCAGATAGCGGCCGAGCTCCTCCTCCGGGATGACGATGAGTTTCTGTAGAATGCGAAACTCCGCCATGGGGAATCCTTCTCGCAGCTTTTCAACCAGTGTTGGTTTTGGATGGGCAGGGTCCTGTAAATAAGGGCTTGCGGACTCCGAAACGATACTGGATCCACCATGGGTCCCGCTGATTTGATCAGCGGGCTCCCTAGGTAAAAAAGATTCAACAATAGACGACTCCTTCATATGGAGGAATATTAGCGATCTTTCGATGCTTGTCAAATGAAAAGATGAGTCTATTCATTTGATGGTTTATCTAGACCTTGGCCAGATCTTTTTCGGTGAAGCCGTTTTCCTCGGCGTACTTTCGGACATCAGCGGTGATCTTCATCGAGCAGAAGGTCGGGCCACACATCGAGCAGAAGTGGGCGGTTTTGGCACCTTCGGCGGGGAGGGTTTCATCGTGGAAGTCGATCGCGCGTGCGGGGTCGAGTCCGAGCGCAAACTGATCGCGCCAGCGGAACTCGAAGCGGGCTTTGGAAATGGCGTTATCGCGTTCCTGCGCAGCGGGGTGACCTTTGGCGAGGTCGGCGGCGTGGGCGGCGATTTTGTAGGTGATTACTCCCTCGCGGACGTCATCGCGGTTCGGTAGGCCGAGGTGTTCTTTCGGGGTGACGTAGCAGAGCATCGCGCAGCCATACCAGCCGATATTCGCGGCACCAATGGCGGAAGTGATGTGGTCGTAGCCTGGTCCGATGTCGGTAGTCAGTGGCCCGAGCGTGTAGAATGGAGCTTCGTGGCACCACTCGATTTGCTTTTGCATGTTTTCCTGAATCAGGTGTAATGGCACGTGGCCGGGTCCCTCGTTCATGACCTGACAGCCTTTGGCCCATGCGCGGGTGGTGAGTTCACCTTGGATTTCGAGTTCGGCAAGCTGGGCGTAGTCGTTGGCGTCAGCGATGGAGCCCGGGCGAAGTCCGTCGCCGATGGAGAAGGAAACATCGTAGGCGGCACAGATGTCACAGATTTCATCCCAGTGGGTGTAAAGGAAGCTTTCCGTTTGGTGAGCTAGGCACCACTTGGCCATGATCGAGCCACCACGGGAAACTATACCTGTCATGCGGCGGGCGGTGTGGGGGACAAATCGAAGTAGAACTCCAGCGTGAATCGTGAAATAGTCCACGCCTTGCTCAGCTTGCTCGATCAAGGTGTCGCGGTAAAGTTCCCAGGTGAGGTCTTCGATGCGGCCATTGACTTTCTCTAACGCTTGGTAGATTGGCACGGTGCCGATCGGGACAGGGGAGTTGCGCAGAATCCACTCGCGGGTGGCGTGGATGTTTTTCCCGGTCGAGAGGTCCATGACGTTATCGGCACCCCATTTGGTGGCCCAACGCATTTTTTCGACTTCCTCATCGATGGTGGATGCCACGGCGGAGTTGCCGATATTGGCATTGATTTTGACCAGGAAATTACGACCAATGATCATGGGTTCGTTTTCCGGGTGGTTGATATTGGCAGGGATGATGGCGCGGCCGCGAGCGACTTCGGAGCGGACGTATTCGGCGGTGATGAGCTTTGGAATCACGGTGCCAAAGGTTTGGCCCGGGTGCTGGTGGTTCATCACATTTCGGGAAACCTGCTTGAAGGGGTTAATTTCTGACGGGCGAGGCATCTCGTAGCCCTCAGGCGTGGTGCAGAGCTCTTTGATACGATCGGAGGCGTCCTCGGGCAGGTCCTTGAGGTTAGGGTATTGATCGCAGATGGTTTTAAACTCCTCTGTCCGTCCCATGTTTTCGCGGATGGCGATGTATTCCATCTCGGGGGTGATGATGCCTTGGTCGGCATACCATTTTTGAGTGACTGGGTGGTCGGCTGATGCGCGCAGCGGTTTGCGTTTCAGTCCGGGATAGACTTTAAGTTTGTTTTTTGCGGCTTGGTTCTCGTTGTATTTTTCGGCATGCGCCTCTGAGAGGTAGCCATTGTCCACGGCGGTGATTTCACGGCCGTCATATTCTTCGACGTCATTGCGGTCGAGAATCCATTGGCGGCGCATGGCGGGAAGGCCTTCGGTGACGTTACCTTTGAAGTCCGGGTCACCCCAAGGGCCGGAGCAGTCGTAAACGCGGATGTCGGGGTTTTTTTCGATACGGCCTTCGGGGAAGCCTGCTGAGGCAGGGTGCTCGGTGTCGGAAAGACGGATCGAGCGGATCGGAACTTTGACGCTGGGGTGGATGGTTCCGTTGACATAAATACGGGTTGAGTTGGGGAAGATCGTCGGGTCCTTGGCCATGGCCTCCAGCTCTTCTGAGTTATCGATATCCTCGATGAAGGTGCCGGTGTAGTCGCTGCGTTGGATGGAGTTTTCCGGAGTGGTGGGGGCGTTGTTTTCGTTCGGAGAGATCATAAATGGGTTGCTTGGTAATTTTGTTGATCATGGTGGGGGATGACGCGGGTATCAAGGACGAATTCTGGGCGGATAAGTTATCCTCTCCGTTTTCTGCTCGTCAGCGAAGAGTGTGCGATTTAGCTTACAGCAATGAAGCGAGTGATAGTGTCTGTAATGATGATGGGGTTGAGCTGTGCGGCTGTCCAAGCGGGTGAGGGCGCTAAGAATAATGAGGCTCAAATAAAGCAAATACAGAAACGGTATGACGCTATTGAGTCCGATCAATCACTGAAGCGGCAATTGATTCAGGCAAAGACTGAGCTTCCCTACGAGCCTAAGCTCATCCGCTTCACCGACGCGGAGGGGGAGTTGAAAAAAATTCAGATTGAGCTTCAGAGTGATCATGGGTTTACCCACGAAAGTTATTTTTTTCATCAGGGGCGATTGTTTTTTATCTATGCTGTGGATGAATACTGGCAGTTTGTCGGGGCGGATAAAAATAAGACGGGTTCGCCTGAGACCATGGATGTAGGTTCTCAGCAGCGTTATTATTTCGAGGGAGATAAGTGCATTCGCGCTTTGGAGAAGCAGGCTGAGACCAAGCAGGCGGATCAGCTCAGAGCGCTTTTGAAGAAGGCTGAAAATAAACCTCTTGAGGTGGGGTTGGGCGCGGCTGAATATCAGCAGAAAGCTATTTTGGTGAGTAAAATCAAGAGTGTGGCTGATTTGGAGAAATTCATCGAGCAATACACGAAGTAGGGGATCGGTTGCCTCATTCTGAGTTGAAAAAAATTCGAGTAGCCTAGATGAGGTATTTGTGGCAGGTTCTCTGCATATTGATGGCTGAGCAATTGAACAAGCAGAGAAAAGGGTCCAGGGTTGTGTGGCGGCTAGTGTTGAGCGCGATGATGATCGTGGTTTTGACCCCCTCTGGTCATGCCCAAAGGGGCTCTGATTTGCCTCCCGGTGTGTCTCGTCGGCCAGCGCGTGTGGCGCAACATATCAAGCCCGCCCCGCCAGTTCCGGCCAAAGAAGTCTCCGAGCCAAAGGCTCCACCTGTCGAGTATGAGCAATCTAGCGTAGAAAAAAAAAATCAGCCTCAAGCAAATCAACCGATAGTCGCTGAGGTGGAAACTGAAGTGAAGGTGGTGAAGGACGTCAAGGTGGCGGTCCCGACGACGGCCAAGGCCTCAAAATCAGCCTCTGGAAAAAAAACGAAGCTTCCTCAAGGTCTCACCCCTATGCCACGGGAGCAGAATGCGACACCCTCTAATCAGATCGATGAGGCGGTAGAAGCCGCTGAAGCGATAGAGAAAATGAACAAGGGCATCGTTCGGCCCGGATCTGAGCCGAGAACTGGCAGTGGGTTAGATGCCTCGATTACGGGGCGCAAAGATGCCAGAACCATGACCTTGGCGGTGCCGGCACCACGGGGTCAAATCACCGACCGTAATGGAAAACCTTTCGCCCAAACCAAAGTCGTTTGGTATCCGGCTTTGAAGTTTGGCCAGTTTGAAAAGGCAGATCGCGATTACGTCATCAGTTGGGCGAGGAAACGTATTGCCCAAGCGAATGGTCTGTTTGAGATGGAATGGCAAGTTAGTGATGAGAAGCTGTGGCAGCACTATCGACATCGCCGCTGGCTCGCCATGCCGGTGAGTCGTGAGATCGATGAGGAGCGTAAAAAAGCGGTGGGAGGCTCATTGATGTCAGGCCTTATTCTACATCCTGTTTACATGCGGTTTTATCCTGAAAAGGGGTCGGCGGCTCATATCATTGGGTATGTGGGGAGTTCGGGAAAGTTAGAAAAAGGACCGATCAATTATGCCGATCCCATTTTTGAGTTTTCTGAAGGGCGTGCGGGACTGGAAAAGCTGTTTGATAAGGTGCTCAAAGGAAAACCCGGTCTGCTGCGTAAAGATTACGAAGCTGATGGCACTGAGGTGGTGAAAAAGATGCAGCGGCGTCCTAAACCGGGGGGCACAGTTGTGACGACTCTGGATCTTGACTGGCAGAATTATGCCGAGGAGGTGCTGAAAAAACACTGCTCACGGGGCGCTTTTGTCGTGATTGATATCTATACGGGTGAGGTGCTCACGATGGCCTCGAGGCCTACTTTTGATTTGAACGAGTTCATGCCATTCATCAGCACTGAAAAATACGATGCTTTGCGCGAAGATCCTGGCACTCCGCTGTTTGGTCGCGCTTTTCAAGGTGGCTATCCTCCAGCCTCCACCTTCAAGCCTATCGTTGCACTCGCGGCTTTGAATGACCGTGTCGTCAGTCCTAATACTCTGATTTATTGCCCCGCTGGGATCCAAATTGGCAAGCACTGGTTTCGAAATTGGACCAAAATTCCGGAAGGTGACATCGATGTGAAACGTGCGATTGCCCGCTCATGTAACACGTGGTTTTATCAGGTGGGAATTCTCACCGGCGCATCGAACTTTCTCTCCGTGGCCCGTCGATTGGGCTTTGGCTCAAAAACTGGTCTGCCTCTGATTGGGGAAACTTCCGGATTGATTCCTACCAATGAATGGATGAAAAAGCACCATGGCCGGAGACTTATGGACGGCGACACTGCCAACTTATCCATCGGTCAGGGAGTGATGCTGGCGTCCCCGCTTCAGGTTGCCCAAGGGATGGCTGGAATTGCTAGCGGCGGGTCATTACCGAAGCTTTGGTTAGTGAAGCAAATCCAGGACGTTGGCGGTCGTGTGCTGGTATCGAATGAACCTAAGCGCAGAAATTATCTGAATGTGGACCCCGCAGCGGCAGCGGCAGTGCAAGAGGGAATGATGCAGGTGGTGAATGCTGGCTACGGCACGGGTCATCGTGGTGGATTAAGCTACACCGTTGTTTGTGGTAAAACTGGAACGGCCCAGTGGGGGCCTGAATCCCAGAACAAACGCTTGGCCTGGTTTGCGGGTTATTTCCCCTATGAAAATCCACGCTTCGCCTTTGCAGCTCTTTACGAAGGGAAACCCAATGAAAAGCTCAGTGGTGGTCGTAAGGCAGCACCTATGGTGAGTTCATTTTTTGAGCACTTCAAAACAGACATTCAAATCATGATCAAGCCACCACCAAGAGCTCTGGTGATCGAAGAGGATGATGAAGTCGTCTTAGCGGATATGGAGGGGGCTCCCCGGGCGATTATTGTGGAGGACGATGAGGACGACGGAGGTCTTGATCCTGCCATGGGCGGATTTGGAGGCACTGGTGGTGGCACTGAGGGTTTTGTGCCTGAGGGCGCACCCGTGAGGCCTTTGACACCTACTCCTACCGAAGATCCCGTTTCTCCCCAGCGTCCATGGTTGCGCCGTGGAAGCAATGACCTTCCACCTCCTCGGGCGATTCCCGTTGAAGAGGACCCCGTGCCTTATTCCCCTCCAACGCGCCAGCCCGGCCGAGCGATTCCTGTTGAGGAATAGACGGCTTCACAGTATGAATGACGATGAAATCATGAGAGAGCTTTCGCTGAGAAAGCACCCTGTTCTCCGTAAACTGGTGGGTTTTTTACTGGCGGGATTGGCGGCTGTGATTCCTACTCTGGGCACTGTCTGGCTTTTGGTCATCATCTATAAGGTGTTGATGAAAGTGGGTGATGGAATGCTGGGTATGTTGCTAAAGGGGGTGAATCTTTTGCGCGTCGGCGATAGTCTTTCTTCGTCCGATTTTGTTTTCTACGGATCGAACTTTCTACGATTTCTCATGCCGGTGATTTTACTTCTCTTCATTGGCTTCAGTGTGGCAAGCAAGCCTGGGCATCGGCTGCTGCACTTGATGAATCAGGGCATGCAGCGCGTGCCTTATCTCGGGTATATCTACTCGGCGCTGAAGCAATTTGTCGATGCCGTTCGTGGACTCGGCGGCGAGCGCAAATTCAAGAGCGTGGCCTACATTGAATACCCGAGTCCAGGGTGCCGGATGTTGGCATTCGTCACGGGGAATTATCATGACCGCCAGACGGGTAAGGACGTGACTTCGGTGTTTATCCCGACGAGTCCAAATCCGATGACTGGTTTTGTGATCATTGTGGATGACGAAAAAATTGAGCATAGCGATATGTCGCTGGAGGAGGCCACGAAAATGGTTCTTTCCGCTGGTTTGGTTGCCCCGATTTCTTATGCGATTGATGAATGAAATCTATACGGAACTCTCCGTCAACCGGTTCAGATTGATGCCGTCGAGGTTCGAACATGTTTTTTGTCGTTGGTGTGAAAGATTTGACTGACTGATTGCGTTTATTGTTTGCTGGTGAGGTGGCTGTGGCCGATCCGGCATCGGAGCTCAAGGAGCTGCGACATGGCCTCTATTACTCTACGCTTATTATGAAAAAACAATTTCTACCACTGCTGATTCTTTTCTCGGCCTCAGCAAGCTGCATTCCGGCACACGCTGCCACTCCGCCGAACATTTTGTTGATCTGTGTCGATGACCTTCGTCCTGAGTTAGGATGTTATGGAAGAGAACACATGCACACTCCGAACATAGACGAGCTAGCATCGCAAGGGCGGCTATTTTCGCAACACTATGTGCAGGTGCCAACCTGTGGAGCTTCGCGCGCTTGCCTATTGACCGGTCGTTATCCACGCACAAAGGCAGACCGTGAAAATCGCGCTATGGTCTCGCGCTATCAAAAACTGGGGGCTTCTCTTTCCTTTCCTGCCTTATTAAAAAATAATGGTTATCAAACGGTCTCGATTGGAAAGGTGACGCACTATCCCGGTGGATTAATGGGAAAGGAGTGGAATAATCCAGCTCAGGAAGAATTACCCAATGCTTGGGATGAACATTTGATGCCCTCTGGTGAGTGGAAGACGCCTCGTCGGGCCATGCACGGATTGGCTGGTGGCAAGGAGCGTATCCGAGGGAAATCTCCGGCTATTGAAATTAAAAAAGGTGGCGATGATCTTTATCCTGATGGCTTGATAACAGAGACGGCGCTGGAGTACATCCACTCCTTATCTCAGCAGAAAAACCCCTGGTTGCTGGCGGTGGGTTTGATTAAGCCACACCTGCCCTTTACGGCCCCCAAAAAATACTGGGACCTTTATAAAAATCAGGATCTTCCGGTGCTTGGGCAGCCAGAAAAACCCAAGCGTCGTTTGACTTGGGCTGGCAGTGGTGAGTTCTTTGGAGGCTATAACCATGGAGGTAAAGACCCACGTAAGGATGCTAAGTATGCGGCTCTGGTTCGTAGGCACTATTACGCGGCAGTGAGTTACTCGGACGCCCAAGTGGGCAAATTACTAGCGGCTCTTAAAAAATCAGGACAAGCCGATAACACCATCGTAATTCTTTGGGGTGACCACGGGTGGAACTTAGGTGAAAAACGAATCTGGGGGAAACATTCACTGTATGAGGAAGCTTTGCACGCGCCGCTGATCATTCGTCTTCCAAATATGAAACAGGTAGGGGTTCCCTGCGCGTCGATTACGGAAACCATCGATATTTACCCGACTCTTTGTGAATTGGTCGGACTAAAGGTGCCTGATTCACTGGACGGAGTTTCGCTGAAGCCTCAGCTGGTCAATGCCTCGGCGCCAACCGATGGGCTAGCCCGTTCGTTTTGGGGCGCTTCGCAGTCGATACGCACCGAGACTCAACGCCTGACTCGGCAGATCGGAAAAGGGGGAACCCAATACAATCTTTTTCTTTTTCCTGAAAAAAGCCAACCCACCGAGGAGGAGGTGAAGCGGGTTTCGGAGAAACTTAAAGGCTCGTTTTTTAAGTGATTTTTGATTTGTCAGAAAATCATATGGATTTCTGACGGTTTCTCCCTCATGTTTGCCGCATGGAATCGTTTCCACATCATTATCATACAAGCGCCTCTTGCGAATCCGCTACGTCGATCACAATCGAATCGGAGGGGAAGCCCTCTCTTGTGACTGGGCCTCCTAAGGAGTTTGGTGGAACGGGGACTGAGTGGTCACCTGAGGATTTATTAGTGGCAGCGGTGGTGGATTGTTACATTCTTTCTTTCAAAGCCATTGCCAAGGCATCCAGATTCGAATGGGGATCAATCAGTTGCGACGCCACGGGCA
Source organism: uncultured Verrucomicrobiales bacterium (assembly GCA_964398555.1). Classification (GTDB taxonomy): domain Bacteria; phylum Verrucomicrobiota; class Verrucomicrobiia; order Verrucomicrobiales; family Akkermansiaceae; genus Oceaniferula. The sequence goes on from CAYNNY010000009.1 coordinate 28,582, forward strand.
CTCTTGATAAGGTGGATCGTTTTCCTCAGTTCACGGGATTTAAAATTTCGGTGAATCTAGTGGTTGGGCCAGAGGCTGACATGGAGAAAGCAGAGCGACTCCTGCACAAAGCTGAGAAAATTTGTTTGATTACCAACTCACTGAAAGCTGATTCTGAGTTAGACATCGAGGTGGTTGTCCGTTAAATAAAAACTACTAGGGAGGTTGACCGTGCTTTTTCAATGAAGAAAGTTTGGTTCAAACCAGTATCCTACATTTTTATCAATCTTATGTTATTTTCCTCTATAGATCAGCCCCCGCGCATGGGAGTTTGGGTGGCGCTTTTCGTGGCGGCGTTGTCGTTTTCTTCTTTCGTCGTGGCTGAATCGACGTCTGAATATAAGAACTCATTGCCTCCCTCGGGACTTGTCGATGTCAAGCTGGGTGCTTTTTTGATTGATCTGACTAAGATTGATGGAGCTGAGCAGATGTTTAATGCCGATGTGCTGGTTCGGATTCATTGGAATGATCCTCGATTGGCAGATAGTTCTCGGGGAGAACGTAAAATGAAGCTCGATGATGTCTGGCACCCTCACATGGCGATTGCCAACCTGCGCGATGTGAAGAAGTTTTTGCCTGAAGTGGTGAATGTTTCTCCTGATGGCGATGTGGTTTATCGGCAACGCTTGTTGGGTGACTTCACCGCGCGTCTCGATTTGAAGGAGTTCCCCAATGATAAGCAAACATTGGGAATTCATGTCGTGGCTCAAGGGCAACGACCCGATCAGGTGAATTTTCTTCCGGATCTAGATTATACGGGCCGAGCGGAAGAGCTTACTATTTCCGACTGGTCCGTAGGTGAGGTTCAAATTCAAAACCTCCCATACAAGGTTCCTCATCTGGGTGCCATTGCCGGGGTGCGTCTTGAGTTTGAAACGAAGCGTCATGTGAGCTATTACTTTGCGACGATTTTTGCCTCGGCTGCGATTATCGTCTGCATGGCCTGGATGGTCTTCTGGATGCCTCCTGAGGCGGTCAATCCACGGATTAGCATCTCGGTTACATCGATGCTCACTTTGATTGCCCATCGGTTTGTTGTGGGAAGTGAGTTGCCTCGCTTATCGTATCTCACCCAGATGGATTATTTTCTGCTGGGTGCCACCTTCATGGTGTTGCTTGGTCTGATCGGGGTCGTCACGGTGGCCCGGGTTTCGAATAATGGTCGACCTGAGCTGGGGGTGAAGCTGAATGGGGTTTTTCGTTGGCTTTACCCCATCATTTTCTGCACGATGCTGGGGATTTTTATTTGATTTTAATAAGAAATAAGGCATCTTTAAAGCGATGAAAATGAGAAATTATCTATTAGGATGGGCGGCATGTTTTGTCGCAGTGACCAGTGGTATTCAGGCTGAGGGTGAAATAAGCGGAGGTGTAAAATCCTCAGATTCCATCAAGGCTGAGGCGAGGGCTCAAGCCCAGAAAATCACGGTCAAACAAATCAAAATCATGGAGACTACGGGTGAAAAATTCATCCTGATCGATATCCGCACAGAAGATGAATACGATGCGGCTCACATTGAGGGCTCTGTGTGGATTCCCCGTGGTCAGCTTGAGTTTAAGATTCAAAAACTCACTGAGAATCCCAAGGCGAAGCTGGTGCTCGCTTGCCGAACGGGTAGCCGTAGCGCGCTTGCGATGTTGAGTTTGAAAGAGATCGGTTATCAAAATGCTTTCAGCCTAGAGGGCGGATTTGTTGCGTGGGTGGAGGCTGGTTACAGCGTCTTTAATCGCCATGGGGAACTCAAGGTTGTCGATTACGGTAAAGAAGAGAAGGTGACCGTGGAGGCTCCTTAGTGACTGGGTGCAGTGGCTTGGACATTTATTACGCCAGATCCATGGAATCAACGGCTTATCCGCAAACAGCAGACCTTGTAGCTAAACAGCTACGTGAGGCTCTACTTGATCACGAGGCTTTTGAGAAAAAAGTCAAACCGTGTGTATTAGAGAAGTGTCGGGCAACCTGCTGTCACGATGGCGTTTATCTATCTGCGGAAGAGTCTGGTGGCATCCAAGCTCTGCTGAGTGAGCACAGGCAGAGATTTACTGACTATGGGTTATCCTTGCCGGATGAACCGATTATTTCAAGCCGTGGAGGGCGGTCACTGAAGACGGCCACAAGAGCCGGCGAACCTGGGGAGTTAGCCGATGATTTTCCTGAACACTTTCCCCAAACACGATGTGTCTTTCTCGATCGGCAGGGGCGATGCGGGATTCAAATGTTTTCGGTGGAGCTAGGTCGCAAGCCGTGGTTTGATAAACCTCTGACGTGCTGGATTCATCCGATTGTTATTTTGCCCGCAGGGCGGGATCGCTCACGGCCTGTGGTGACCTTGGTAACTCCTGAGAATGATCCTCAAAAGGCGGCTGGATATCCGGGCTTTGGCTCCTGCACACATTGTGGCCGTCCTGATAACTCTGGCGTGCCCGCGCGTGAAGCGCTGGCTCCAGAATTGAAGATGTTAAGCTTGATCTCAGGGCGGGATTTGTTGGGGGAGTTGAACGCTGAGCCGTTGGCGTAGAGATCTTGGAAAACCGACTTGTCTTTTTTCGCTGATGCCGTCATGTCTCGTAGACATGTCCGTGGATATTCAGGATTACTATAAAACTCTAGGTGTGAGTCGTGAAGCTCATTGCTGAGGTTGCTGAGCGAAATTGAACACCTCCGCGATGAACGCCGACGGTGGTTGCGCTGATTGGAGGTGGCGGCTTTTTACGTGACGGGTTCCCAGGCGGCGTCGTTGGCGTCGGATTTGAGGCAGGCGTCGATAAAGGCGAGGCCCATGCGGCCGTCGTCAATGTTGGCGTAGGTGCTGCCGTCGCATTTCCATGGCTCGTTGGCTTGGTAGGCGCGGACGTCTTTTTCGAACTCGCGGTGGAGTCGGGCGTAGGCGTCGTGGAAGGCTTCGCCGTGGCCGCTGGGGATGGTGGGTTCGTCGAGCAGCCACTGAGGGATATCGCCGAGGAAGCCATCGTTGGCGCAGACTTGGCCACGCCAGTAAGTGCGGTCGGGTTGGTCCTGGAGGAGGATGGTGACTTTTTCCGAATCTTCCTGACACCACTTGAGCGCGCCTTTGGTTCCGGCGATCATGATACCTAATTCGTTTTTATGACCAATGCAGATTTGCGATGCGCGGACGAGGCATTTGCCGCCGTTGGAGAGTTCGCCGTAGGTGGTGAAGTGGTCGTCGATGCTGCGGCCAGGGACAAACTTTTCGAGTCGGGCGGAGACTTTTTCCACATCGAGTCCGGTGACAAAGCGAAGTTGCATCAGGGCGTGGGTGCCGATGTCGCCACCGCATCCGCTGCCGCCCGCCTTTTTCGGGTCGGTCCGCCACTCGGCTTGCATTTGGCCAGAGTCTTCGAGTTTATCGGCAAGCCATCCTTGCATGTAATAGGAATCGACCCAGCGCACTTCACCGAGGAGTCCGCTACGGACGATATGGCGGGAGAACCAGCTCGACCAGTGACCGAGGTAGGTGTGGGCGACGGCGAAGGGTACGTTTTTCTCTTTGGCTTTGGCGACGAGGAGGTCGGCTTGCTCGAGGTTGACGGTGAGTGGTTTTTCACACATCACGGGGATGCCGAGCTCGAGCGCTTTCATGGCGGGGTCGAAGTGGACGAAGTTTGGAGTGACGATGAGGACGTAGTCGATGCGTTGATCTTCGGGGAGATTAGCTTGGGCTTCGAAGAGGGCATCGTAGGATTCGTAGCCGATGACCGGGTAGGACCAGTTGGCGGCTTCGTCCATGGCGACTTTCGGGTCGTGGTGGAGGGCGACGGAGTGAACGCGACGAGTGCCATCGAAGTGGATAGCTTTCTGGTGGGGATTGGCGATGAAGGCTCCGCCTCCTCCGCCGATCATGGCGACTTTAAGTGGTTGTGGTGACATGGGATGATAATGTTTGTTTAGGTTGACACTTCAATTTTGAACCACGGATCACACGGATCACACGGATATTTTTGTTGCTTGGGTTGAGGGCTTGGGTTGTGCCCTGCGGGGCTAGACAGAATTAACAGAATTTTCAGAATTACTTGGGTTGATATGCTTGGGTTGATAGATGGAGCGGAGGCTTGGAGCCTCCGGTTTGCTGTTGAGCGAAGTGTTGGTTTTATTATTGTTGGGGTTTGTGGATGCGCTGGATTACTGACGACCGACCACCGATTTCACAGCCCCCCATCCGTTTACTGATTCTCTGAATCAAAGGCGGCGTCGAAGGCTGTTTCGTTGATGGGGAAGTCGAGGGCTTTGACGTAGGCGCAGCTTTCGGTGGCTCCGTGGATGCGGTCCATGCGGCCGTCTTCCCATTCGACAGAGAGGGGGCCGGCGTAGCGGATGTCGTTGAGGGCGATGATGATTTTTTCGAAGTTGATATCGCCTCGGCCTACGGAGCGGAAGTCCCAGTAGCGGCGGGCGTCCATGAAATCGGTGTGGCCACCAAACACGCCAACGGTGCCGTCGCCGTGTCCCCACCAAGCGTCTTTCATGTGGGCGTGGAAGATGCGGTTGCTAAAGGTGCGGATGAACTGGACGTAATCGACACCTTGGTAACCGAGGTGTGAGGGGTCGTAGTTAAATCCGAAGCGTGGGTGCTGGTTGACTGCCTCTAACGCTCTTTTTGCGGTGGCGATATCGAAAGCGATTTCTGTGGGGTGGACTTCGAGGGCGAAGTTGACATTTTCTTTTTCAAAGACATCGAGGATGGGTAGGAAGCGTGTGGCAAAGTCATCAAATCCTTTTTGCAAATACTCCTGGCTGGTTGGTGGGAATGAGTAGAGGGCGTGCCAGATGGATGATCCGGTGAAGCCGTTGACCACGGCATCGGGGCGGCCTCCTTTGGGTGTCACTCCGGGGAATGCATTCATGAATTTGCGGCAGGCTCGGGCGGCGTTGGCCATGTTTTCGGCAGCGCGTTGACGGACTTCTTCGGGTTCGCCGTCGGCCCAAACATCTTCGGGGAGGATGCACTGGTGGCGCTCGTCGATGTTGTCACAGATCGCTTGCCCGACGAGGTGGTTAGAGATGGCGAAGCAGTTGAGGTTGTGAGACTGAAGAAGTGCCCAGAGTTTTTCGCAATATCCGTCTTCGTTGAGTGCGCGGTTGATATCGAAGTGGTCGCCCCAGCAGGCGAGTTCTACGCCATCGTAGCCCATTTGTTTAACTTGGGGGAGGAGGTCGGCGAGCGGAAGGTCGGCCCATTGGCCGGTGAAGAGTGTGACGGGTCGGGACATGGTGGAGTAAGTTTGAGGTGTTTAGTTTGAAGACTTGGGTTGAGCCCTGCGGGGCTAGACAGAATTAACAGAATTTTTCAGAATTTGCTTGGGTAGATATATGGAGTGGAGACTTGTAGTCTCCGGCTTACTGTTGTGCGTCGTGCTTCGTTATTTTCCGGAAATAGTTGTTTGAGCTGAGGGGCTTTGCTCTTGGGTTGATTGGCGATAGGCAGATGAAAGGCTGAACGCCAATCTTACTCTCTTGTCTTGGCTCTTGATTCTTGGCTCTTGATTCTACGCACGACAGTGAGTCGACAGGCTGGGAAGCCTATCCTACTTTGGATGCTCGGATGGCGGCGCCTAGGGCGGCGGATGAGGTGGTTTGGATTTGTTGGACGGGGGCGTTGAAGATGCGGGAGATGGTTTGGCGGATGCCGGCGCTTTGGGAGCCGCCGCCAGTGACTCGGATGGTGGTGGGGTTGAGGTGCATCCAGGCTGATTTTTCGAGCATGGCTGTGAACTGTCGGTCGAGAAGTTCGCGGACGGGGGTGGCTTTATCGGACGCTGCCCATTTGTCAAATTCCTCCCATGTCAGTCCGAGCTCATCTTTGAGTTTTTCACAGGCGAGCGAGCCTTCGTTAAAGCAGATCAAACTCATAAATCCGCCGAGAGGATTGCCAAAGACGTGGCCGAAGCCATTGGGGTCGGTCAGAGGCTTCTCCATTGCTGCAAAAAGTGTGTAGCTGGTGCCTAGGCTGATGACCATGTTTCCCGGAGTGGCCGCGCCCATACCTACGAGGCTGTTGGGGTTGTCGCCCGACCAGAGGACGATTTTTGTTTGTGGGTTGAATCCGTATTTTTGAGAGAAATACGGTGAGATAGTTCCAGTAACCGAGGATGATGGGGCTAGACTGGGGAGTTTTCTGGCTAGATCGGGTGCGGTGATGGCGACGATTTCAGGATCCCATTTTCCCGTTTCAAGGTTCATCAGGTTCATGCCTGCTCCATCGCCATGATCGATACTGACGGATTTGCCCGCGAGGATGGAGGCGTGGAACGAGCTGTTGAGGTGGATGGTTTTGGTCAGCTTCCAGGCATCGGGTGATTGTTTGGCAAATTTTCGGATCTGCGGGCCGGAGAATCGGAGTTCGGCGACGGATCCGGTGCGGCGGCAAACTTCATCGTTTCCTCCGAGAGCTTTGGCGATTTCTGCGCACTCGGTGGTGGTGGACGTGTCCATCCAGATGGGTGAAAGAGGTCGGCTTAGGCAGGATGCAAGTTGCTCCTTGAGTGTGAGATGGCTTTGAAGGTTGGCGAGCGTACGATCAAATTGCTGGTTCAAATAAACCGTAGCATGCTGCTGGCCTGAGCCGGAGATGGCTTCGATGGCTGAGAGGTCGATCCCGTCTTTGACCATCTGAGCCAGCAATAAATCGAGTGCTTCCACCCACATCAGTGGATCTGAAAACACCTCGGCTGGCTCATCGCTGTGGATGAATCCGGAAGTGGTCTGGTAGTGGGGGAGGTCGCGTTCAAAATTCACCGAACCCTCATACACTATGGGACCATCGGGTCCATCGATGATGAGGGCTGAGAAGCTTTGCGTTGAGCAGTCGAGTCCTAGGTGCATGGGGGGCAGTGATTTGGTTATTCAGTGAGTTGGTTATTCGCTGGCGGTTAGATCGACGGGTTTGTAGCCGCCTTTGGATTTGAAGAAGAGGAGCAGTCCGAGATAGCAGACGAGCATGATGGCGGGAAAAATGGCCATTTTACCGAGGGCTTTTTGTTTGCTTTGATCCTGGGTGGTTTTCACCATCTCTGCGGCTTCTTTTTGTTGGGTTTCGGGAAGCGACTCGATGGCTTTGGCGATGAGTGCGATAAAGCAGCCCCAAAAGACTCTTTTGTGGTTTGCGTCGTGATGTTCTAGTGTCATGGGTTTTTGTTTGATGCCTGCGGCGCTAGACAGAATTAACAGAATTTTTCAGAATTACTTGGGTTGATACTTTAGTTTTTTACCGCGAAAGTGGATATGTTTGGACCGCTCTTTTACAGAAAATCGTTGAGGATGTTTTCTAGCATTTCCTGACGACCGCTGGGGAGGGTGGGGGGCGTGATAGAGTGGGCGTAGGTGTCGAGTTCGTCGAGAGAGGTGCTGCCTGATTCGATTTGGGCACCGACTCCGGAGTCGTAGGAGGCGTAGCGGTCGGTGATGAACTTGGGCATGGTGCCGTCTTCGATGATGCGGTGGGCTGCTTTGAGGCCTCGGGCAAAGGCGTCCATGCCGCCGATGTGGGCGTAGAACAGGTCGTCGGGGTGGTGGGATTCACGGCGGCGTTTGGCGTCGAAGTTGAGTCCGCCGGTGGTAAACCCTCCCATTTTTAGGACGCGCAGCATGATCTGGGTGGTTTGATAGATGTCGGTGGGGAACTGGTCGGTGTCCCAGCCGATGAGTTCGTCGCCACGGTTGGCATCGATTGAGCCGAGGGCGTTGGCGCCGATGGCGACTTCGAGTTCGTGCTCCATCGTGTGGCCTGCCAAGGTGGCGTGGTTGGTTTCGATGTTGAGTTTGAAGTGGTCGAGCAGGTCGTATTCGCGGAGGAAATTCAGGCAGGCTGCGGAGTCGGAATCGTATTGATGCGTTGATGGTTCACGTGGTTTCGGCTCGATATAGAATTGGCCGGTGAAGCCAATTTTTTTGGCATGATCCACGGCGAGGTGGAGCAGAGCGGCGAGGTGGTCGAGCTCACGTTTCATATCGGTGTTCAACAAGGTCGAGTATCCTTCGCGGCCACCCCAGAACGTGTAGCCTTCACCACCGAGTCGGTGGGTGGCTTCGAGTGCGTGTTTGATCTGGCTGGCGGAGTAGGCAAAAACATCCGCGCTGGGCGAGGTCGCCGCACCTTGGGCGTAGCGTGGATGGGCAAAGAGGCAGGCAGTGCCCCAGAGGAGTTTTTTGCCCGTTTCGGTTTGAAATTTTTCTAACTCATCAACCACGCGGTCGAGGTTGCTGTGGGTTTCTGCAAGTGTTGCGCCTTCCGGGGAGATATCGCGGTCGTGAAAGCAATAGTAATCGATGCCAGTTTTTTCGAGAAACTCAAAAAAGACGGGCACGCGGTTGAGGGCGTTTTGGAGGGAGTCGGAGCCATCGTCCCACGGCATCAGAGCGGTGCCTGCGCCGAATGGGTCGCTGAGCTCGTTACGCATGACGTGCCAGTAGGCAGCTGCGAAGCGAAGGTGTTCTGACATGGTTTTGTCACCGACCATTTCGGATGGGTTGTAGTGGCGGAAGGCGAGCTGGTTTTTAGAGCTGGGGCCTTCGTATTGAAGTTTACTTATATTTGGGAAGTGCATTTGATTAGGAGTGCGGAGGGCTTGCCTCCGCTTTGTGGGTTAGTGAGGCTTGCCTCGCGTGGTGCGGAGCATAGCGGATGTCGGGGAGTAGGGAAGTAGGAAGTAGGAAGTAGGAAGTAGGAAGTAGGGAGTAGGGAGTAGGGAGTAGGAGGCTTCAGGTGATGTTGGCGTTGGGGG
>CAYNNY010000010.1:0-13749 GCA_964398555.1 uncultured Verrucomicrobiales bacterium
CCGAGGCTTCACTTCAAACCACGCATTACATATATTGTGCGAAGTTATGAATATGGCGTTGATATGGAGTTTTGGCTGAATTCTGGGTTAAAGTTTTTTAAGGCCTCTGGTTGGGCGTATTTGAGAATATGTGCATCATTGTCCGCAAATATGAGGTTTATGTTTACAGCTCGTAGTTGGATGTCTTGCGTGTGCGCCATTCTTGAATCGCAGGAGTCATGCCGGGCTCTGGATCAACACCAAGGCCACCGGCGATCCGGTTGATGTAATTGAAATACGAAATGACCTGGGCGGCGATGTTGATGGCAGCCTCGTCAAATCCGTGACGCTTGAGTGACTCCACATCAGGAGCGGTCACAGAGTCTGGCTTGAGCGTGAGTTTGAGTGCGTAGTCGCACAGAGCGCGATCGTCTTCCGATAACGCAGCTTCGCGGTAGTCATAGATCAGTTGCTGAGATAATTCTTCGGCGACGGCATCATTTCCTGACTCCACACGGAAGTCAGCGGCATGTGCAAGTGTTCAGTAATGGCAGTCGTTTGCATTACTGACCACGGTGGCAATCATTTCTCGACGAGCCGGACTCAGCGCATTTTTGCCCCCCCTGCCGATTGGTCAAATTTCTTTGCGTGAATGCAGTTTTTTCGGTGGGTTTCCTGGAGTTTTCTCGAGCGCGGCAGTCCTGGTTTCTTTAATTATCGCGGTGAAGCATGGCTCATCAAGGGATGAAGCATCGTGAGAGGCAGCGCCTTCGCCGGGAACGTTTGAAGCGACCGGGACGGTCGCGCTACTGAAAAAACTACCCCTTCTCAACGAGTTTCTCAATGAGCTGGTTCATCCGAGTGGCCATCTGGTGTGGATTCTCGAGAAGTCCGGCGGCGAGCAAGGCGTTGTCGGTAAGCTGCTGCGCCACGAGCTTGGCGGTGTCTTCGTTGGATTCGACAAGCTTAGAGAGTCCGTGAATCACTGGGTGGCGAAGGTTGATCTCCAAAGTGGCTTGCGTGACTGGCATATCCTGTCCCATGGCCTGCATCATCTGGCGCATTTGTGCGTTTGGTGCTTCTTTGGGCGTAAGCGCAGCCACGGGGCTGTCGATGAGACGCCCGGATGATTCCACAGTGGCGATACGCTCGGAGAGTTCTTCGCTGAGGAATTTGATGAGCTTTTCGCTGTCTTCTTTTCCGAGTTCTTCGCCTTCGCTGGCCACGTCATCGAGATCGATTTCAGCGCGGTCGGCTGAGACGAGTTTTTTGCCTTTGAACTCAGGAAGCGCATCCATGACATATTGGTCAACAGGCTCGGTGAAGAAGCAAACTTCTAGGCCGCGAGCTTTGAATGCCTCAAGGTATGGTCCGCTTTCGATGGCGTCGCGGGACATGCCGGTGAGGTAGTAGATTTCTTCCTGGCTATCTTTGGCGCGGTCGAGGTATTCAGCAAATGATGACTGGGCGCCTGCGTCCTGAAGTGAGGTTTCGAAGCGGAGCAGTCCTGCGAGTTTCTCCTGATGCTCGTAGCTTGTAGCGATGCCTTCCTTGAGGAATCGGCTGAATTTTTGGTAGAATTCGAGGTATTGCTCGGGGTTGGTTTTGGCCTCTTTTTCGAGGAACTTCAGATACCGCTTGGTGATGAGTGTGTTGAGCTTTTGCACCAGCGCGCTGTCTTGCATGGACTCGCGGGATAGGCTCAGTGGCAAGTCCTCGCTATCGATGACACCGCGAAGGAATCGCAGCCATTCAGGGAGAAGCTTGTCGGGCTTGGCATCAATGAGCACTTTGCGGCAGTAGAGCGAAACACCCGCCTCCATCTGGCCCATGCCGAACTGTTCGGTGTTTTCTGTTGGGGTGAAAAGCAGAGCGTTGATGGAAAGTGGCGCATCGGCACTGAAATGCATCGTGTAACGAGGATCATCAAAGGCGTGGGCGGTGAATTTATAGAACTCCTTGTATTGCTCCTCAGTGATGTCTTTTTTACTTTTCGTCCACAGAGCTTCCACCTTGTTGACGTGCTCTTCGCCGAGCTGAATGGGGAACGGTACGAAATTGGAGTATTTCTCAAGGATCTGCTTGATGCGGTCGTCTTTGGCAAACTCAAGCATATCGTCCTTGAGGTGGATGACGACGCTGCACCCGCGTTTGGCATCGGGGCTTTCCTCGATGTCGTATCCGCTGGCGCCATCGCTGCTCCAGACATAGCCTTTGCTGTCTTTTTCCCATGAGCGGGAAATGACGTCCACCTTATCGGCGGCCATGAAGGCGGAGTAGAATCCGACACCAAACTGACCGATCACATCGGCGTTATCGCCCCCCTGCTCTTTCATTTTCTCGAGGAATGCTTTGGTTCCCGAGTGAGCGATGGTTCCGAGGTTTTCGATGAGTTCCTCTTTGTTCATGCCGATTCCGCTATCGGTAATGGTCAGGGTTTTGGCTTCCTCATCGGTGCTAATGGTGATTTCAAGTGGGCGCTCGGCTTCGAAGACATCGTTTTCAGTCAACTGCTTCAAGCGCATTTTTTCCAAAGCGTCCGAAGCATTGGAAACGAGTTCGCGGACAAAGATCTCCTTATCCTTATAGATCGAGTGGATAACGATATCGAGAAGCTGACGGACTTCAGCTTGGAATGTATGAGTGTGTTCTTTGGTGTTTTCGGACATTTTTGAGAGATGTGAGAATATGTAATGAGTCAGAGGAAAGAAGCAAGAGATTGGCTCTACTTCTGCGCGGCGCAAAATAGCTGAACTCCCCCGCCCTGCAAGTGAAAATTGCGGCTGAAATGCTACTAGTCGTCGGCTACGAAGGTTGATGCCTGCGGTGCCTGACAGAATTTGGAGTGTGGCCGCCCTCGTCCACGACTGGATAATGTGCAGAGGATTTAAATTTCTCATTTAAAACCCATCATTGGAGCTGAGCGACGGCTCAATCTAGGCGAGCGCCCGAATCAGTCGATCATGGTAGCGGGAAAAGAGGGCGATGGCGATGATGGCTCCCACGAGAGCGTAGGCCATATCGGACTGTGTATCCCAGCTGTATCCTTGGGTTCCTAGAAAGGACTCGGCAGCTTCAGCGCTCAGCACCGCGATGCACCACTCGATTAATTCATAAAACGCACTGATCGCCAAGCAGCAACAAACGGTGAGGAAATGCAGCCACGCACCAGCTTTCACCACCTCCTTGCGGATGAAAATTTCACGCGCGACCAAGGCGGGCACAAGACCTTGAAAAAGGTGCCCCACCTTGTCGTAGTTATTTCGGCTCCAGCCGAACACTTCTTTTAAATAATCAAACAGAGGCACCTCAGCATAGGTGTAGTGACCACCGATCATCAGGATGATGCAGTGCGCCAGAATCATCCAGTAAACGAGCGTGGTTAAGCGGAAAGAACGATAGGTCAAGCCGAGGATACCCAGCCCGATCACGGCGGGTGCCACTTCGAGCATCCACGTAAAATAATCTTTGGGTGCGATTGCCGACCAAAGAAAAACGGTGAAAAAGAGTAGCAGCCAGAGAGCTTTCATGGATCAATTGGCGAAGGTTTGATTTTAGCATCCAGCCAGATCTGTCGCTTTTTGTTACGAGACGCTTTGTTGTTGGAAAATGCTTCACGTGTTACATCCCTGTGGATTAAAATGCCGACCTCCTGATTACTGGTGGCGACACAGTTGATGATGCTCACGATAGTGCCAGCGCCTCGGGCAACAATGCCGCTGAGGTGGTTTTTGTCGCTGCGGTTGGCTGTGATCTCTGCCTTGACTTGGTCGGAGGCGAGGATGCCGGCTCCTCGATTCCGAGCGCAGAGACTTGTTTTGATAGTGACTTCTGTGCCTTGACTCATGGCCAGAATGCCGCAGAACCCGTTCGCTAACATTCGGCTGTCGGTAATGCTGCCGCTGCCACCTTTCCAGAATTCAACTCCGTGATGAAGGTTGTTTTGACTGGTGGTGGACAGGATATCGGCGTGACTTCCCCGGGTGTCATTTTGCCCATAAACGGAAATGCCATCCCATCCACTTTCGGTGATCTGGCAACCTACGATGCGGGCTTGCGCGCCATCGATCACTGCGATGCCGTGGCCTGCAGCGTGATTAACATGGCAAGACTGGAGGATCGCATCGCCCCCTTGAATGATGACAGCTGACGATCGGTCATCATCGAGATCGAAGCCGATGTGCTGAAGCGTTAGCTCGCTGATGTGAGTGCCCTTTGCCGTTGCGGTGATGGTGATAAGCGGAGCCTCAGCGGCGGGAAGTTCGAGGATGGTTTTGCCATCGGCCGAGCCTTCGAGTCGGACACCCTTTTCAACGACCAATGACTCACGATAGATCCCGGCCGCGATCTGGATGCGGTCGCGTGGCCGAGCTTCAGCTAAAGCCGCTGAAATGGTCGGGTAGTCTGCCGGCACCTGAATGGTGCGAGTGTAACTGCTTATTTTTTGATGCAATGAGAGGATCTCTGGATTTCCTGGATCGAGCTGCCTAGCATCGTCGAGTAAGGTGATGGCTTCGGCTGAAAACTGACCCTTATCGAGTGTTTGCGCTTGTTTGAAAAGCTCTAGCGCCTTGAGTTGGTGGGCTTGAATTTCGGCCAGAGCCTCATTGATTCTTCGGCTAAGCTCCGGAATTTGGACATGTGAGGGCGCTGATTTTTTGAGGGCGGTTAATGCCTGCTGCGCTTCCGGTAACTTTCCGGACTCTAGGCTTTTTGTGACGAATCTGACTTTGAGAGCGAGCTCTTGAGTTCGGCGTTGTTGGGTTATCTGCTGGAGTTTTTGCAGGGCGTCTTTGTGTCCTGGGTTCGCATCGAGCACCGACTGCGCGAGCTTGGTCGCCTCGTCCCACCGCCCTGCTTCCAGTGCCGCCTGGCTGTTCCCCAAAATGTAGAAGATTTTTTGATTCCGCTCTTCGAGTTTCCCCAGGCGGATGGATTCGAACCCGGCTTGAGCAGTTGCCGACTTGGGGTCGATAGCCAGAATGGAATCGAAGGATTCTTGAGCCGCGACCCACTTGCGGTTGCCGATAGCGATACTTCCCTCTTCTTGCAGTCGGTCGATGCGTTTCTGATTTTGAGTGGCTAGCTTTTTTTTGTAGAGTTGTTCACGTTTCTGAGCTTCAACTTGCAGCTCCATTTGATAGTCTTTGTAAGCTTCGAATAAGCCAGTGCTGATCAGCGCAATCACGATCAAACTGATGATCAGCCCGACATGTTTCCGCTTTTGCCTGACTTTGCTCACCTTAGCCATTAACCCTAGAGCTTTTTGGTAGGTATCAAGCTCTTTCTGCAGTCGCGTCTTTGTCTCTTGGCTTGGTGAGTTATCGACAAAGGCCTGTTTCCGCTTCAAGTTTCCCTCAAACTCCATGAGTCGCTTACGTGGGTTGGCTCTGGGTTTTAGTCCCAGGATTTTACGTGCCTCTGATTCTTTCATGCGGGTGGAGTGGTTGATTGGGGGGGGCGGTCTGGAGAAGTTAATCGGTGAATCGCTGCACAATGGGCATGCGGCGGCCCATGCCGAATGCTTTCGAGGTGACGCGCAGGCCGGGCGCCGCCTGGAAGCGCTTCCACTCGTTGAGGTCCACCCGTCGTTGCACCCAGCGGACGAGTGTCTCGTCAAAGCCGTGGTCAGTGATGATTTCAGCTCCTGAAATTTGCTTTTCAACATAAAGCTCAAGAATGGCATCGAGAGTTTCGTAGGGAGGTAAGGTGTCTTGGTCTTTTTGATCGGGCCGAAGCTCCGCGCTGGGCGGCTTCTCGATGGTGTCCCACGGGATGATCTCGCGATCGCGATTGATCCAGCGCGACAGCGCGTAAACTTGCATTTTCGGCAGGTCACTGATCACCGCCAGCCCGCCGCACATGTCGCCATACATGGTGCAGTATCCGACAGCGAGTTCGCTTTTATTTCCAGTGGTCAGGAGTAGCCTTCCCGTTTTATTAGAAAGCGACATCAGGAATAGGCCACGGATGCGGGCCTGCATATTCTCCTCGGTCACATCCTCGGCGAGATCGCCAAAAATGGGTTTCATGGATGTTTTTACCGCACCAAAGGCATCGGCTATCGGCACCGTGTCACACTGCATTCCTAGCTTTTCAGCCAATTCAATGGAATGGTCGACGCTGCCGCCGGAGGAAAACTGGCTAGGCATGGTCAGCCCCTGCACGTTTCCCGCGCCCAGAGCATCGCAAGCAAGCACGGCGGTGAGTGCGGAGTCGATCCCGCCACTGAGCCCCAGGCAAGCGGTGGTGAAGCCGCATTTATGCATGTAGTCGCGAAGCCCTAGCACGAGCGCCCGATACAGCATCTCTTCCTGACACATATTGCCGACATGGGAGAGGTGCTCATTCCCGCCCTCGGTATCCACGACAAGGCATTGCTCCTCGAAGCTCTTTAGCTTGGCCATAGGTTGCCCTTGCGCATCCAAGGCTAGCGAGCCGCCATCGAAGATCAATTGGTCGTTCCCTCCGACACAGTTACAATAAATCAGTGGGGTTCCTGCATTTCGAGCGACATCTCCGAGCATTTTGTTTCTCCTTTCGGCTTTGCCGAGATGGAAGGGTGAGGCACTGAGATTGATGAGAAGATCCAGGCCTTGATTGTAAAGCTCCGTCACGGGATCGCGGCTGTAGAGCGGCCGGTCCAAGTGGCCTTCGGTCCAGATATCCTCGCAAATGGTGACGCCGATGCTCTTTCCCTTCCAGATGATGGCTTCACACGACTCGCCAGGTTCGAAATAGCGGCGTTCATCAAAAACATCGTAGGCGGGTAACAGAGTCTTCCAGATTTTGTGCTGAATTTTCCCTTGGTGCAAAAATGCTGCGGCATTGCGGAATGGCTTACCTACGGCGTCCTCAGCATTGTGATCCACGTAGCCCACCAGCATCGGCACATCGGCAGTCTCATCCGCCAAGTAGTCCAGAGCTTGAAGGCACTTCGGGACAAATTGGGATTTAAAGAGAAGATCGCGTGGCGGATAGCCCACGAGCGCCATTTCCGGGACAACGACAAGTTCCGCGCCTGATTCCAGGCATTCGCGGTAAGCCGCCATGATGCGTTTGACGTTTCCTGGAAAGTCACCGACAACGGCATTGATCTGAGCGATTCCTATTTTCATAATTGTTGGCTTTGGGATGCCGAGATGGTTTTATCTGGTTGATGCCTGCTGCGCTAGACAGAATTTACAGAATTTTGGAGCGTGGACGCCCACGTCCGCATCTTCCTGTCGCGCGTCGTGCTGGTTTGAAATTTAGAGTTTGGAGCTTTAATCCGTCAGGATGTGAATTCACCATACCGCCTAGGGCGATTTACCAGAGGCCAAATTTCCCGAATTCGATGGCATACCATCCCATGAGAAGGTTCGCTACGCCATGCATAACAACGCAGGCCAGCAGACTCTTCGTGCGCACCGCGACCCAATACATCAAAGAGCCAAAGATAAAGGCTCCCAGGTAATCAACGGGAGCATGAGCCAGCATAAAGGCTCCGGTGACCACTAGGTAGGTAATCCACGCCGGCTTCCCGAAAGGCACTTTCCAGTAGTCGCGATCAGGATCGAGAAGGAAACGCATGAGAAATCCTCTCCAAAAAATCTCTTCCACCAGAGCGACCACCACAACGGCTCTGAAAAACCGCATCGTCAGGGATGCCCAGTAAACGCCCACACTGCCACCAAACTCATCGGCCAAATCCCGGGGATTGAATCCATCCGTCCGAGGCATCACGCCGAGATATTTTAAAACACCTTCCTGATCACCCTCAAGCCCGAGCCAGCTGTGCAGCTGAGTAGGAAGGATCCAAAAGCCAATTCCTACAGCTCCCATCAATGCGCCAAAGAGCACTCCACGACTCCATTTAAGTTCATAGTTTTTACGGAAAAATAGGAGTAACCCTATTGCGATGAGCGACTGAAGAGGATACATCCACTGCGTCGGATAATGTCGCCACCACGGCGCGTCAGGGTGATTCCACTCAGGCCAACCAGTGAGCGCATAAGGCATCAAAAGCAGCATAAAAACCGCCAATGGCAACACGTGAGCCTTGGTTCGATCGTTTTGAAGTTCACGAATCATCAGAGCTTAGTTGGCGAGTTGGTTTCTGTTAAATGCGTCGACAAATGCAAGAAAGTCATCATTCACAACATCACGGGGCACTGATAGCCTCTGTCTGTTTTTAGAATAAAAGTGATACTCTTTGCCGTCCAGTTGAATCAAATCCAAATTACCTAGCTTGCAGATCACCAGCAGCTTTTTGTTTTTGAGTATCTCAAGTTCGGATCCGTTCTTTCTGAAGAGCCAAGTGATCTTATATCCAGTGAAAGCTCGGGCACTCATGAATACTGCGTATGCCATGGTTAAGGCGCAGTTGAAAGTTTGGCCGTCTAAATAACCGAGCCAAGAAAAGTAGAGTGAAGCCATGCCCGCAACTAAAAGAAGGGCTGAGCGCCAAGGGTGATATTCCACTATCCAGTCATCCATACCGATTCTAGCGCTCAGGTTAAATGGTTCCCAGAAATCTCTCCATGCGCTTCATGGCTTCCTTGAGTTCTTCGAATGAAGTGGCGTAGCAACAACGAAGGAAGCCTTCTCCCGCCCCACCAAAGGCATCGCCGGGCACGGCAGCCACATCTTCAGCTTCAAGCAGACGCATGGCAAACTCCTTACTGCTCAGACCTGTGCTCCGAATATCAGGGAAGACGTAAAACGCTCCGCCAGGCAAATGGCACCTTAACCCCATTTCATTGAGCCGAGTAACCATGTAGTCGCGACGGCGATGGTAGCTGTCGCGCATTTCAATCATGGCCGCGTGACCATTCTCAAGAGCCTCAAGGGCCGCCGCCTGGCTGGTGATCGGGGCGCAAAGCATCGCATACTGATGAATCTTCATCATCGCCTCGATCAAAGGCTCGGGCGCGCAGGCGTAACCGAGGCGGAATCCCGTCATCGCGAAGGCTTTGGAAAATCCATGCAATAGTATGGTTCTCTCTTTCATCCCCGGTAGGGATGCAATCGAAACGTGTGGATCACTCTCGTCATAGCGAAGCTCGCAGTAGATCTCATCACTCAGAACAATCAAATCGTGTTTAATGCAGAGTGTGGCCA
This sequence comes from uncultured Verrucomicrobiales bacterium, assembly GCA_964398555.1. Classification (GTDB taxonomy): domain Bacteria; phylum Verrucomicrobiota; class Verrucomicrobiia; order Verrucomicrobiales; family Akkermansiaceae; genus Oceaniferula. Next base: position 9,082 of record CAYNNY010000010.1, read on the forward strand.
CCTTTTTCAGCTCATCGAGCGGCATAACGGCGCCTGTCGGGTTAGTTGGAAAGTTGAGCATCAGGACGCGTGTTTTGTCGGTAATCGCAGCCTCCAGCATGTCTGCCTTCAAGGCGAAATTATCGCGTTGATGTGTAGCAACCTCAACCGGCACACCGTAAGCCAAGGCGATGCTCGGCAAATATGAAACGTAACAAGGAGTGTGAAAAACCACCTCGTCACCCGGGTTGAGCAGGGCGCGCAAAGCGAGGTCGATAGCTTCTGAAACACCGACTGTGACCAAAACTTCGGAAGATGAGGCGTAATCGACATGAAAAAAGTCGCTGACATACTCGCCGATCGCTTTACGAAGGCTGGGCATACCCAAATTGGAGGTGTAGCTCGTTTGTCCTTTTTCGAGTGAATAGATCGCGGCCTCACGAATATGCCAAGGCGTGGCGAAGTCAGGCTCGCCGACACCAAGAGAAATCACATCGTCCCTCCCCTGCACAAGCTCAAAGAAATCCCGGATGCCTGAGCGCGGAATCGCCGCGACCTGATGGGAGATTTTGCTAATATAGTCCATACGTAAAAAATATCAGATAATGTTTACTATCAAGGAGTTACCGGAATTCTGTTCCTAGGCTCCTCTTGTTCGAAAATGAAACCTTTCTCCTTGTAGGCCTTGAGTCGAAAATGAGTGGCTGTGGAGATCACACCATCGATAGTGCTGAGCTTTTGCGAGACAAAGCTAGCGACTTCGCGAAGATCCTTACCACTCACGACCACCAGGAGATCGTATCCACCACTGGCCAGATAACAGGAGTCGACCTGATCAAAGCGAGCGATACGCATCGCCATGCGATCGAATCCCCCGCCCCGCTCTGGAGTTACTTTCACTTCAATGAAAGCTGAGACGCCGAGTTCACCTACCTTTTCTTCGTCAATAACAGCCTGGTATCCGAGAATAGTGCCATCGGCCTCCCATGAGGAGACTCGGGCCGCTACCTCCTCACAGGACAGGCTTAATGCCTCGGCTAGCTCCTGGTTTGAATAGCGAGCTTTGCTCTGTAAGAGCGTCAGTAATGGATCGTTCATGATAAAAAAGAATGCCGATTAATCGCCGAAGCAGATACCGAGAGCGCGAGCAGTATTAACCATTTCACCCTTGGGGTCGACCAAGCGGAGCTGGTGCACAGCAGCCTCGATCGGCACGGAGCCTACAGAGTAAGAATCGTAACTGACCATGTGGCCAAACGTGCCTTTCTCGATAAGATCGACAGCCTTGACACCGAAACGGGCTCCTAGAATACGGTCGAGCGATGTGGGTGATCCTCCACGCTGCAAGTGGCCGAGCGTAGTGGATCGAACGTCTTTTCCGGTCAAGGCTTCAAGCTGATTGGCGACAATGTCACCTACGCCGCCAAGACTCACCTCGCTCGCAGCACCTTCACCACGGATGATGAGCTCGCCACCCTGTAATTTCGCACCTTCAGCAACAACAATGAGTGAGCTGCGCTTGCCTTGGGTTTCACGTTTTTTCAGGAAATCTGCGACCTTATCGAGGCTGAAATCAACCTCAGGAAGAAGGATGGCATGTGCGCAACCTGCGATTCCACCCCAAAGGGCGATCCAGCCAGCGTGACGACCCATCACCTCAAGCACCATCACGCGCTTGTGGCTTTGGCCCGTAGTTTGCAGTCGGTCGAGGGCGTCCACCACGGAAGAGACAGCACTATCAAAACCAAAAGTCATAGCTGTGGCCTGTAGGTCGTTGTCGATTGTTTTAGGTACGCCTACAATATTAAATCCTTCCTGGTTCATCTGCAGAGCCGTAGTGAGCGAGCCGTCACCGCCAATCACCACTAGTGCCCCCACGCCGAGCTTTTTCATGTTGTTCCGAGCGGTGGACATGACGTTGTCTGGAATTTTTGCCACGTCTCCCTCACCAATCTTAGCGGCAAAATGCCCTTTATTAGTAGTTCCGAGAATCGTGCCTCCCAGCCGAGCGATGCCGATGGTATCATCAGGAGTCAAGGTCATGTAGTCACCACCTTCAGGAAGCAACCCTTCGAAACCGTCGCGAAATCCGAGAACCTCCCATCCCAATTTGTCTGCTGCTCCTACGACGCCGTTAATCACGGCATTTAATCCGGGGCAATCGCCTCCGCTGTTTAATACTCCTATACGCATAATATTTTTTGTTATGTTAAGTGCTTAGTGAAATGATTTCATTTATAGTTGAGGCACGATGATATACTCGCGCTTACTCTTCGAAACGGAATACCCCGATTTCCCCCACTGATCGAAAGCCACCCAGCCTTGATTCATGAGCATTTTTGCCTGAGCAAAACGATCACTACTTCCTAGGACGATGACGATGAGGTCGCGGCCGCGCACTTGAGAGCGACCGTCGCCAAGCTTGGTGACGATGGGAGATTTGTGAGAATTGATTGTCAGGCATTGTCCGGCGGTTGCTGAGAGCGCTGTTTTGATGCCGTTGACGCCCAGCTGCCCGAGCAATTGATTTGTGTTTGCCACCGTGTAGGATCGGCTTTGGCCATCCACTCCTATCACGGCGATTTTTCGTGATTTCTGTTTCACGTAAAAAATGAATCCAGAATCGCGCATGGCGTGGACGCAGAGTCGAGCCATGTCAGCGGCTGTCGAGTGCCCCTTTTTCCACTTTAAATCTAACCCATAAGGAGTGACAAAGCGAGTTTTGCGCATTCCGAGAGCCTTAGCCAGATTCGTCATCTCAGCCACGAATGTCTTTTGCGGCTCACCCTGACGCTGTCTCCGGGCGAGTAATCCCCGCCCCACATGCTCTGCCAGAGCATACATGGCCATATCATCAGCGCCCAGCATCGATGAATAAATAGCATCGCGAATGGAAAGCCGGTCACCCGGACGAAGATTCATCGGGTTGGCTCCAGGGAAAATGACGGAGGTCTCTGGGATCACCACCATCGTTGTGAGACTGGTTTGAGAGAGCTTCGCCCAATCGAGAACAACCTTAGTCGCAGCTATCTTCGTTAAGCTGGCAACGGGACGTTTCTTCTCTGAATTAAGCGCGAGCAGCACCCTGTTACTGTTCGCTTCCATCACAAGATAGCTCTCAGCGGCCTGTGTGTGAGTAAGAAAAAGACTGGAGAGAGCTGTGAAAATCAGGAGAAATAACTTCATGAAGGGTGATTAGATAGCGTTGTGCTGGCGCACTCTACCTAAATTAAAGAATTTGACAACACTTGAATCCGTTCTTGTCATTTGAATATTCGGAGTTAGCTTGCGTTCGCCAGCGACATGAAGGTGCTGGCAACCAACCCACGCGCCCACGGCGGTGCTTATTTTGCAAATCCTGTAAAATATGTATCAATAACAAATGACACCATGCCGGTCACTGCGGATTTGACCGCACCGGCATATATCACATCGACTGCTCCGATTGTGACCGTCCACCGCCCGCCGGCGCACAACATACAACCATTAACGACTTATAATAATGTCTCAAGAAAACAACAATCAACCCCGCAACGAAGGGGGCCAACGCCGTCAAGGCAACAACAACCGTAACCGCAACCGTAATAACCAAGGGGGAAACCGCAATAACCAAGGCCGCCAGCAAGGCCGTCAAAGCGGTGGTGGCTCCAAGAGTCCACAACGCCGTTATCAGCGCAAGCCTTTGCCGCTGACAACATGGGAGAAAATCCTCAAATTTTTTGGTCTCTACAAAGAGCCTACCCGTCCACCAAGAAGGAAGTCCGGAGCTCAAGCCGACGACACTTCTACCAAGCAGGACAAAGCCGCACCTAAGTCGAACACCCGCACCGCACGCGGAAAGTCGGCTCAAGGCGATGGCCGTAGAGAAAAACGGGATTACCCCGTCGACACTCCGCGCCTCTACTTAGGCAACCTTTCCTACGATGCCGATGAAGCATCGCTCGAAGAGCTGTTCAAAGGTTCCGGCTCAGTGCGCAGCGTGGAGATCGTTTACAATCGCCACACGCATCGTTCTAAAGGATTTGGATTTATTGAAATGCAATCCGTGGAAGAAGCTAAACGTGCTGTTGAAGAGCTTCACGGCAAGGACTTCATGGGGCGCAACCTCGTCGTCAACGGCGCCAGCAACAAACCCAAGAACGATAATCCCAAGAACGATAACCCCAAAAGCGACAAGCCTAGAGAAGACCGTCCACCCCGCGAGCGCAAACCTCGCGAAAGCAAGCCCACGCAAGAACGTGGAGAGCGGCGCAGTCGTCCAGCCTCAGCCTCCAAATCCCGACTTCACGTTGAGAATCTCTCATACGATGTCGACGAAAGCTCACTAGAAGAACTCTTCAAAGGTGTCGGAAACGTGCGCAGGGTCGAAATCGGCTACGATCGTGAAGCTCGCCGATCCACAGGTTCAGGATTTGTCGAAATGCAAAAATCCGAAGACAGTCGACGCGCTGTCGAAGTCCTCCATGACCAACCGTTCATGGGACGTCAGCTTGTGGTCACCGAGGAAGGCAAGAAGCCTCAGGAAAGCAAGCCCGCCGAAGAGCCAACTCAGACTCCAGTTGAAGCTGCGACTGTCGAAGCTCCTGCTGTAGAAACACCCGTTGTTGAAACACCCGTTGTTGAGACTCCTACGGAGCCCGCCGAAGAGCCCGCCAAGACGACGGCTGAGTAAAAAAGCACTCATTCATC
>CAYNNY010000010.1:13849-36717 GCA_964398555.1 uncultured Verrucomicrobiales bacterium
CCGCTGATCAACCACACCCGAAAAACCCGAAGCTCACCATGTCAGCCATCACCCCGATCTACGTATGCGGCCCAACCGCATCGGGCAAGTCCGCTCTGGCTATCGAGCTCGCCAAGAGTAAAAATGGCGAGATCGTCAATGCTGACGCCTATCAGCTCTACCGAGAGATCGATATCATTTCCGCCGCGCCCAGCGCCGAAGAAATCGCCCAAGTCCCCCATCATCTCTACGGCGTGCTTTCACCGCAAGAAAGTTGCGACGCCATGAAGTTCCGCACCATGGCCCTGCCTGTGATCGCCGAAATCCAGTCCCGAGGCAAAACACCGATCATCACTGGTGGCTCCGGGATGTATCTCAAATTTCTCACCCACGGCCCCTCGCCCGTGCCCTCGTCCGATCCAGCTCTACGCGCAGAACTCGACTCCGAATCTGACGACACACTCATCACCCGCCTCACCTCCCTCGATCCCGAAGGCGCAGCTATGAGCAATTTGAAAAATCGACGCTACGTCATCCGCGCCCTCGAAATCTGCATCCTCTCAGGTCAAAAAATGTCAGAGATCAAAAACGACTGGAAAAAGGCATCGACAGAAAAAGAAAAACACCTCAGAGGCATCTATCTGCTCTGGGATCGTGAGCTACTCCGACAGCGCATCAATAAGCGAGCCCGGATCATGCTTGATTCCGGTGCCATCGAAGAAGTCGCCGCTCTTCAAAATATCTCAGCCACCTGCGAAAAGGCCATCGGCATCCCGCAGATTCTGCGTCACCTAGCCGGCGAGATCAGCCGCGACGAATGCGCCGAGTTCATCGCCGCCGCCACCCGCCAATACGCCAAACGCCAACGCACTTGGTTCGGCAAAGAAACATGGCTCACCCCCTACCCCGTGGATAACAGTCAATAGTAGGACAAGTTACACCCTTGCCATCGCTCCTGCTGACTGATAGAAGCGTAGCTAATTACAAAGCTTTAGCCACCACCCACAACTCCATCATTATGAACTCACTTACCCAACAAATCACAGACGATATCAAAACCGCTATGCGCGAGCGCAATAAAGTGGCCCTCAACACCCTCCGCGCCGTTAAATCAGCCATCTCCAATGCTGCGATTGAAAAAGGTAGCGCCAGCACGGAGCTCCCTGAAAATGAAGTGATCAACATCCTCCGCAAGCAAATCAAACAGCGACAAGATTCGATCAGCCAGTTCGAATCCGCCGGACGTGACGAGCTTGCCGCCAATGAGAAAGAAGAGGTATCCATCCTCGAGACCTACTTGCCGACCGCGCTCACCGATGAAGAGATCGTCAGTGCCGTGGAGGCCGCTATCACAGAAATCGGCGCAGAATCCAAAAAGGATATGGGCAAGGTGATGAAGCTATTGCAGGAAAAAACAGGAGGACGGGCCGATGGTAAAAAACTCTCCCAAGAAGTCATGAAACGCCTCTAGCTCCACCCAAAATTACACCCATGTCTTTTAGCCACCATCAGGAAAACTCATCGTCACCACAAGGCTTGGCCGTTATCATCGTCGCCGCTGGCTCAAGTAGGCGCATGGGGTTTGATAAACTGCTCGCATCCTTGGCTGGCAAGCCCGTGCTGCAGCTGAGCATTGAGGCCTTTCTGAACTGCAATGACGTTTCTGAAATCGTGGTGGTCTGCCCCGAAGATCGATTCAAGGCACTTGATATTCACTACACGGGCAAGACCATCCGACGCATCGACGGCGGTGTCGACCGCCATGACTCAGTCGCCGCGGGGCTTTCCTTGCTCAATGAAAATCATGGCATCCCGCCCGCTTACATAGCCGTTCACGATGGTGCTCGCCCCTTGATTTGCCCGTCCCAGATTTCTCGCGTTTACCACGATGCCCATCTGCACCGCTGCTCGACCTCGGCTCGCCCGATCACCGAAACCGTCAAACGAGTGGACTCAGATGCCTTTGTCACCGAGGCCGTTGACCGTGAAAACCTCTGGCTGATGGAAACTCCTCAGATTTTTGAAGCTGAGCTACTTCAGCAAGCCTACTCTGCCGTCTTAGCCCAAGGCACCCGCGTCACCGACGAAGTCTCCGCGCTCGAACTCACAGGGCACCCCACCCATCTCGTGAGCAACCCGGGCCCTAACCCGAAAATAACTTTCCCACATGACATCGTTCTGGCGGAGAAGTTTGTGTAGCTTGCTGTCACGCCCAATCGGGCAGTTCCAATTTAAAAGGAGGAATACTGACACGCACTTTCTCACCTGTGTTGGTCACTCCGAAAAAAGCCCCTTGAACCGAGGCCTCATTCGCCGTGATGTGGTAGCTGTTGTAGGAGAAATCCTCCCCGGGTTCGAGAACGGGCGACTGCCCTACCACGCCATCGCCTTCAACCACTGTCGTTTCGCCGCCATCTTCCTTCACAACCCACTTACGGCCAAGAATACGGACTCGTTCGGCTGAGCCATTGAGAATGGTGATAAAATACACAAAGGGATGCGGCTTATCCTTAGGCGCATCGAGACTTGGCATGTAGATCACATCATCCACACGCACACTCAGCCCTTCGATTTCATGGTAGTCACTTGGCACTGTGAAGATTTTACCCTAATGGCAGCAGGCAAAGCAAGAGCAATCCTTTGGATCAGGCATCACCATAATACCAATGCCATGGCTCATAGAGGTATCCAAATTTGTTTCCTGGTGGATAAGTCATGGTGAAACCAAATTGCGCTGCATTCCCCTGTAACCAAGCAAACGCTGGTGAGTTTTCAAATTCTTCCTCCAAGGATAAATACTCAGGTGTGGACACATCGATAGCGCGTCCAGTGTGATGCTCACTGAATCCTGGTGGAGCTGACACGGAAAATATCTCATCGTTGCCAATTCCTGACACGTGCTTGGCCCGGACAATCTCAGCTTGTCTTCCCACACTCCGGAATGCCGATACGATAAAGAGATCATGCCCGTCATCATTGGCTGCATCCTTCATCGCATGCCAAGCTTGGCATGCCGAGGAAAGAAGCTCATGGATTCGGCCATCTTCATCGGTATGAACAACGACCAAATCCTTCGCCTCATCATACCGCTGCAATCCTCGCTGCAGGAAATAATCTTCGGACAAGCCAAGCTCCTTAAATACGTCTATTGCAGAAACATCCATGATATCGCCGACCACTCTAACGTCAAGAAGCTCGCCATCAATGTTAATCTCACTTTACTGCTCAGGTATGATTGAACAATCAACACTGCACGCCCGTCCCATTATCGAGCCGCCAGACGTCTAAGTTTGCGCTTAATGCTGACTTTGGCGGCTGTGCTAATCCGATCGGTGAAAAGGATACCATTGAGGTGATCCACCTCGTGCTGAAGGGCGCGGGAAAGTAGGCCATCGGTCTCAAGCTCGATCACGGTGCCATCGAGTTGAGGCAGCTTGGCTTTGACGATGCTCGGGCGACGCACATTAGCGCGGATGTCATGAATGCTGAGGCAGCCTTCGGATTCAGTTTCGCGTGTGCCATCAAGCTCCAGCTCCGGGTTGATGAACACGAGTGGCATCACATCTTCCATTTTGGCATCTTCGCCGTTCACTTTGAGAAAAGTGACACATTCAGGATCGTGCGAAACATCCACCACCGCCATGCGGATGTCTTTATCCACCTGGGGAGCGGCCAAACCGACACCATTGGCCTCGATCATGGTATCAAGCATATCTTGCGCAAACTCGAGCAGGGCATCATCGACCTTTTCGATTCGCTGGCATTTTTTGCGGAGAATGGGGTTTCCAAATTGGGTGATTTCTAGAATCATGGGGTAGTCGCCCTACGGGCAGTGTTCAGTTTTGAATAGGTGGTTTTCAGCGACAGGCTGATTATTCGCTCAGGGCAGCTTTGGATATCTTGACCCGTGTCGGCACGTCTCTGGGGTTGATTCCCGCTTCGATCAAGGCATTTTGCACCTGGATGAAATTTTCCAACGGCACTCTTTTATCGGGTTCGATCTCAAGTTTTCGAGTTGGGAATTTTTCGCGAAAAATCTTCAAATAATCCACCAGCATACCTTCGGTAATACGGGTGGCATCGAGAGTCACCCGACCATCGGCTGCGATGGCGAGCACAGCAGCGGGCTCGACCACTTGAGTGGTGGCGGAGTCCTGAGCGAGGGCCAGCTCGATCTGGAGCACTTCCCGCTTTTTCTTGGGATCGTATTCTACGGCGAAATAGATCAACAAAATCATCAGGATGTCGATCAAGGGCAAGATCGGCACCAGGGGGATTTTTCGCTTGGGTCGGTAGAATTCCACGGTAAGTCAATTGAATCAGGTTAAGCTTCGCCGATGCGTCTAGTCGTTATGTTTAAAAAACGACTGCTGATGGTGAAATGCCGAGATTACTTTACCCATGATCACCTCAAGTCGGGCAGCCATCATTTCGATTTTTCGGCTGAAAAAGCTGTGCGCCATCACCGTAGGAACCGCCACGGCGAGTCCGGCCACCGTCGTATTCAGCGCCATCGAGATGCCGTGTCCGACACTGGCGTGATCGGCAGATTGGCCGACATGGGCGAAGACGACCACCAGCCCGCTCGCCGTGCCAAGCAATCCTAATAAAGGAGCGATCGTAATCACCACCTCAAGCGTGGACATGCCAGCATTCATTTTGACGATTTCTTCTCGGGCGGCAGACTGCACCGCCTCCTGCACTTTGCCTTCCCTTCGGCCAGCATTATGGAGTGCTACATCACAGAGCCGAGCGAGAGCTGTTTCCCCAGCCGCAAATTCCTGATCGAGGTTGTTTAGGCTCCCCTGCTCCAGATACTGTTCTAGGTTCTCCACCTCATTGACTAAGCCGTCGGGCAGAACCAAGGATTTGCTTAGTGTAGTTAGCTTAAAGACCACCACGGCCACGGCAATCACCGAGCACGCCATGATGGGGACCATAAACCATCCCCCTTGACTGAAAAAGCCCCAGACGGTTTCCCATGCTGCGGGGTCTGTGCTGTCCATGATTAGTTGAAATGTCATAATGTAAAGTGTGGTGAACTGGAAATGCACGGAACCGCCCGTCATTTCCAGTCACAAATGTGTTTTATTAGAAATAGAAATTATAAATCAGCTCCAGCGGATCGCCATCGAGCTCTTTGATGACGGATTTAGGCATCCTCGGTAACTTGACCTGACGGATAGCGCGCTGAGTGAAACCTGCCTCGATGAGATTCGCCTCGACCATTTCTAGAATCCTGATTCCTGAAACCTTACCCTTGCCATCGACATAGAAACGGATGGAGATCACCCCCGGCACAATGTGATCACGAAATTGCTCGACTTTACGCCGCCATTGTAACTCAACGACCTTACTTACCTGCGCCTGATACCTACCAATTGGCGAGTTTTTGACATTGAGTGAGCTTTTCCCTCGTCTGGAAATAGATCCAACCATTCGGTTCTTACGGGAGTGACCACTAAAGCCATCTTTTTTTGGTTTTTGGTCAACCACTTCGCCTTGGTGGTTTTTCTTGTCACCCTCGCTGGCACGCTCTCTGGGCTGATCCTTGGCCTTGGGCTTCTCCTGCACGTTTGGTTTAACCTCGCCTTCATTCATAACGGGAAGCTTCTTTCCCTGGGCTAAATGTTTGTTTTTCGGGCGACTCATGTCTTTTTCGGGCTCGATGGGTTTGACCTCCACCACCTCTTTGACGTCATCACCCTCTTTCCTCGAGGCTGTTTCATCCTGAGGCGTTTCGGTTTCCTCGCCAGCTTTATCCATCCCGACGGATCCGTCTTGATATTTGCGAGTCACGGTTTCGACCTGCCCAGGAAAGAGTGGATTCACCCCATCTTGGGACGGCGTGTTTGGCGCAGCACCTGGTGTGGGTGCTAGCTCTGAGGCCGCCAGTGTATCCCGCTCGCCGAGCAAATCTGTTGGCTCATCGGGAGTGCCCGCTTGATCTTCCGAGGTGCGCGCAAACTTTCTTTTTTGTTCAGCCAAGCCCTTTTTCTTCTCGGCCTCCTTGGGTGGTGCCGGAACAGGAAGCTTATGTGCTGTTTTAGGTTTGGGTTGGGCCAGAGGTTTCGATTCAGGTTTTGGAACAGGAATGACAGGTTGAGGTTTCTGAACAAAAGGACGAAGCACCACCATCACCTCCGGTTCTGGCGTCGTCTCAGCCTCTGACACCTTATATGAAAAAATAGGAAGATCCCACAAAATCAGTAGAATCCATAAAAATATCACCACCCCATGCACAGCAATCGCAGCCACCACAGCGATGGCGGCGCGTTTCTGGATTAGGGTGAATTTGCTCACGCGGTGACTCTAAATGTTAATTTAGAATTCTAAACTCTTATTTACTACTAAAAACATCGCAACCAACTCAATACCACACGTCATTCGCGAGCCTGATCGCCCTGCGCATATCGAGAGGTCAAGAGTTCACGTAGGATTTCACAAACGTCGTCGAGTATGCTAAATACCCCTCTGCATGACAAACACACAATTAGGAATCATCATCGGAGGCATCATTCCTGCTTTGCTCTTTGGTATATCTGGCATTTGCCAAAAGTTGAGCACCCAGCACGGCATTAGCACCGGTGCCTACATTCTAAGCATTGGCGTGGGCGTAGTGATGGTGGGAGTTTTGCTTTGTCTTTGGAATACGGAACAGACCTACAATGTGAAAGCTGTCATCCCGGCTCTGGCACTTGGATTATGCTGGGCAACTGGTGTTGTTTTAGTAGCCATTGCGATCACTCGTTACAAAACTCCGCTCTCGATACTCGCACCACTTTACAATACGAACACTCTGGTGGCTGTTGTTGGAGCGCTGTTGATTTTTTCCGAATGGCGGGACGTCAATGTGGTGAAGTTGATCATGGGCTCCATGTTGATCATCGGTGGTGCTGTGCTCGTTTCTACTTAAGGATTTTGATCTGCATGAGGGCAGACCCAGTCCTCAGGTTTTCTCTTCATCACTCACTCCATCATGATCTTACCCTACAGGCAATGATGTTCTGATCATTGACTTCTACCCGCTACCCCTTCACTATTCGCGCGTGAACATTGAGGTCGATTGTAAAGAGCCACAGCGGATCGATCAGTTTCTGGCGAGTCGACTGCCTGAGCTGTCGCGCTCGCGTATCCAGGCCCTGTTAAAGTCCGGCGATATTTTACTCAATGCCGCCAAGGCCAAAGCCAAACAAAGCGTCAGGAGTGGCGATTCCATTTCTGTCAACATCCCGGAACCCGTCGCCGCTCAGGCGCAACCTGAAGATATTCCTCTCAATGTGATTTTTGAAGACAATCACATTATCGTCATTAATAAAGCCCACGGAATGGTCGTCCATCCAGCCGCTGGAAATGCTGATGGCACATTGGTGAACGCCTTGCTCCACCACTGTAAGGGGCAACTCGCTGGCATTGGCGGAGTAGAGAGGCCCGGCATTGTGCATCGGCTCGATAAAGACACCTCGGGCTGTATTATCGCCGCAAAAAATGATGCGGCCCACCAATCACTAGTCGGCCAATTTGCCAACCGTAGCACCGAAAAACGCTACCTGACCGTCGTCCAAAGCACACCCAATAAAGCATCCGATAGCATTTTCACCCACATCGGGCGCCACCCAGTGAATCGGATGAAAATGGCCGTTTGTAACCCCGGTAGTGGCAAGACCGCCATCACCGACTACAAAGTGCTCCATCAGGCTGCCGACGGCACTTGCCTCATTCTCTGTGATCTCCACACCGGACGCACCCACCAGATTCGCGTCCACATGGCGCACCTCGGCACCCCGATTTTAGCTGATCCTATTTACTCAAAACCCGCCCGCCAAGTAGTGCAGACAGGTCGCCTCATGCTGCACGCCTGGCAGCTCGTCATCGACCACCCGCAGACGGGTGAGCGCATGCCGTTTCAATCAACGTTGCCCGATGAATACAAACCATGGACCGATGCTGTCACGCTCTAACTGAATCGCCTAATCCTTATCCCAAATTTATTGCCATGAACGACGACTCATTGATCGAATCACTACTCCCCGCCATTGAACAGCAGTTGGAGTCTCCGGACACGCCCTACGTGAAAGAGGCTTTTATCAGGCTGGTGGAAAAAGAAGAACTCAGTCCTGGCGAAGCTAAAGAAATGATCGCCCTTTGTCTCGCTGATGAGTCCAACCGCATGTTCATCGACAAACGGGACTTCGATGTGGCTCGATACCGAGAATTACTGGCGGCCCTGCCCGACTTCGAGGGGGAAAGCGCATAGATTTATCCATATTTGGACAAATCGCCCCGCAATGCCAGATCTTGCGAAATAAGGGTAAGCTTAAAAATTGGAAATGCGTATAGTGGTTTTTGCCAGCGCAAGCGGGCTTTGCCAACTTCTGAATAGATGGATGCTGTATAGTGCCCTTTATTCTATCTTGGTTGTTCAGGCTGCCACGCCACATACTATAAACCATTAGAGCTAAACTCCCCATTTTCATGACCGATCCACTAAGCACTGCAAAAAACGGCTCATTCCTCACCAAGCTTCTCATTTACTCTCGGTTAAGCGGCCCGGGATGGGTTCAAGCAGCCGTCACTCTCGGAGGAGGATCACTGGTTGGAGCTCTCTACCTTGGAGTGATAGGTGGCTACGAGTTCCTCTGGTTGCAGCCCTTGGCCATGCTCTGCGGGATCGTCATGCTCTCCGCCATCAGCTACGTCACACTCTCCACCGATGAGCGACCATTCCGAGTGATGCAAAAAAAGGTTTCCCCTTCCTTAGCCTGGGGCTGGCTGATCGCCACCGTCATTGCTGACACTGTCTTTTGCGCCGCCCAGTTTGCGCTGGGAAGAGGTGCATTAGAAGACAACCTCGGCGTCAATGCGAACCCCTACATCATCACCGGTTCGTTCTTCATCATCGCGCTCTCACTGATCATTCTCTCCCAGAAAAATGATAGGGCCTCCAACATCATCGACAACATTCTCAAAGTCCTCGTGGCGGTCATCGTGCTGGCTTTCATGGGGGTCGTCGGGGCACTGGCGATGAAAGGAGCCATTCCATGGAATCATTTATTTTCAGGTCTCGTCCCGGATTTCACCGCCCTCTTCAGACCCACCACTCAGATTGCGGAGGCCATTCAGACCACAGGCGATCATGCCACCTACTGGACGGAATATGTCACCACCCAGCAACGCAGCAAAATTATCGCAGCCTTCGGCACCGCCGTTGGCATCAATATGACATTCCTGCTCCCCTACTCACTTAAGAAAAAAGGTTGGGGAAAGCAACAGCGCGAGCTTTCTCGATTCGATCTCGGACTAGGCCTGTTTGTCCCCTTTGTGCTGGGTGCTTCAGCTCTCGTTATAGCCTCCGCAGCGTCTTTTCATGCGAAGTATGCCGATGTGATTGATGCCGATGGAAACCCGCTGCCCGGCATGGAAGTGATCTACCACAAAGTGCTCGACCCCAGTATCGCCGCCACAAATCCCCAGTTCCCCACACTTTCAGAAGAAGAGCAAATCACCCTTCGGTCCGAGACTCCGCTCGCGGACAAACAGCTCGCGGCGATGCTATCCAACAGAAAGTCAAAAAACCTAGCCAGCTCACTCGAACCCTTTCTCGGCAAGCATGCCCAACTCCTCTTCGGTATCGGTGTGCTCGCCATGGCAATCTCGACCATGCTCGTCCACATGATGATGAATGGATACGCCATCAGCGAAGCCTTTAATAAAGTAGGAAATTCTAAATATTACATCATTGGAGCCGCCATGCCAGCCCTTGCGGGACTTTTCTCCCCCTATCTCTGGAGTGGCGATGCCAAAGCCGCCATGGCCATCCCAGCCTCAGTGATTGCGACGACACTCCTCCCCATCGCCTATCTTGGATTCATCCTCCTCATGAACTCCAAATCAGCCCTTGGCGATGAGCTTCCTAAGAACCGCCTTATCATCAACATCCTCATGATCGCCTCCGCCGGCATTGCCAGCTTCGCCTCCATCTGGGCACTCAGTGGAAAAGGCATTCCGGGCATCATCGGCATGATCGCCCTCGGAGTCCTCGCCATCGTAGGCATCTCAGGCTTTCTCAAAAACAACAAACTCACCCAATAAAACCAACCCATTTAACCACACACTATGAAATTCGGAATCATCGGCACTGGCATGATTGCCAACTTCCACGTCAAGGCGATCAACGCCATGGAAAACTCCTCTCTCCACTCAGTATTCGACCGCAATACGGAGAAAGCCACGGAATTTGCCACAGCGAATAGCTGCATCAGCCACCTCACTCTTGAAGCCTTCCTCGCAGACCCCGAGCTCGAAATTATCACCATCGGCACCCCTTCCGGCACCCACATGGAGCCCGCCCTCGCCGCCCTGAACGCAGGAAAACACGTCATTTGTGAAAAACCTCTAGAAATCAACCCCGCACGAATCGACCCCATGATCCAAGCTGCTGAGGCAAACAACGTCACCCTTTCAGCCATTCTCAATCGTCGCTTCAACGAATCCGTCGTCCAGCTCAAACAAGCCGTAGATCAAGGTAGATTTGGACGCATCACCCTCTGCGAAGCCTCCGTCAAATGGTATCGTAGCCAAGAATACTATGACTCAGCAGGCTGGCGAGGCACCTGGGCACTCGATGGAGGAGGAGCCCTCATGAACCAATCCATCCACATCATCGATCAGCTCATCTACACCGCCGGCCCCGTCAAGCGCGTATCCGCCACCATGGACTGCCTCGCTCACGAAAATATAGAAGTCGAAGACACCGCCGTAGCGATTCTAGAATTTGAAAATGGGGCGCGTGGCATCATCCAAGCATCCACCGCCTGCTGGTCATCCACCGGCCACCCAGCAGAAGTTCACATCTGTGGCGATCAAGGAAGTGCCTTTCTCAGTGATGAAACCTTCCGTGTATGGGATTTTGCAAAACCCGCAGAAGCTGATGATTACGTCCGGGAAAACCTCATGTCCACCGCCGCTGCCGGACTAGGAGCCAATGACCCGAATGCCATTAACTTCACCGGCCACCAACGGAATTTTGAAGACGTCGTCAATGCCATCCAAAATGGCACCACCCCCTCCGTCAATGCCCACGAAGCCCGAAAAGCCGTAGCCCTCATCTGCGCCATCTACCAAAGTGCTCAAAATGACGGCATCTGGATCACCCTCTAATCACCCTCATGAAACTCACTGGATTTGCTGACGAAGCCGCCCCGGATCTCCCCACCCAGATCCAAGCCACACAAGAGCTTGGGTGGAAGTATATCTCCGCACGCGGCATCGATGGGAAAAATATACACGACCTCACCGAAGCGGCATTTGACATCGCCTACGGACAACTAAAAGAAGCCGACATTCACATCTCCGAATTTGGCTCACTCATCGGAAGCTGGTCAAAAACCATCCAAAGTGACCTCTCAGACACCCTCGCGGAAGTGGACCGCTCCATCCCACGTATGCAGCGGCTCGGCACCTCCATCGTCCGCATTATGTCCTACGCCCAAGAACCCTGGGGTTCTGACCAGCATGAGCATGAACGCTTCCGCCGACTACGCGCCATCACCGCCCGTTTTGCAGACTCCGGCATCACCGCCGCTCATGAAAACTGCATGAACTACGGAGGATTCTCCAGCACCCACACCCTAAGGCTCATCGAAGAAGTCCCCGGCCTCAAACTCATTTTCGATACCGGAAACCCCGTCTTTCAGCGGGACAGATCCATGAGCGACCCCCAGCCATGGCAAGATTCATGGCAATTCTATCAGGATGTCCGCGATCACATCATCCACATCCATATCAAAGACTGCATCAATCCCAAACAAGAAGACCAAGAGCCTGAATACGTCTTTCCAGCAAAAGGACAAGGCTACGTCTCCGAAATCATCGCCGATCTCAAAGCCAACGACTATCAAGGATTTATAGCCATCGAACCACACGTCGCCACCGTATTTCATACCCAAGACGGCGAGGCCCCAGATTGGCAACAATGCTACGAAAGCTACATCGCCTACGGTCGAGCTCTCGAAGCAATCACGCTCTAAAAAAACACCCTCACAAAGCCCCCCCCGCTCTTCCCCATCCAAAAAAAACTTTACAAATGACCCCCATTGAGCCGTATTAAAAGAATACCCACATAAAACCACACACCTACACACCATGAAAATACCAATACTCATCCTCACACTCACCCCTTTAATCCTCTCTGCCCAAGCCCAAGAAAAATCAACAACGCTAGCCAAAGGCACCGTCATTGAGCTCTTCGATGGAAAAACTCTCAAAGGCTGGAAAAAAGTCGGTGGGACAGGCCAATTCAAAGTCGAAGACGGCTGCATCGTAGGATTCGGAAAAAACGCCAAAAAAGGGAATACTTTTTTACGGACCGAACAAACCTACGGCGACTTCGAACTCACCTTCGAATTTAAATTTGACGATCGTTCCGGCAACTCAGGCATCATGTTCCGCGCAGAACAAAAACCATCAAAAAATGGCAATGGCCGAGTCTTTGGATACCAGTGCGAAGGTGATAACAAAGATCGCTCATGGACCGCCGGACTCTACGATGAAGCCCGCCGTGGCTGGATCTTCCCTAAAAAATTAGGCAAAAAAGAAGCCGATATCAAACAATGTAAAGATTTTACCACACAAGGAAACAAACTCTTCAAATGGGACGACTGGAATACCATCGTCATCCGCTGCGAAGGCAACCATATCCAAACATGGCTCAATGGCGAAAAACGTGTGGACTTTGTAGATAAAAATAAAAAACACGATACCCGGGAAGGATTTTTTGGACTTCAAGTCCACCAAGGTAAATCCTGTAACGTGCGCTGGCGCAAACTCACACTGAAGCAACTCTAAGAAAAACCTTCGCATTCTTCTATGAAAGTTCCTTTACGATTGCGCACCTGTGTTCTAGCATCATGCTATCTCGCCATCTCTGTTTCCAGCGGCCTCGGTCAGCAAGGAGACCGGAGAGGACACAAAATGATCGATCCCATTCCAGCCAACAAAATCCCACCCTCCCCCTACCTCGGGCTTAAAGATGCACTCAAAAGCTTCACCCTAGCCCACGGCTTCGTCATTGAGCCTGTCGCTTACGGAACTGACGTTGATCTCGTTGTTGCCATCTCCTTTGATGCCAATGGCAGAGCTTGGACATGTGAAATGCGTAGCTACATGCCGGACATCAACGGCAAAGGTGAAATGACTCCCAATGGAAGAATCCGCGTCCTTGAAGACACCAATGGCGACGGGAAAATGGATAAAGCCACCACCTTTCTCGATGGACTCGTCCTCCCGCGTGCCGTTTCAGTCACCAGCGATGGGTGCCTCTACACCAGTGGAGACGGACTCTACTTCATCAAAAGAAAAGGTCTTAAACCCATCGGAAAACCCATTACTGTAGATAAAAATTACGCTAAAGGAGGAAACCCAGAACACAAAGCCAATGGCCTCATGTATGGGCATGACAACTGGTATTACAACGCCAAATCCACCAAACGATACAGAAGAATTCAAGGCAAATGGGTCAGCCAGCCCACTGATTTCCGAGGACAATGGGGCATCAGCAAAGATAACGCCGGGCGCCTCTTCCACAACAACAACAGCATCCTCATAAAAGGTGAGCAATTTCGCCCTCAGTTCTTCCGAGGGAACTCTAGCTACACCCCCCCCGCCAAGATGGCGTTTAAACTGGGGTCTAACAAAGTGAATCCCATTCACATCACACCAGGCGTCAACCGAGCTTACTTAAAAAAGACCCTCGACTCCCAAGGAAAACTCGTCAATGCCACAGCAGCGTGCAGCCCATATATTTACAGAGGAGATAATTTCCCAAAAGAAATGCAAGAACTAGGCTTCATCTGTGAACCCAGCGGAGACCTCATTAAAGCAGTCAAAATCACTCGGGATAAATGGGGTAAACCCACAGGCTCCCACCCCTATAAAAAGAAAGAATTCCTAGCATCCACAGACGAATGGTTTCTTCCCTGTAATCTCTACACAGGACCGGACGGAACCCTCTGGATGGTCGATATGTACTTTGGACTACTCCAACACAGAGTCTTCCTCACAAGCTACCTCCGCAAACAATACCTCAGCCGTGGGCTCGATAAACCCAAAGCATCCACGGGCAGAATCTACCGTATTCGCTACGCGAATAAAAAAGCCACCAAACCACCCCGCATGGAAGGACTTTCCGCTACGAGACTGGTCAAATTCCTCAGCCACGCCAATGGGCTGCACCGCGATACCGCGCAGCGACTCATCGTTGAATCTGGTGACTTGTCCGCTGTAGAAGCGCTAGCTAAAACAGCAGAAAACAAAAGAAATCCTCTCGCTCAAATCCATGCCCTTTGGACACTTGAAGGACTCAATGCCATCCCAACCAACGCATTCTGCGCCGCTCTGAAAACCTCTAACACCGATGTCGTATCGACAACTCTAGACATTATTTCCAGCCGCCGCTCCACGGATCAGACCATCATCAAATGTGTTATTCAACTGAAACCAAAAAGCCAGACCATGCACTCCCTCGTCAGAGCCTTGGCCGCCATCGGGCACCCAGAAAAAGCCCTGGATCTCATTCAATCAAACAGCAAGGTGACGTTTCTCCGTGAAGCCTTCATCAGTGGACTGGGGCCAGCTGCCAAAGAGTTCTCCCAATCTCAGACTAATCTCGGAGACAAACAACTCAACAAACTGCTTATTGCGGCCAGTAAAAAACAACAAACTAACACATCTGCCCCTGGCTCACACCTCCCCAAAAAAACGCGTGCTTCCTTTAACAGAGGCCAACAAATCTACACCACCAAAGCAGCCTGCTTTGCGTGCCACGGTGGCGATGGCAACGGAATCGACAACATGGGGCCACCTCTCAATCAATCAGAGTGGGTCACTGGCGATGTCGATCGCCTGACAAAAATCCTGCTCCACGGAATGACTGGCCCAGTCAAGGTCGGAAATACAACCTACACGCCACCACTCGCCATGCCGGGTTTAGGAGCGAACTCCTCCATCACCGACAAAGACCTCGCCGATGTAATGACCTACATCCGCAACAATTGGAAAAACAAAAAACACCCTGTCTCCGAGGATGTAGTGAAAAAAATACGAGCCGATACAAAAAACCAGGCCACGCCCTATTCCGCCAAGGATCTTAATTCGTAACGGTTTAAAAAATCGTTTCCTATCGGCGACCACCCTTGTTCGTTTTTTTCCATCTTTGCCAATTCAGTTCAGTGATTACGAATATTTAATTCTAGGCAGTATTCCTAATCAACAAGCTCAAAAGTTTGTAACAAAACTATATAGCGAACCTCTTTTGAGCATAGAGATCAAAAACATTGCCTCCACCTTTCCAAGAAGGCATTTTTAACGGAATCAAACGTCAATCCAGCCAAGCATGACCTCACTGCGCGAAGATCCATAATCCCAATTGCCAGCCATCAAGTTGCTAGTCAATCTCGGCTGGGAATACCTGACTCCAGCTGAAGCCAGAGAGCAACTCGGCACACGTCAGCGGGCCTACATCCCCAACGATGTCTTCACAGCGGTGGTAATCGTCTCCAGTAACGCTCCAGGAAAAAGACCGAGGAGCACCAGAGCCACGGCGGGGATGGCGATGGCTAGCATGTGGAAGATGTTGGTTTGGCCGTCTTCACTGACGGTGTTGACGGCGGCGTCTTCAGGATCGCCTTTGACGAAGGCTTGTTTGAGCACGGAGAGGTAGTAGTAGAGGGAAACGGCGCTCATCACGACGGCGAGTCCAACCAACCAAGCGAGGCCACCTGAGGTGTCGGTCATCGTGTCTTTGAGGGCAGCACCAAACAGGATGAACTTTCCGGCAAATCCGGCTAAGGGTGGGATGCCTGCGAGTGATGCCATGAAGATGAAGAGTGCGACGGCTTGCAGAGGTGCGCGGTGAACGAGTCCGGCAAAGGACTCGCGGGAGTCGCTTCCTTTATCGCGCTCGACAGCAGCGGTGACGGCTAATGCCCCCATGGTGGCAAGGCCGTAAACGACAACGTAGAAAAGAGCCGCCGCCGACGAGGCAGCCCCGTGGGCACTCAGGCCGACCAATAAATATCCCGTGTTGGAAACGGCAGAATACGCCAGCATCCGACGCACACTTTTCTGCGCAAGTGCCAGGATGTTACCGGTAATGATGGAAACGGCGGCAAGCACAGCGAGCCAAACCGACCAACCAGCGGCCATATCCCCCCACCCTGCAGAGCCAGCGGATGCTTGAAAACCGATCATGAGAATCCTCACCAACACCACCATGCCAACCACTTTGGATGAAGCTGAGATGAGAGAAGCCGTGGTGCTGGGTGCGCCCTGATAGACGTCAGGTGCCCAGTAGTGGAAGGGTGCGGCGGCCATCTTAAAACCTAGCCCGACCAAAACCATCAACAACCCAGCGATGCCCAACACATTGGTGGGGTCAACCGAAAGAGCGGCAGCAACACCTTCAAGAGTCGCGGAGTGTGAGAACCCGTAAAGGAAGCTCAAACCAAACAACATAAAAGCAGCAGACACGCCACCAAACATGAAATACTTCAGCGATGCCTCAGACGCTTTCTGCGTGCGGGAGAATCCGGCGAGCAGGTAAAGCGACAAACTGGCCAACTCGATCGTAACAAAGAGGAACATCAGATTGTTTGTGCCAACGGTGAGCAACAATCCAGTCAGCGCAAAGAGCATCAGCGCGTAATACTCACCGATGTGCTGAATTTCCTTCCGCGCCGTTGGCAGCAGGATCGCTAACAAGCCAAGCCCCAGCACAATGCCTTTAAACACAAGCGCCATGGGGTCGAGCGTCAGCACAGCCACTCCGGAATCGACATCTTTCGGGCCAAAATACAAAGCAAGCAACGCGATGACCACACCGATCGCAGCGATGGATAAGGCTCTGGTGCCACACATCGGTTTACCGGATTTGGATTCAGTGGCGATAGCAATACCGAGCACCGTCAGTGCGGTGATCACCAACACTGCTTCGGGAAGCAGTTGATAAAATAGATTGAGATAATTCACGGCTGGTTAATTGGAAATGGGGAATGGGAAATTGGAAATGGGGAATGGGTCTGGAGTGCGGACGGCTTGCCTCCGCTTTGTGGGTTAGTGAGGCTTGCCTCGCGTGGTGCGGAGCATAGCGGATGGTTACTTACAGGTTACTCAGAATATGTTTAAAGAGATCTGACTTAAGCCCGTCATCAATCAGAGTCACCCATGGTTTGGGATAAAGACCGATCGACAGGGAAACAGCAAGAAGAAGACTCATTGCTGTGATTTCAGGCCATGTGAGAGGTGGAAGCGCAGGCGGAGCGGCGTCCGACTTCTTACGTTCTGGAAAAAACGTCCGAAGCATCGCGCGCAGCGAAAACGCACCGGTGATAATGATCCCGAGTGCCACCAGCGGCAGCAGCCATGGATACGATTCCCAAACGCCGATCACCACCGAGATTTCAGCGACAAATCCACTGAATCCGGGTAACCCCATCGACGCCGCCGTAGCGAGCGTAAACGCAAGCGCCGCACCGGGTAATGTTTTCCAAAGATCAAACTTCCCGAGCTCAGCGAGGTCGCGAGTGTGGGTGCGTTCATAAACGACCCGACCGGCAATACCAAAGAGAAGTCCCGCGATAATTCCGTGCGAGATCATTTGCAACACCGCCCCACGCAACCCCCACTGGGTCGCAGCGGCGAGACCGAGCAGGATAAAGCCCATGTGACTCACCGATGAATAACCGATCACAAACTTAAGGTCTTTCTGTTGCAGCGCCGTGAACGCCCCGTAAAGAATACCCATCACCGCCAGTCCCGCGATCGCCCCCTGCCACTGAGCAAACCCAAGTGGAAAAATAGGCATCGCCACACAGAGCGCACCGAATGCACCGAGCTTCATCACCACACCAGCAAGCAGCATCGATGCCGCAGTCGGCGCCGCCACGTGACCGGTAGGTGCCCATGTGTGAAACGGCCAAACACCAGCGAGGATGGCAAAGCCAAGGAAAAGGATAGGGAAAGCCCAGAACTGAAGTTCTGGCGAGTAGTTATACGCTGCCAAATGGGCGATGTTAAAACTTTCACCACCAGACGCGCCGTAGGCCACTACGATACCGAGCAGGATCAGAGCCGAAGCTCCAATGGAATACATCGTTAGTTTCATCGCGCCGTATTCTTTATTGGTCGATCCCCAGATGGCGATGAGCATGTATTTCGGAAGGATGACAATTTCGTAAAAGACAAAGAGGAGGAATGCATCCTGACTCATAAAGACGCCATAGACACCACCGATGATGGTGAGGTAATAGGCGAAAAACGCGCGGGGACGCTTGGTGACATTCCATGAAAATAAAATACCTGCGGTGGCGACAATTCCGGTAAGCAAAAGAAGCGACAGCGCTATGCCGTCTGCGGCGAGATGGAATCGGATTCCAAAACTAGGCACCCAGGGAAGGTCCAACGACCACACCGGAGCGCTGAGGTTATTGAGTCGGTGAAGACAGGAAACAGCGGCGGCCACCGCACCAATTATCGAGGCCACCAGCGCAACCACGCGAGATTGGTGCGCCATGCGGGCAGGCAGCAGGAGCACCACAATGGCTCCGACAAATGCAGATAGAAGAGTCCAGACGGGATTCATGATGATGGAAGAAGAAGGTTAAGCATGTGAGTGATATCGCTATTGATAAACTGGAGAATCACCTGCGGCCAAACGCCGGGGATGATAATCAGAGCAACGACGGGAACAAAGAGAAGACGCTCGCTGGTCGTGAGGTCGGTCCAGGACTCCAACTTCTCAGGAAGCGGACCGTGGAAGACTTTACGCAGGAGTCGGAGGAAAAAGACAGCGGTGAGCAGTAGACCGATCAGTGAAACGGCGGCAGCCCATGGAGTGAGTCCAAAGACACCGTTGAAGATAAGGAATTCTCCGACAAACCCACTCAGTCCGGGAAGTCCGAGCGAGGCAAACAACGCCATACCCATCAGTCCGCAAAACACGGGCATCTTGGCACGCAGCCCACCGAAGTCGTTAATGCTACGAAGCCCTCCGCTCTTCTGTTCAATAAGACCCACACTGAAAAACAAAGCCGAAGCAATGATGCCGTGGTTCAAAGCTTGGAGGATGACTCCGGAAATGGAAGATGAAACAGCCGCACTGTCAGCGGTCGATGCAGCGACAGCAGCCACCGCCAAGGTGCAGTAACCGAGGTGGTTGATCGATGAGTAAGCGAGAATCCGTTTCATATCGGTCTGCGCCAAGGCTGCCACCGCGCCAAGCACCACCGTGATCACCGCCAGCGCCGTGAGCCATGGGGCGAAGCCAGGAAGGACTTCGGGAAAAATCATCATGAAAATGCGAAGCAGTCCGTAAACACCCATCTTTGAAAGCAGTCCGGTGAGCAACAAGGTCACGGGCGTGGGAGCCTCCGCATAGGCATCGGGGAGCCAGACGTGGAATGGGAAAACTGGAATTTTCACAGCCAGTCCGAGGAAGACGGCGATGGCAATCACGGTGAGCAGCGTGCTGCCGGTGTAACCTGTCGCAGCCAGCGCTTTTCCCACAGCGGGGATCAGTTCTTTATCCGATGCCATTTGGCTCAGCGTCGCAAAATCCATTGTGCCCACTGCAAACTGCAAGGCGAGGAATCCGAGCAACATACTCACACCTCCAAAGAGCGTGATGATGAAAAACCGCATCGCGGCCCGTGGAGCATTCTCGCCACCCCAAAGACGGATCAGAAGGTAGGATGGAATCAACGTCATTTCCCAGCAGAGGAAAAAGGGGATAAAGTTAGCGGCGGAAAAGACACCAAAAAGCATCGACTGCATCACGAGAATCAATGCGCAGTAACCACGACCACTGAGGTCGAATCGCGCCGAGATAGCCATCACAAACAAGGTAACCAGCGATGTAAGAAGCAGGAACAACCAGGAAATGCCATCGACACTAAACGCGAGGTTAATCTCAGCATCCACATCGGGAATCCACGGCAGCGACCAGGATGCGAGTATGCCATTTTCATCAGGGCCTTGAAAAACCATCACTGCGACGAAGAGCAAAGGAAGAACCGTCCAGCCGATAGCGAACCGGCCAGCACTTTGTGCGTTCATCTTTGGCAGCGCCGTGAGGATCACAGCACCGAGCAAAGGGAAAAGAAGTAGAGAAAGTAACAACATGACGTAACGATGTGACGAGACTAGAAGGTGTTAAGAAAAGGGGTTAAAAGGCGTTGAGTAAGAAATAGAGGAAGAGGAGAGCGGACATCCCGAGTCCAATCGATCGAAGATAGGCTTGAGGCTTGCCCGTTTGGCGTCGGGACGCGGACTGGGCTGTGCCTTTGAGTTCCTGGGTCGCTTCGTCGAAGATCATATTGGGTCCCAGTTCATCAGCTGCACCAGTGAATCGGCCAAAGGCTTTGAAGATGATTTCACCTACCCCCATTAACGGGACAAACACCTTGCGCTCGGCGCGGTCAAAAAGTTCTCCGAGCTGGGCGAGCGGTTTGATGATCGCTTTGTCGTAGAGAGCATCGAAGCCCATGGCATTTTCAAGGAACGTCCAAATGCCATTGCCTAGTTTGAGTTTCATCGGGTCGGGTGCGGAGCTGTCAGTGGGAACCTTGCGGTAAATCATCCATGAGGCACCAACACCCACGGTCACGATCGTTAGGGAAACGGCGAGGAGGAACATCGAGTTGCTATTCAACATCGCAGCCCCATCAAAGTGGGCGGATTTCCCATGCACCCACTCTTCAAACCACGGCCAGAGTGGCGTCGAGATCACAGAGAGTAAAATGGCAAAACCAGCGAGCACAAACAGCGGAGTCGTCATCCGGGCGGGGCTTTCGTGTGGGTGCTCAACACCTGGCTCGCGAGGCTCTCCAAAGAACACGAGAATCAACTGGCGTGTCATGTAGAACGCAGTGAGCACGGCAGCGAGCACAGCGAGAATAAACGGACCATATCCACCGTGCCAATGTTGAGCTTGGTGAAGGACAGCTTCCTTACTCCAGAACCCGGAAAAGAAGAATGGGAAACCTGAAAGCGCCATCATACCCACGGCGTAGGCGATGAATGTTTTCGGCATCAGCTTGCGGAGTCCACCCATCTTGCGGATGTCTTGTTCGTCGTGGCAACCGTGAATCACGGAGCCTGCGGAAAGGAAGAGCAGTGCTTTGAAAAATGCGTGGCAGATCAAGTGCAGCATGGCGGCGGCGACACCACCAGTGCCGAGCGCAATCATCATAAAGCCGAGCTGCGAAACCGTTGAGTAGGCGAGGATGCGTTTGAAGTCAGTCTGCGCCATGGCGACGAGCGCTGCGTAAAGTGCCGTGATACCACCAATCCATGCGGCGGCCGTCAGCGCGATATTTACCCCATCGGCCCCACCAACAGCGGAGAAAATCGGGAAGGTGCGGGCGACGAGAAACACACCAGCAGCCACCATCGTAGCGGCGTGGATCAGTGCGGAGACAGGAGTCGGCCCCTCCATGGCATCGGGGAGCCAGGTGTGAAATGGCACCTGACCGGATTTACCCATCGCACCCACGAGAAGGAGAAGTGAGGCGGCAGCGGAGACGCTGAGTCCACCAATCGTTGTGATTCCAGCGAGCGACTTGAGCGCGCCAGTTTCGAGAAGACCTGCGCCATTATCGTAAAACATCAACGTGCCAGACTGACGGTAAAGCCAGATCATGCCGAGTAAAAACGCCATGTCCCCCACCCTTGTCGTGATAAACGCTTTCTGGCAGGCGGCAGCAGCCGATGGCTTTTTGAAGTAGTAACCGATCAGAAGATACGATGCCAATCCTACCAATTCCCAGGCCATAAAGAGAAGCAATAAGCTGTTGGCGAGAACCAACATCAGCATCGCTCCGGCGAAAAGTGAGAGAAAGGTGAAAAACCGACCAAAGCGATCTTCTTTTTCCATGTAGCTCGTGCTGTAAACGAAAATCCAGAAGGCGACAAAAGTCACCATCGCAGCCATCGCGGCACTGAGCGGATCGAGAAGCACGCCGATGTTAAGCACCACATCGCCGTATTGGAGCCACTGAATCGTCGTCGCTATCACCGGACCATCCGATGGAGTAAACGCACAGACTAAAGCGGCCAGCGCAATCAGACACGAAATACCCAATGCACCCAGTGAGATTTTAGAGGCAAGTTTCCCCTGCGAGTTAGGCATGAAGGCGGTGACGCCTGCCGCAAAAAACGGAAGGAGTGGCACCAGCCAGAGTAAAACAGGAAGTTGGTTTGTAAGTGCTTCAGCCATGGAGAGAATCGAGGCGGTTAAGGTCAGTAGAACGGGTGTGACGGAACACCATCAGGATGATGGCAAGTCCCACAGCAGCTTCGGCAGCTGCAATCGCAATCGAGAAAAGAAGAAACATCGGCCCCACCTGATCAACATCAGACGGACCGTATCGCCAAAAAGCGATGAAGTTGATATTCGCAGCATTAAGCATCAGCTCAATCCCAACCAAAATCAAAATCATATTCCGCCGCGTCAGCACAGCAAACAAGCCGAACGTAAACAGCACGCAGGATAAAGTGAGTAAAAGGGCTAGAGGTGTCATTGTTTTGAAATCTGGAGTGCGGATGGCTTGCCTCCGCTTTGTGGGTTAGTGAGGCTTGCCTCGCGTGGTGCGGAGCGTAGCGGATATCTTGGAATACGCTGGTTTGGGATTTGTTCGCTTAGGTTGATGCCTGCGGCGCTAGAGAGAATAGACAGAATTTTTCAGAATTACTTAGGTTGAGAGCTTGGGTTGTGGGTTTTTGCCACTGATTACGCTGATTTCAGACTGATTATTGGAATTCAGATAAGTCTTATAGGTCCTATAAGTCCTATGAATTCATCGTGCTTTGGTTATTTAGAATTTAGTATTTAGAGT
>CAYNNY010000011.1:0-4561 GCA_964398555.1 uncultured Verrucomicrobiales bacterium
AACTAATCCAACGTGAGCTGTCAAAATATGACCAAAACGACAAAAATAACACAATTAGATGTACGGCAACTTTATGTTTGCTTTGATCTAGATCTCAAGATAGAGTGTTCATTATGAACGATAAGAACTCCATCACACCTTCTAGAAATTTGAATATTGATCGCGCAGGAGAGGTGCAAGATGACCGTATGAGTTTTGAACGTGGATCCCTAAATGAAAATGAGCCGGAAAGTTTCACTCCACTGAGTCGCTTGGAAATGGCAGATTGCAAGACTGGGGCAGCGGTGCTGCGCAACGGGCAGATCTGTCGAATGACACCTCCAATTCGCCGGCGGATCTTGGGCGGGACAGAGGATGATTACTGCTACCATGTGATGACGCGAACGGTGGGAGCTGAGAAGATTTTTGATGCTGAGGATTTGGAGGCACTTCGGTTGATTATCCGAAAAATGTCCCGATTCTCTGGTGTAAAGCTCATGACATACTGCTTGCTTAAAAATCACTTTCATCTTCTTGTCCGAGTGCCGTCGAAGGAAGGGTATTTGCGCCGATTCGAAGATAAAAAAAATAAGGCCGGCGAGCTTCTGGAGGCCGAAGGTATGGGAGAGGATCGCTTGATGGCTCACCTTTCTATCCTGTATAGTAAGGCGTATATGAATCAGCTCAGGCGGGAGTTGGTGGATATGAGAGAGCGGGGATTAGAGTCTGCCGCGGAGGTGTTTTTGGAGAAATATAAACGTCGTTTCTGTGATCTGAGTTTGTTTGTCAAAGAGGTTAAAGAGCGGTTCTCCCGGTGGTACAATCGGAAGCATCAAAGGATCGGCACTCTCTGGGCTGGGCGGTTTAAAAGCGTGCTTGTGGAGGATGGAATCGCACTGCGCACGATGGCCTCATACATCGACCTTAACCCTGTTCGGGCAGGGATAGTTGAGGATCCTAAAGATTACCGGTGGTGCGGTTATGCCGAGGCGGTGGCGGGGTCGCGAGATGCTCGACGAGGACTTTGTCGGGTGATGGAGCTGCCACAAGATACCTGGGATGATCGCAAACACCCTCACACGGGGGAAATAGCTCAAGGGAGCGGGGCGTGGTATCGGTGCTGGCTGATGCAGGATGGTATGCAGGTTCGGGAAGATGAAGGAACCAGGTCGCATCACGTAAAAATCAGGAAAGGAGTGCCTGAAGAAAAAGCGGCGGAATCATTGGAAAATCAAGGTATGTCACCACCAATTGAGCTCATTCTAAGTCAGGCGAAGTATTTAAGCGAGGGGCTCGCGATAGGAAGCCAAAGCTTTGTGGAGGGGTTATTTGAAAAGAACCGAAAGCTTTTTGGCGTGCAACGAAAAACAACGGCGAAACCAATACTGCACAAGAAAAGTGGGCTCGGGTTGTATTCTTTATTTGGAAAATCGGGAAAAGAAAAAAAGAAGGATAAGGAAAGCGAGAAAGAGTCTGTTGCGCCAACATTTTCAGCGAGCGAATGAGTTCCTGATGCATTAAATCGGGCCTTTTCCCTTTGCTTGATTCTCCAAGACCATGGGTTAACGACCAATTTGAATGGCCCTGAGCCTAGATAAAAAACAATCTTCCCCTTTGGGATCGTTTTTTCAATCAACGTCTGATACTTTTTGCCTTCATCGGAGTTTAACTCCTCCCAGCCTATTTAACCCGCGGCCACATGTCCACTCGATCAAATCAAACCATTCTCCTCACCTCGGCTCTCATCCTCGCCGGAGGAGTCGCTTATTACGTATCGCGCCCAAGCTCCCATCATGAGCCATCGATTTCAAACTCGGCCCAATTTTCCGCACCCACCCAGCAGAATGCCTTAGCTGAAAAAAATCTTTCCGCCCCCCCTGCCCGCTCAAGCGCTTCCAAATCAACCATCACCGAAGTTCCACCCCACGCCTTGGCCAATGAACGGATCATCCGATTCAACAACGAAGCCGATTATCTCAAATTCCTCGCCAGCCTTGATGCCAGATCCCTCCGATTACTCGGACGCTCCGACCGACTCCGAGCTGTCCGCATCGGACTAGGCTCTGGGTCTAATCTCGACGGAATCGATGGTGCTGAAATTGGCTACAACTACCTCGTCACCCTACCCACCCCGCCCAATGCAAGTGCCCAGGCTAGCGCCACAGGATTTGGCTCAAGCGTTCTCAGTTGGTTAGGGGTCAAAGGGGACAATCTCTCATGGGGAGAAGGCATCACCGTTGCCGTCATCGATTCCGGGGTGAATGAGCATATTGCTCTGAAAGGAAACATCACACGTATTGAACTCACCGAGCTGAGCGAAGGAAGCTCGCAGCTCGGACACGGCACCGCCGTTGCCTCCATTATCTCAGGCGACCACCCACTCACGCAAGGTGTGGCCCCCGACTCAGATATTTTATCCATCCGTATCACGGACGAAACCGGAAGCTCAAATTCCTTCACCTTAGCGGAAGCTATTTTCCAGGCAGTCGATGCAGGTGCCGATATTATCAATATTTCCATGGGATCCGAAGGCAATAGCACGATGGTTGAAGAGGCCGTGCTCTACGCGAAAGAGCAGGGCACCGTGATCGTGGCCGCTGCAGGGAATAATGGACTCAATCAGATTTCCTTCCCCGCAGGCTATGAAAGCGTGATCTCCGTCGGTGCTGTTGAACAAGGGGGGAAGCATCTCGATTTTTCCAACAGCGGCCCAACGCTCGACATCTCAGCTCCTGGTTACCAAATCAACGCCGCCTGGGGAAGCGAACAGCTGACAGCCTTCTCAGGCACCTCGGGTAGCGCTCCATTGGTCAGCGGCGCGATCGCTGCTGGAATGAGCCAATACCCCAACCTTTCAGCGAGCGAAGTCGCGGATCTCGTCGTCCAACTCAGCGGAGATGCTGGCTATCCGGGAAGCGATCCCAACTACGGGAACGGCATCCTCGATCTCGGACAACTGATGAACTACGGCACACCGGGGATCTACGATGCCGCCATTACCGGACAAGTCCTCGTCGCACCGGAATTCCCAACCGGACTCCCCGAAGTCTGGGTGACTATTCAAAACCAGGGGACCGAAACCTTAATCAATAGCCCAGTCACCATCACGACGTCAGCTGGAATCAAAAATCTCAATATCAGCAGTCTCGCACCGGGAGACATCCAGACGTTCAACATTCCCGTGCTGCTCCCCCATAACGGCGACCCTATCACCCTCTCCTCCAGCGTCCAAAGCGCCGAACAAGACCAAGACCCCAGCAATAACAGCCGCAGCGATCAATTCAGCAGAGAAGCTCCGTAGGACCGATTTGTAATCGGTCGGCTCATTGTCGCGCGAAAGTCAGGCGTCTGGTATCTGGCCTCAAAGGTCAGTAGTCTAAGCCCCCTACACATCCCAAAGGGATGACGGACTCTAGCCCGGGGTCAACGACCCTAGGGTGCTATAGCGATCATCATGTGCCACCTAAAGGGAGGCTGGAAATCGAGGATATCGGCCGACCGGGGGTCATCATTCCTTCACACTCTTCGTCCGATAAATGATCAGCGATAGGCAGCCGACCGATTCCAAATCGGTCCTACGGTCTAGGCGTATTGATCGTTTTGGTGAAGTGGTAGGTATATTTAGCCGCATTTTCTTTCCACAGCGCAGGGTTCATATGCTTTGCCACGGTCAACCCATGATCCGTGATGACTGAAATACTCACCTCCACGCCGATGAGATTCCCATTTTCAATTTCAGTAGCTTTAGACCCTGACGCTTGAATTTTATTCCCCAACAACCGAAACTCATCATAGCTACCAGGGCTTAAAGTCACTCGTTCTATTTTTGTGGTTGTCGTTGGATTTGCCCCCGATGAGATTATCGAATACTCAACCAAAAACGTGACAGTGAACTCATAAATATTCTCCACCAGAAAGTTAGAAGCCACAAGATCATTTGCTTCTGTAAACTCACCAACAGCTGTCAAATCACCCACTGCCAATAATTTATCAAATGCATCTTTGGGGTCAACTAGACGTCGATACAAAGAAAAAACTTTAAACTTATCATCAGAATTATCTGAAATTTGATCCTTGTATGCTAGACGATAACCAACAGCTGATACATCCCCACCATCATCTACGGTACCTTTTGCAGGATCATCATTTCCAATATTCCCATCATAACGATCTGTTGCACCCGTAAAAAAAATCAGCTGACTTTTGTTTGCCAAGCCAACCCCTGTGGCAGTTTGATCATCGCCGTCTATAGTCTCAACCTTTGCATACAGCCACTCATAATTATTACCATCACGGCGCGATATCATGCTCTCAAAGTCCTTCGAGATAATTTCCAATGCCTCTTTGGCCTGACGTGATGCCCGCACTTCGTTGCGGCTCCTTTTATACGTATCCATTGAAATACCTGTTATATAAACAAGCACCCCGAGTAAGATCACGGTGATCGACATGGCTACGAGAAGTTCAATAAGAGTAAAGCCTGGCTTAAGTCGTTTGATTTTCATGATAGAAGAGAAAAATAAATTCGAATCAACAGTTTAAATTGAGATTAGCGTCTGACCGCCATATTACGCGTGAAAAT
>CAYNNY010000011.1:4661-33733 GCA_964398555.1 uncultured Verrucomicrobiales bacterium
GCCTCTTTAGCAGAAATCGATTTTTTAATTCCCAGCACCGCTGGAGCAAAGGCAGCAAGAAAAGCGGTAATCATAATGGTAATGATCCCCATAGCGACCACAGTTTCGACAAGGGTAAAACCCTGATGATTCTTGCGAAGTTTTAGATAAGAAAGGCGATTATTCATGATGTGTCTGGAAAGTGTTAATGGTAGGCAAAAATACGTGCTAATTCGTTAATTACTTAGGCTCAAAATTAGGATCAATTTGGTCAGGATGACGGAACACCGAAGTCCGTCCAGTCCGCCAAATAACAAACCCACCCATATTACTCCCCGAAATAATGGGTTCAGGCTGTCCTGGCGGCAGCGATCCGGAAACGATGACAAAAGCTGGCACTTTATTATAATCTGGAGCTAAGGGATCATTTGATGATGCGGGATTGCTCAACATGCCCTCCGCATTAAACTCATAATAATAGCAAGTTGCTAAGCTGTTGCCAGGAAGTTCAACCGCCTCCGTAGTTGTATTAATACTGGGGCGACTTTCTTTATCACAAAGATCCTCCATGAAATACACACCTTTTGGTAGGCTTACTCCTTTTGACGCAAGCACCCAATCATTAGTAGAGGGATCTCCGTCAGCATCATATTGAATCGCCATATACCTCAGATAACGCTCGCGGTGGTATTCATTGGCATGATCTTCTGTCGCATGAATCAACACTCTGGTCCTTGTCCCCTTACCCACGGCCAGTGATCTGGCTTCAGCAAAAATTGCCTCCGCAACTGGAATCCCAGCACCCACACCCGAGGCCTTGGACATATTTCTAAGCCCCATCGTTCCAATCGTCAGGAGCACCGTAATGATGGAAATCACCACCAACATCTCCACAAGGGTGAATGCCGGAGCCACACGACCAATCACACGACTAGGATGGCGACGAGACACAAGACGTGAAGATGGCTGAACAAATGCGTTATGAGACAGGTAGTGTTTCATGGTTGAAAGTGAAGTTACGGAAATCTCCTCATGATGGAAGCTCCTTTTCCAAACCTTAACCTTTTTTTAGCCAAACGCAAGAAATATGTAAATACATTGAGAAGACATCAAAAATCACCCCCCTCTAAAATCAGTCCTGCAGTGCTATACTCCTGATTCCAGCACTGGCGAGACAATTGATTACATCGATATAACGTTGCTGATTTACCTCATCATTCACACGCATCAAGACCTTAGGCACATTGCTCGCACCCATTCCGCTCAACATCTCCAAACGGCTTCGGAGTCGTGGTAGCGACCTATTTTCCACATCCGATTCATAAATTTCCGCCGCATCCCCCGGATTAACCACCAGATCCCCACCCTGCCTGAGCTCGATAAGCATGGGAGGTATAGCAATGGGAGACTCATGGCCTGGCACGGGTAAAGTCATCTTCAAATCCTGCTCTCGGGGCTGAATCGTGGTCGTGACCAAAAAATAAATCAGCAGTAAAAAGCAAACATCGATCAGCGAAGAGATATCGAGTGTTGGCTCATCCGAAGTGAGCGAATCGTCAAGGTGGGCAATGGTATGTTTTTTCATGGTTCCAATCAAAGAACGCATGAAGCGGGTGGATTATTAGATCGATCACTCAGCATCGACCACCCTGCCTTTCGCCGAACGAAGCTCAGGAGTTTTTTTGCCAAAAAAACCTGCCATATCAAAACCAAAATAACGCATACACGCCACAAGGACCGCCATGGCAGTGGCCTCATCTAGATTCCCGACAAAGGGTAGAAAATCAGGAATGAAATCAATTCCAGCGGTTGGATTAAGCAGATAAACCGCGGAAAAAACAGCGACAAGGGCAACAAAAAAGCTTTTCATGAGCGCAAACCTACAACCATTCCAGCAGAACACAACCGAGAGTTTTGCGTCCAAAAAACGGCAGGCTGACTCACAAAGAGCCAACCTGCCGTAGAATGAATTTTTAAATAGGGAAACCCCTACTCTTTAGCTTTTTTCGCGGCCTTCTTAGCGACTTTCCTTGCTGCTTTTTTCGCCGCCTTTTTAGGTGATGATGGCATATCGCCTTCTTCGTCAAAGTTCCCACCGGATCCGAGAATGAATGCGAGATCGTCCATTTCAAGGCTGGTCGCAAATCCTTCATCGCCTAACACGTTGGTCACAAGTTGGGTTTTCTGGTGCTGAAGCACACGGATTTTTTCCTCAACCGTCTCGCGAGTTAGCAAGCGGTAAGCGATCACTTTGTTCTTCTGTCCAATCCGGTGAGTCCGGTCAATCGCCTGGTTTTCCACGGCGGGGTTCCACCATGGATCGTAGAGGATCACGTAGGAGGCCGAAGTGAGGTTCAGTCCAGAGCCACCAGCTTTCAACGAAAGCATAAAGACAGATGGTGCCTTGGTTGTTTGGAAATCCTCAATCTCACCCTTACGGTCTTTGGTCTGACCCGTCAGGTAGTTAAATGGACGGCTTTCCACCTCAAGACGAGCCTTGATGATATCGAGCATCGATACAAACTGAGAGAAAACAAGCACCTTGTGACCTTCCTCGCGGAGCTGATCGAGAAGGTAGAAGAGCGCATTCATCTTCGCACTTTCATCCTTCATGAACTTGGGATCAATCAAGCCGGGGTGACAACAAATCTGACGCAGACGCATAAGGCCTTGAAGAATAGCAAAGGAGTTTTTCTTCACAGCTTCATCCGACTCAAATCCTAACAAAGCCTTCTGGATACGCTTCAGCTCAGCCTTATACAGCTCGGCCTGAACACCCTCCATCTCGCAGAACACCTCTTCCTCGGTCCGAGGCGGGAGATCTTTAGCCACTTGGAGTTTAGTCCGGCGGAGCAAGAACGGACGCAAACGCGATGCCAAGCGACTTTGCGCGCCAGGATCTTTGCGTTTATCAAAACGTTTCTTAAAGTAAGCTCGGCTACCGAGCACACCAGGCATCGCAAAGGACATCAGCGACCACATATCCATCAAACGGTTCTCGATCGGGGTGCCGGTGAGAACCAGACGATTCATCGAGTTCAGATCGCGTGCAGCTTTGGCAGCTTTCGAATCAGGGTTCTTAATCTGCTGTCCCTCGTCAAGGATGGTGACGAGCCACTTCACTTTACCAAGCTCTTCACCGCAGAGGCGAAGTTGAGCGTAGTTGAGCACAAACAGATCAATATCAGTTTCCAATTCTTTCAGATCAAGATCATCTCGGGTGCGTAGAATTTTCACTCTCGATCCCGGTGCGAATTTCTCCATCTCAGAATACCAAACATCGATCACGGATTTCGGACAAACCACGAGAGCGGGCTCGACCTTCTCCATACCTCCTTTTTCTTTGGCGCGTTCTTCACGCAGCCAGAGCAAGAAAGTGATCGCCTGAATAGTTTTGCCCAGTCCCATGTCATCGGCAAGCAGACCACCGAAGCGGTTGGTCGCGAGATACGCAAGGAAATGGAAACCTTCCACCTGATAGGGACGAAGTGTTGCTCTGAGCGCTTTGGGCAGCTCGGGAGTGACTTCGAGTTGAATTTCGCGGGAGCGATCCTTGATTCTCTTCCACGCCTTAGGATCAAACACCTCAGCGGCTTTCGGATCGGAAAGCTGAAGGGCGTGCATCCGGTGAGTTTCACCAGTAAGATCGAATGGATCCAGACCAAGACGAGTAACAGCATCACGCTGATCGGCATCGAGCTTGATTTCCAAACGCATCCAACCGCCGTCATCCATACGCACATAACCACCACGGGCGGCCACTAACGAACGAATCTGGGCATTGCTGAGAGTGACGCCTTCCACATCGATCACGATACGAAGGTCAAACCAATCGATCTCCTGATTCACCACCTCAAAGCGGATGGCGGCAGTAACAGGGTCAGCCATCAGCGTTTGCAGCTTGCCGTCCATTTGGACAAGCACAGATTCAGGAAGATTTTTCGCCCACTCTGAGAATTTCTCAGGGAAAAGTTTGGTCACGCGTGCTTTGAAAGCATCGAGCTTCTCATCATAGCTAAGCCCCATCTGGGCCAGCAAACCGGGAATTGGATAGAGCTCCTCACGCGCAAAACGCAGAAGCTGCTTTCCTTTAACCGGCTGTTGCACAACGAGCTCCCACTCGTCTTTGATGCGTTTTTCTTCGCGACGCTCTTTTTTCTCAAGCGCACGCACATCGATCACAAGGTGCTCGGTCTCCGCAGCGGTCAACCCCTGCTCAATCTTCATCTTGAAACGAGGATAGAGATCGAGGTCAGTCACACGCTTACGCAATGACTGGGGCAAACTAGCTCCAATTTTACGCAAAAACTCAACCCCCTCAAGACTATCAATGACATCTTTTGGAATATGGTAACGTGGCTGGATATCCGTGTCGGATAGCCAACGTGGAGGACCAGCAAATACAGTCTCGTCAGATTGATACAGCACCTCACGACCAGGCAAAAGGCGAACGGAGTGAGTCACGTGCTCACCTGAAGCTGTCACTAACTGAAGAGCGAAACTCTCAGGAGCATAGACATCATCCTCACAGATCCACCTAAGAGCCTCAGGCACCACCTTGAAATCACGCTCATCCAAGTTAACCACATATCCTTTCAGCGCTGGCTGGCGGAAAATGCGGTTCATAAACTGACATGACTCCTCTTGATCGAGGTCAAAGCGGGCATCACCCTCCTTTGTGTAGAAGGTCATGAATTGCTCCCAAATCAATTGGCTGGGAGCATCCATCCGCAGTGCGGAATCTTCAAAAAGCATGAGAAAGCGATCGATATCGCTTTTTTCACGTAGCGGCAACCACTCACCTTCAGGCTGCTGGAACTCAACACGAGCTTCATTAATCGTAGAAAGCAGGCGGAATTTGACGGTCTGG
The DNA here is from genome assembly GCA_964398555.1 of uncultured Verrucomicrobiales bacterium. Classification (GTDB taxonomy): domain Bacteria; phylum Verrucomicrobiota; class Verrucomicrobiia; order Verrucomicrobiales; family Akkermansiaceae; genus Oceaniferula. The sequence continues at coordinate 9,511 of CAYNNY010000011.1, forward strand.
GGTTTATCGATCGGTGGACGCTCATTGACACTTTCAATACGGTCATACCACTCGGACACCTCGCGCTCACGCTCCCACTCTTGCATCTTCTTCTGCACCGATTCCAAATCGGTCACCGCATTGAAGAACTCGGGGTAAGGCAGACGTTTTTTGTAAAATGCGTAAGCAATGTAGTTCCAGAATTCAAGAATGTCACCAGGAGGCATCGGCCAAAGCTCCAGAGGATCATAACTGACAATTTCCCAGCGCGGGTTCAAACGAACGAGGTCGTGATCGTGGATTTCGCCCTCGATCACATAACGACGATAGCGCTTTTCGACCTTGTTCACAAAGTCAGCTTCCTTATCGTCAAGCTCTCGGCCTAACTTATCCTCGATCACGTCAATGATCGGAGTATCGTCAAACTCATTAGGGTTCTCCGGCAGGTCCTCGCCACGATACATGCGCTCCATCATGGTGGCATACATGCAGGCTCCGGCGACAACTTCGTCCTCAGCCGTGCAACTGCCAAACCAGCGGTTACCTTGCAGCCTCAGGCTAGTGCGAAATGTGCCAGTGGAGTCTTCGACTCGACCTTGGATAAATAAATGGTTACCAAAAATCTGGGTGACCGCGCCGTCTTCCTGAAGTGATTCACCGCGGGTGCGGGATTTTTCGGGGAAGCCGTTTAAAAAGTTCAGTGTTGCTCTGTCTGGATTCATTCCTTGGAATGGGTTAGTTGATTAGTTTGATGGGGATTTTGAAAAATGATGGTAGGTCCTTGCGTCTCATAACACCTCGATCAATCGAGATACGATGAACACGCAAAACCGGGCATACCAGTAGCCCCGAACATCTTCGGGACCGGGCAACCCGGAACTTGGGGGGGCTATTATTTACCCGATTTTGCGATTCATGCAATAAAAAGCGTAAATAAGAAGCAAAAAGATAACAAGTCTTCACTCGACGGCTCAAATACCCACTAAAATGACCCTTCAACTAGCCCCGAGCACACTCGGATAACCAGGCCAAATAGCCAGCCGACCCATCGGCCACCGGCAAGGCAACGACCTCTGGCTCATCATAGGAATGCATAGCCACCAACTCCCTACTCAAAACCGAAAAAGCCTGCCGAGTTGTCTTGATCATCACCATCACCTCACGCTCAGAGCAGACCTTGCCCTGCCAGTGGTAAATCGATTCCACACCGGGAATGATATTCACACATGCCGCGTATTGCCTTTCCACTAAATGTGTGCCAATCTGTCGCGCCTCCTGCTCATCGGGAAAGGTGCATAATACAATAAGAGCCTCTGTCATGAACAGCAGCCTAGCAAATTAATCGCATCACAGAAAACATAATCCACCCTTCATGAAATCCGGCTTTCTCGACAAACTCATCGCCCGCATCGATCAGGTGGACCCTGGTGAGGTCCAGAACCTGGTGATGCGCCTCGTCAGGGAAAAGGGGTTTATGGAAAGCGTTTTCGAGGCTCTTCAGGAAGGCATGATGATCCTTGATCCCGATAGCCATATCACCTTTGTCAATCAAGCGGCCGCTCGTATTTTCGGCATCGATCCAGCAAAATGCATAGGTCACAGCCTCACCAAAACCGTGCGAGGGCTCGACTGGGAAGAACTCGCCGACCCCGAACGCATCGTCAGCCGGGACATGGAAATATTCTATCCAGAAAAACGCTTCCTCAACTTCTACCTCTCCCCGATCCGTGGCGAAGTGGATCAGGATGAACACCTTCTAGGCTACGCCTTGATCGTCAGGGACATCACCCTCTCACGCGAACAAGAGGAAGAAAACATGGAAAGCGAAAAACTCAACGCGCTCACACTGCTCGCCGCAGGGGTCGCTCATGAGATCGGCAATCCGCTCAATTCACTGGATATCCACCTCCAGCTTCTGGACCGAAAAATCAAAAAACTTCCCGCCCGCGATCAGGCATCGCTCTCAGACCACCTGCGCACCGCCCAGGGAGAAATCCGCAGACTCGACACCATCCTCAAGCAGTTTCTTCAGGCGATTCGCCCCACTCAACCGAACTTCCACGAAAGCGACCCGCTGCAACTCCACGACCTACTCAAGGACTCCCTCACCGTCCTTGCGCCCGAACTCGAAGAACGCAATGTCCAGATCGCCCTCGACTTGGCCGATGCCCCACCCTTGCTGAAACTCGATGGCGACCAGATCAAGCAAGCGCTCTATAACCTTCTTAAAAATGCCTTTCAATCCCTGCCTGCAAGTGGCGGACTGATCGAAATCTCCACCCGCGTCACCGACTACGACGTCATTCTCACCATTCACGATCACGGCTCGGGTATCCCACCCGAAATGATGGGCTCCTTATTTGAGCCCTTCCACAGCACCAAAGTCTCCGGCAGCGGCCTAGGACTTCTCATCGTCCGCCGGATCATCCGCGAACACGGTGGAGAAATAGAAATCGACAGCCAAACGGATGAGGGGACAACGGTCAGACTCTTTTTCCCACGACAGAGAAAAAACATCCGCCTTCTCGAAGATCACAGCTCCTCGATCATCGAAATTGAATCAAACGCCTAAGCCCCCCCACCCCAGCATGACCACCTCGACCTTACTCATTGTTGATGATGAAAAATCCACGCGCGACGGACTGCGCATGGCCTTGGAAGACACCTTTGATTGCTACGTCGCCGCAGATATTCAAGAGGCGCTGCTACTCCTCAAATCGGAACCCATCGACCTGATGCTCACCGATCTCCGACTGGCTGGTGAAAGCGGCATGGACCTCCTTGATCAAACTCTCACCCTCCCCCGCTCTCCCATCTCTATCATGATGACCGCCTACGGCTCCGTGGATACAGCCGTCGAGGCGATGCGGCGCGGAGCCTGGAACTTTGTCACCAAACCCCTGAATCTCGACGAAGTTGAACTTCTCCTCAAGCGCGCCCTCCGCAGTAGATCCCTGGAAAAGAGCAACGTCCGCCTAGAAGAAGAAAACAAACAACTTCGGAAAAAAACCGGCAGCAGCCAACATGGGCTGGAAAGCCTGATCGGCCAGTCGCCCGCCATGCGCACCGTGGGAGAACTCGTCACCCAAGTAGCCCCTACCCGAGCCACTGTCCTCATCGAAGGCGAAAGCGGCACCGGCAAAGAACTCGTCGCCCATGCCATCCACCAACTCAGTGGACGCCCCGCCGATAAAATGATCACGGTAAACTGCGCCGCACTCTCACCCCAACTTTTGGAAAGTGAACTCTTCGGGCACGAAAAAGGAGCCTTCACCGGAGCTACTCAAAAACGCATTGGCCGCTTTGAACAAGCCAATGGAGGCACACTCTTCCTCGATGAAATCGGTGAAATCGACCTAGCCACTCAGGTCAAACTCCTCCGCGTCCTCAGCGAGCGCACCATCGAACGTGTCGGATCCAACACCCCCGTCAAGGTCGACGTCCGCATCATCACCGCGACCAATAAAAATCTCCGACAACGCGTCAGCCAAGGAGAATTCCGCGAAGATCTCTTTTTCCGCCTCAATGTGATCTGCATCGTCATGCCGACGCTTCGCGAACGAGCCGATGACATCGTCATCCTCTCCCAAGCATTCCTCAAGGAGTTCTCACTCGAAAACAACAAGGAACTCAAACCATTAACCGACACCGCGCTCGCTCTCCTTCGAGCCTACCCATGGCCCGGCAACGTCCGGGAACTACGAACAGCCATCGAACACGGGGTCGTCATGAGCAATGACAGCACCATCGACATCCGTCACCTCCCATCGTTTCTTAGCAACACATCCGCTGATCTCCCCCCCACCACAGCGGCCTCAGCTCATCAAATATGGGAAAAGACGGAAATGCAGCTTGATTCCGACGAGGAATTCAACTTGCATGCGCTCGAAATACGCACCATACAGCAAGCCCTGCTGCACACTCGGGACAATCGAACCGATGCGGCCCGCCTTCTAGGCATCAGTCGACGCACCCTCCAACGCAAACTCAAAGAACTCCCCAAGTAGCCGGGGCAAATCCCACACCTTCCCACCCAACGCTTCACCCACCCTTCCATGCAAAACAATCAAGCTTTCGACTCCGCGAAACTCATCAGACGAGTCCTCTTTTTCGTCCTCCTCGCCGGATTTTCCATTCTCTCCATTTTTGTTACCTTTAAAGGCCTCTCAGCCCCTCGCGGTATGGAGCAAGCCCAGATCGGCCGCGAAATCGCACGCGGAAATGGCTACTCGACCAAGGTCATACGCCCAGTCGCAATCACCCAAATGGAAAAGGCGAATAAGACAGCACCCACTCTGGAAAACTTTCCCGAAACTTACCACGCCCCCTTGAACCCCTGTGTAAATGCGGCAGTGCTCAAGGCCACGGATGCCGGTGATGACAAACGCTGGCGCATGTCGAAAAACTCCAACATCTATCAGCTCGACCGCGTCATTGCAGCCACCTGCACCATCTTCTTCCTCATCGCCATCGGCGTCAACTACCTCCTCGTTTCGAGAATTTTCGACACCACCATTGCCGCCGTGACTGCCATACTGATGTTATTCTGCGAGCTCATGTGGCAGTTTTCTCAATCAGGCCTCCCTCAGATGCTCATGCTGATGCTGTTCTCATGCGCTATGTTTTTTGTCTGGCGGGCTGTTGAGCAAAGAGAGGAAAATAAACCCAGCCTCACACCTATCCTCATTTCAGGAATCTTCATGTGCCTGCTGGTGCTCACTCATTGGATCACCATTTGGATTTATATTGGCTACGTCATTTTTACAGCGGTTTACTTCAAACCACGGGGAATCATCGCAGCCACCCTCACCGGCATGCTGGCTCTCTTTATCATCCCTGTCGTTTACTTTCTCTATGTTGAACCCACAGGCAGCCCCTTCGGGACAGCCTACTACGCCATCCACAACGGGCTCGGAGCCTCCGAAGACTCCATCATGCGCAACCTCAATCCAGCGAGTGAAGAGCTTGGACTGGAAGGCTTACTCATGAACATCATGCGCGCCACCCTACTTCAGATCACGGACCTGCATCAGAACTTCGGAGCCATCCTCGTAGCCCCATTGTTCTTCCTGGCCCTGCTTCACCCGTTCAAGCGCCCCAGCCTTGCATCATTCCGATGGCTTATTTTGCTCATGTGGGTATTTGCAGGCATCGGCATGTCCATTTACGGCATTCGCCGGGGCTCCATGGATTCCAACCAAATCCACATCCTCTTCGCTCCCATCATGACCGCCTACGGCCTCGCTATGGTTTCCATCCTCTGGGGTCGGCTCAATATCCCACACACACTAGGTGCGCTTCGGCACGGCCACCTCGTCCTCATTGTGGCCATCAGCGCAGGCCCCATGCTGCTCTCCTTACCCCAAGACATCAAACAAGGAATCAAAGCTGAAGGATACGGCGGATTTCCTCACTACCCTCCCTACTTCCCCAGAGCCTTCAACCGCACACTCGCCGACAACACCACAGAAAAGGACATCATCATCAGCGATACCCCATGGGCCATCGCCTGGTATGCTGACCGCATGTCCATCTGGCTCCCGAAAGACCTTGAGCAGATTGAAGATATCGAAAAATTGGCCGCCGATCAGCAAAGGCCCATCCAAGGCATTGTCATTTCTCCTTATTCATTCAATAACAATAAAATCCTTTCCACCGGCGCGCCCGGAACAGCCTATGGAGAGCTCTTCCCCTTGGTGTACAATTCATTTGCCAGCATAGGATCGGGCCAAAACCGAAGCTTCATGAGGGACAACGTTCAGTTCCGCCCTCTGCTCCAACGCTATCAATACGAGCAAGCGCTTTTCAGCCAAGGTTATATCATGTATTACTCTAACCGCGCCATCATCCACTCCAACGACTAATTCCCCACCCCTCCACATCATGCCTCGCAGTAAAAAAGATAAATCACCCAGTTTCGAACAAGCTCTCAGTGAACTTGAAGACATGGTTGAAACCATGGAATCCGGCCAACTCCCCCTCGAGAAGTTGATCGCCAATTACGAACACGGCGCAGAACTCATCGCCCACTGTGAAACCGTGCTCGATGACGCCCGCAAGCGACTTGAACTCATCTCCCTCAAGCCATCCGCTACAAATACCCCAACCAGCGTTGCAACCAGCCCAGCCAACGACTCACCATCCACTCCCGATAATGATGACGACGAAATCAGACTCTTTTAAGCTCCCCGAGCTCCTCTCTCAAATCAAAGACCCCAGCGATGTCAAAGCACTTCCCGAAGACAAGCTCGAGGATCTCTGTGCAGAAATCAGGCACACCCTGATCCACGCCCTCTCTGTCACCGGTGGACACCTAGGCCCAAACCTCGGCGTGGTGGAACTCACCGTCGCCATGCATCGCGTCTTTGACACCCCCGAGGACAAATTCCTCTTCGATGTCTCCCACCAAGGCTACGTGCACAAAATGCTCACGGGCCGGGCCGATACCATCCACACCATCCGCACCGCCGGAGGACTCAACGGCTTCCTGCTCCGCACCGAGTCCGAGCACGACTGCTACGGCGCAGGCCACGCAGGCACCGCCCTCTCCGCAGCTCTCGGCATGGCATCTGCCCGTGATTTAAAAGAAGGAAACAACAACGTCATCGCCGTCGCCGGCGATGCAGCTTTCACCTGCGGCCCCACACTCGAAGCGATGAATAACATCGCAGAGACCACCGACAAACTCATCGTCGTCCTCAACGATAACGAATGGTCGATCGACAAAAATGTGGGAGCACTAGCGAAGTACTTCAACGCCCTGCAAACCCACCCGACGTTTTCATCCATCCGTCAGAAAGCCTCCGAATTTGTGGCCCGAGTTGGCGGAGAATCAGCCCGAAAATTTGCCCACAAAATTGAGAGAAATACCAAGAACCTCATCGTGCCCAACGTCCTTTTCGAAAAATTTGGGCTCCGCTACTACGGCCCGATCGATGGTCATGACCTACCGCTACTGATCCGCACCTTCGAACACCTCAAAATTCAAGACGAGCCAGTCATCCTTCACATCATCACAGAAAAAGGACGTGGCTACCAACCCGCCACCGCTAACCCCGGCAAATTTCACGGACTAGGCACTTACAAAATTGAAGACGGCTCCACCGCCGCCTCAGCCAACCCGACATACTCCGAACTCTTCGGTCGCACGATCACCGAGTTTGCAAAAAAAGACCCCACCATCACGGCCATCACCGCCGCCATGCCCGGAGGCACCAAACTCGAAATCTTCAAAGAAGAGATCCCCAAACGTTACTTCGATGTCGGCATCGCTGAAGAGCACGCCGCCATCTTTGCCTGCGGTCACGCCACCCAGGGGCTCCGCCCCTTCCTCGCCGTTTACTCCACGTTTATGCAGCGCGCCATCGACATGGTCATCCACGATATGGCACTCCAGAGTCTCCCCGTCCGAATCTGCATGGATCGCGGAGGACTCAGCGGTGACGATGGCCCTACCCATCACGGCATTTTCGATATCGCCCTCCTCCGCGCCGTCCCCGGACTTGTGCACATGCAGCCGAAGGACGAAGATGAATTCATCGATATGCTCTGGACCATGGCGAACTACGACGACGGCCCATCCGCCATCCGCTACCCACGTGGTGCCGGCTGCGGGGCAACGCCCAAACCCGAACCCGTTCTACTTGAAATAGGAAAAGGCGAAGTCATTCAAGACGGCTCAGACATCGCCATCATCAGCCTGGGGCACATGTATGAAACCGCCCTTGAGACCAAAGAAAAGCTCGAAGCTCTCGGCCACTCCGTCGCCCTGATCAACCCGCGCTTCATCAAACCACTCGATGCCGACCTCATCCTCAGCTACGCCAAAAAGTGCAAGATCCTCTGCACCATGGAGGACCACGTCCTGCCCAACGGATTTGGATCCAGCATCATCGAGCTTCTGAGTGACAACAACCTCGACACCCCGGTAAAACGCATCGGATGGCCAGATGGATTTGTAGAGCACGGCAAAGAAATGGATCTCCGCCAACAGCACGGCCTCACCGCCGATCACGCCATCAGCTTAGTGCTCCCTCACCTTACATCATAAAACGACACCATTCTCTTACATGATCGAGCACTCCATATCGCCTTCTTATTTCCAGACTCAAATTCCGTCACCATATACGAGCCCATCAAAGACAATGCAGTGTACGAAATGACATAGAGACAGGACAAGAAAAGCATCAATCTCATCAACCGCTTCACTATATCTCTTCCTTTCAACGTCACCTCCTCGGCGATGGCAAAATCATTTTTCTCAGGGGAGAATCCCAGTTGATGAGTTGAACGGTCTCAGTGGGCTTTCCTGCGGACTCCTTGACCTGCACGCCATAACGGAGGAGTTTATAAACGGCTTGGTTATTGTCGTAAAGATCCCGTTGGAGGTTGCTTGCCTCGGCTTGCAGGGCGTGGATCGCTTTGGTGATCTGAGCGGGATTGTAGCCAGACTTTATAAAGAAGTCTTCCAGCATGACCTCTTCAATGTTGCTGTTATCCTTATAAATCTCAGGACGTTTTTGCCAGTTTCCAGCATAGAGATACCCAAGTTCTTGTGTGAAAAGGTCGATAACACGCTTCTGAGTGGCTTTTTCTGGTGATCCGATCATGAGAGTTGAGAATGGGAGTTAGTCTTAGCTCTCGGAAAGCAATCGTTTTTTGATCTCGCTCAAGGTGAATCGTTGTTTTTTGAGTTTTTGAATTTGTTGGATGCGACTCAGGGTTTCCGGTGCGTAGAGTGCGTAGTTTGATGCTGTAAGCTCTGCGATATTGAGCAATCCTTCCTTTGTCCAGTAACGGATGGTAGGCACTGTTTCATCGGATTGTTTGGCGATGGCTCCGATTTTGAAGAGTTTTTGATGATCGTCAACGGGAACAAGATCTTCACCCTTGATTGCTTTGAGATAGATGTCCAGTGAGCGGTTTACGGCTTTGGCTATAATCTTGAGGTAGTCGTCAAGGCTTCCTCCAAGCTGGGCTTTTTCGAGTGAGCTGATGTAGATCAACCGATCCCGCTTGCTGATAATAGCAGGTGGGTATCCATAACTGATGAGAATGAGGTTCATAAGGAGCCTAGCAGTTCTGCCATTGCCATCGATGAATGGGTGAATGCTGACTAGCCGATAATGCGCCTCAGCGGCAAGTTCTACGGGATGAAGGTCTTTGGTTGTGATGAGCCATTGGATGAACTCTTCCATTAACTCGGTCACTTGAAAGGGGTTGGGTAATACCACGCTGGAGCCAGAAATCATCACTGTGACATCGCGGTAACGCCCAGCATGGCTGTCATCAATTCCCCGTAAAATGAGTGAGTGAAGTTGAAGCAGTTCGTTTTCAGAAGGGACACCATCGGGGCGATTGGCAAGATCCTTGATCCAATCGAGAGCATAAGCGTGATTGTTTGCCTCCAAGTGTTCTTGCAGACTTTTGCCACCTACCGTCAGTCCTTTTTCGACGACGAGAGCCGTTTCACGTCGGGTCAGAGTATTCCCCTCAATGGCATTGCTGGTGTAGGTGAGTTCCACCCGAAACCAATCCTCTAGATTTTTAACCAAGCCAGACGGAAGCCCTTCACCTGTGTTACGGTAATGGTCAAGCTCTGCCTTTTTCTCTGTAAGGTGGGTGTAATTCATGCTCTTAAGAAAAAGTGTAAAGTGTGACGTAACGCTTTGCAAGCTGAGAATAGTGAAAATGATAACTACTCCTCAGGTTGGGTGATTTCCCAATGTCCTCCTCGGGCAGGTCCGATGCGTTTGAGATAGCCCATATCCCTTAAGATTTTAATTTGTTTTTCAATGGCTGTGCTACCAAATCCTAATTGACTGGAAAGTTGAGTATAGGAAATAGAGGGGTTTTCTGCGATCTGTTTGAGGATTGAATGGGCTGGACGGGTGTTTGACTTGGAGGGATTCCACTGTCCAGTCATCGGCCCTCAACATCATAGTAATCGTCCTTTGCTGACCATCTACGATATTAAGTCCGTTCTCATCTTGGTGAAAAACAATGGTGCCTAGACGATAGGAGTTTTTATCCTTAAAGACCGCAATGTCTTCGAAGATCTGAGTGATATTCTTCGCCGTCCACTTGTAGGGACGTTGATACTGGGGGATACAGAGGTCTGTCTTTTGTAGAAGCTCTCTGACGCTGATTTCACCGATTTTGAGATCGATCAAAGTGTAGCATTTGAGGAGTCGGTTGTAGAAGACTAGATCGACGAAGTAGTGATCCTCATCGAAGGTGAAACGTTTTTGACGGGCCTCAAAAAGAAAGCCTTTTCCGAGTTCCAATAAAAAACTCTCTAATTTGCTAATAAGGGCACTTTCGAGATCTGTTTCTGAGTAGGCGGATTTCTCATCCAGTCCGAGGAATTCTAAGATGTAGGGGCTTTTTACAATGTCACGAGGATTTCCAACGGTTTGACCTTCGTGTAAGAGCTTGCGGACGGCGTCTTTATCCCTACTGAGGGAGAGGCGTTCGTAGAGGCTGGAGTTGAGTTGACGTTTGAGTTCGCGGAGACTCCACTGGCACTCGCGGGCTTCGATCGCGTAGAAGCTGCGTTCTTGTGCATCCTTGATGGTGAGCAGGGTGACATAGTGTGACCAGCTAAGGGGCAGGTCGGTTGCCGCTTGTTGTATGAGGGAAGGGGCGAGGGATTGGAAAGATTCGGCAGAGAGAGTCTGACCCATCTTTTCCAAGAGGGAGTTAGAAGAGCTGAAAGCTACAGGAGCGATATTTTCGATGGCTTCTGAAGATTGGTCAGGCAGTGTCTGACCAATCTCGCGGTAGGTGAGGTAGAAACTGCGGCAGAGCTTGAGGTTGGTAGTGGAAAGACCTTTTAATCCCTGTTTTTTCAGGAGAGTAGAGAGCTGGGGAAGGAGTTTTTTTCCGTAGCTTTCCGAGCGGACTGAATCGGCGTTCTCAAACTCAACCAGATACCAGCCAAAGAGCCAATTCCTGACGACGAGGGAGGAGTCGACCGCCCGTGCCGCGTGTGTTCGTAAATCGTCCTGAGTGCGTTGAAAGAGCGTGACGAGTTGTTCTATGTTCTTCATAGCGAGAATCCCATCCTTTTTGAACAATGGATGGTTGATAATTGAGAATGCATAATTAGAGAGGTTTTGAGATTAGCGAGTAATTGCGAAGATGTAGGGGTCGCGCAGGATGTCGGCGGGTTGGGCGATGAGTTGGCCTTGCTGGGCGAGTTCAAGGATGGACTCTTTGTCTTTTCCGGCGGCGAGGCGGAGAAAGAGCGATGATTTTTTCTGCCGCTGGAGTTCTGGAACGGACCACTTTTCGAGGATCGACTGTTTCTCGTAGGCGAGGGAGTCGAGTGTGGCTTCGGCATCTTTGATGGCTTTTTTGAGTTGGTCGCCGTCTTTATGGTGGGGGGGTGGAGAATGGTTCAGGAACTAACTATGGCTATTGACCATGAGGTTGCAAAATTCTTGAACGAGGCCTTCCATATGACAGACAAGCACATGGACTGCTTGCAAGCCGCCGAGGATCTAGGCCAAATAGCCTGAAAACCTCACAAAATTATCGCCGGAATGTGAGCTGATAATCATACACTCTAAATCCTAATTCATAACAACATCTGTGTTCATCTGTGTCCATCTGTGGTTAAAAAAATCCCCAACCTTATCAACCTCCGTAATTTCAGTCCAGCGCCGCAGGCCTCAACCCAAGCATCTCAACTTCGCGCATTTCGCGGTCAGCGCCGCAGGCAAGAACCTCACCGTAAAGAACCTCTGTCACTCAACTTTAAAAAACCTCAAAAAAAACGATTGCATTTTAGCCCCGCTTACCCTTAATTCCGCCTCCCGCGAGCTAGAAACTTGCCGTAGGTCCTCTGCAAATCAGCCAACTGTCAATTCTTGACGCCCCGCTGATCCCCGCTCGCCAGAGGGTAACCCGGTCACCCATATATACTATGTCAGAAGACACAACCACCACAGAACCAACTACAGAAACCGAAGAGAACACAGCCTTTAAGCTCGATCGCTTCGAACTTCCTAATCGCCTTGTCAAAAACGAAGATACCGAATCCGACACCTACGCTCAGTTCACTGCCGAGCCATTTGAGCCCGGATACGGTCATACCATTGGAAACTCGCTCCGCCGCGTTCTCCTTTCCTCACTCGAAGGCGCCGCCATCACATCCGTGCGTATCGCCGGTGTGCAACACGAATTCTCCAGCCTTCCCGGCTGCCACGAAGACGTTACCGACGTCATCCTCAACCTCAAAAAGGTCAAATTTAAGCACCACGGCAAAGAGCCTCGCGTGTTGACCCTCAAGGTTGAAAAAGACGGCGTCGTTACCGCTGGTGACATCGCTGACGACAACATGTATGAAGTCGTCAATAAAGATCAAATCATCTGCACCCTCGACCGCAAAGTCAAATTCGACTGTGAATTTGAACTCAAAGTCGGTCGCGGATTCAATACCGGTGACGAAAACAAACGCCCTGACATGCCGATCGGCGTCATCGCGATTGACTCGATTTTCTCTCCCGTCGTCCGCGTTAAATACGCCGTGGAAGCCGCTCGTATCGGACAAATGACTGATTACGACAAACTCATCCTCGACATCTTTACCGATGGCCGCATTGAGCCCAACGACGCACTCCTCCAGGCATCCGCTATTCTCCGTCACCACCTCGACGTCTTTGTCAACTATGACGAAAACGCCGTCGACTTCGAAGAAGCACCTGCTGAGCAGAGCGAAGAGAACGCCGCACTCAAGAAACTGCTCAACATGAGCGTTAACGAGATCGAACTCTCCGTCCGTGCAGCCAACTGCCTCAACAACGCCAACATCACGACCGTTGGCCAACTCGCTACGAAAACTGAAGCAGAAATGCTCAAGTATCGTAACTTCGGTAAGAAATCTCTTAACGAGATCAAGGAAAAGCTCATCGAGCTTGGTCTTGGCCTCGGCATGAATATCGACCCCGCCCTTCTTGTCGGAGCTATCCCATCTGTGGCTGCTCCTCGCCTCGGCGCAGAAGAAGAAGCACCGGTCGGACTTGCAGACCTCATCGCCCAAAACCTTAACGACTAATTATTTATTCCCATGAGACACAGAAGAAAAACTGTTAAATTGCAACGCGACACGGCACACCGCCGCTCGCTCCTCGCTAACCTTACCTGCAGCCTGATCGACCACGGCCGCATCCGCACCACTCTTGCCAAGGCTAAAGCCCTGCGCCCGATCGCGGAAAAAATGGTAACTCTCGCCAAACGTGGCGATGTGCACGCACGCCGTCAGGCCATTGCCTTCCTGCGCCAGAAAGACACCGTGAAGAAGCTCTTCGCAGAAGTCGGACCAGCCTGTGAAGGCCGCCAGGGCGGATACTGCCGCATCACCAAACTCGGTGCCCGCATGAGCGACTCCGCCCCGATGGCTTACATCGAGTGGACCGACATCGAGGAAATGGCCGTAGCCAGCACCAGCACGGAGGAAGACGCGTAGTCAACCCCTAGCTATACAGTCTCACAGCATGATTAGTTAGCACACGCTAACCATTTACCAGCTAACAATCCAATAATGGACATTTCCTTACGGATATGTGCATTATTTATAGAAATAAACGACCATTTGAATTTTTTTCACAAGAGTTGTTGGACAAAAGCAGATCTATCATGTAGTAGTGTTAGCGAATCCAACATATACCAGTATGAAATCAAGAAAGAACCTAACGCGTTTCACATATGAAACCACAGCATTCCAAGGCTGGCGCCTTAGCCTCAGCCGCTCAGGAACCACATTCACCAAGTATTTCTCCGACAAGAAATACGGCAGTGAGCGTAAAGCCCTCAAAGCTGCGGAAGCAGCCCTCAAAGAACTCAAAGAGCTCGTCGAGGGAGCACGCAAGGTAAATGGCAAACTCAGCAAAACAACGGTTAACAAATCGCAGAAATTGCTGAAAGACGCCTAACCTACCAAATCCAACATTAAGGGCACACCCAGTGTGCGCACAAGCAGGCGAGGACCTATCCTCGTCTGCTTTTTTGTGTTAATAATCATAGCATCAACCGCGAAGTCACACTAGCATCCTGCCCGTGAAAGAAATCAAGTTCTACAACCGCTACACCGCTCAAATGGAAACCGAGCAAGTTTATGGCGAAGCCTTTCTGAAATGGACCTACGGCAACCCACTAGGCAAACTCGCCCTGCACTCAATGGTCAAGCGCCCAGCCTTCTCCCGTTGGTATGGCAAGCGCATGGACCAGCCAGACAGCAAAAGCCGCGTCACCCCCTTTATCGACGACTATGAACTCGACACCTCGGAATTTGCCGACAGCCCAAGCAGCTACAGCACTTTCAACGAGTTTTTCTATCGCAAACTCAAAGCTGAAGCCCGACCCATCGCCAATACGGACATCGTATTCCCAGCCGATGGCCGCCACCTTGGATTTGATAACATTGACAAAATTGATGGATTTTTCGTCAAGGGCCAAACCTTTAATCTCGATCAATTACTGGCAAACCCCGACTTATCGAAGCGTTACCGCGGCGGCGGCCTGATACTCTCCCGCCTCTGCCCTGTGGACTATCACCGCTTTCACTTTCCCGTGAGTGGCACTCCTGGCCCCACCCGACTGATCAACGGCCCGCTTTTCTCAGTTTCACCCATCGCCCTAGGCCGCAACCTCGCCTACCTCTGGCAAAACAAACGCACCATCACCGAGATCCAAACCGAATCTCTCGGCACCGTGCTGATGATGGAAATCGGGGCCACCTGCGTGGGCACCATCGAACAAACCTACCAGCCTGACGTCGCCATGCTCAAAGGCGCTGAAAAAGGTTACTTCGCCTTTGGCGGGTCCTCGACAATAACCATCTTCGAACCCGGCAAAGTGGAACTCGCTGAAGATTTGTTAAGAAACTCAGCGCAACAAATCGAAACTTACGCCCTGATGGGCGATAAAATGGGACAATGACGAAGAGCCCGCAGTGATCGAGAAAATCAATGATCACATCAAACTTATCGATTTCTCATTTCCCGAAAAACATCTATTCTCAATCCATGCCCATCCCATCCCTACGCACACATCTGAAGACCACCACCTCCCGCTGTCCTGTCTGTCATGAGCTCTGCCCGGCCGAAGTATGGAAAACGAACGGGTCGCCCTCGAAAGTTTTTCTCACACGCACCTGCCCCGAGCACGGCGAGGCATCGATTTGTATTTCCTCCGATGCTCGCTTCTACTGGCTCTCCAAGGGCAGCGATGCCAATGCTTGCGGCGGCGGCGGCAGTGCCTGCTGCGCCGACCCAGAGGGCCATGACGGCGCGCTCGGGAAAAATGCCTACGCCGACAAAGAAGCCACCGTGGAAACCCTCTCCACCTGCCTCGCCCTGATTGAAATTGTCGATTCCTGCAACCTCGCCTGCCCAACCTGTTTTGCGGCCTCACCCACAGGCATCAATGAGCATCTCGACTACCATTCGCTCGACAACATCCAGCAGCGTATTCTCGGCGTGCTCGACCGCAAACCCAACATCGAGATCCTGCAACTCTCGGGAGGAGAGCCCACCCTGCACCCGCAGTTCTTTGAACTGCTCGACTGGATTCATGCTCGTGACGGCATCGACTACACCCTAGTCAACACCAATGGAATCCTCATCGCCAAAGACGATGACTTTCTCAAAAAACTAGGCAGCCGTGCCCGCCAAGGCCATTTCCAACTCTACCTCCAATTTGACGGCACTGCGGAAGCCGGGCAAAAAGAGCTGCGGGGCGCGGACCTACGACAGCTCAAAAAACAAGTCATGGATCGTTGCCTGGCAGAGGGCATCCCCGTCACCCTCGCCATGACCGTGACCCCTCAAAACCTATCCACGCTCTGGGATTCCATCAAGTTTGGTCTCGAATACGAAAACTGCCGAGG
The DNA here is from genome assembly GCA_964398555.1 of uncultured Verrucomicrobiales bacterium. Lineage (GTDB taxonomy): Bacteria > Verrucomicrobiota > Verrucomicrobiia > Verrucomicrobiales > Akkermansiaceae > Oceaniferula. Next base: position 25,382 of record CAYNNY010000011.1, read on the forward strand.
CGTAAGTTTCCAGCCGATGTTCTGGTCGGGCCGCGTCCCCGAGGGCATCGCGGCGAACCGCCTCACACCGGAAACCACCCGACTCAATGCAGCCGATATCATTCTCGGCTGCGTTGAACAATCATCAGAAAAAATCAAATTTGAAGATTTCACCCCGCTCCCCTGCGGTGACCCGAACTGCGCCACCATCGGCTACCTTTTGAAAACTCCCCTCGGAGTGCGCTCCATCAGCGATTTTATCGATTTCTCGACGGTGCAGGATTTCCTCAAAGACAAAGTCCGATACGAACTCGCAGACCTTGAGCAATGTGGCTGCGAGAACACCGCCTTGGGAGAGCTGCTACACAAGTTTGAGATGGAGGAAAAAGACACCTTCCGTCTGTTTATCAAACCTTTCATGGACTCATGGACGTGGGATGAAGATCGCATCGACCGCTGCTGCACCCACGTCATCCGCCCCGATGGCAAACTCGATTCATTTTGCCGATACTACCACTCAGGAATCGCTAACCAATAATCCCCGACTAAGCCAACCATGCCCTACACACCCCCAGCAACATCAGAACCCCCGCCTCAACCATCTCAGCCACCATCAAACAATCCTGCGATTGGGTTTCTACGTGTCGTTGTCTGGCTCAGCCCAGCCCCTGCATTTTTGCTCTGTGTAATTGTTTTATCATCGATAGGTTCTTCAAGCTCCTTCGTGGCAAGCGCGGGCACTTTCTGGATTCCACTAGCGATCATTTGTCCGGCGGCTATCGGCTACTTCGATGCCTTCCTTTCCCGAAAAATCCCCAAACAAGATGGATTCCCGCTGGCCAAACCCGCCATTCGCCACGTCATCATCTTCACTCTACTACAGATCATCCTAGCCCCCTGCATCCTCTTTGCCATGGTCCTTGGATTCTGCGCCTACGCAGTTTGAAAATCTAAATTTCAAAATCTAAATTTCAAACATCAAACATCAAACTTAAAACTCTCAACCCTAGAACTTCTCTTGGTCCCCCTGATTCCATCGTTCAAATTGAAGTAACATCCCCACGTAAAAGGCAAAGCCTCACGTGGCAGGCCAAGCAAATTCTGTAAAATTCTGTAAATTCTGTCTAGCGCCGCAGGCCACAACCCACGCATATCAACTTCGCGCATTTTGCATTTTTCGCGGTAAAAAACCAAACTCCGCCCCATGCCTGACCTCCCGTTCCCCTCCCCCTCATTCAGCTGGTATAGCCTGACCATGCTGCTAGCGATTGTGCTGAGCGCGGGCTACTGGATCAAACATTCCCGCACCGATCCTCAACTCCCGCTGATCTATCTTTTTGGACTCGGCTGTGCCTTTCTCGGAGCGAAAGTCGCCTATATGATTTCCGAAGGCTGGCTGCACACTGGCGATGACCGATGGCTTCACTGGCTGGCAGGAAAATCCGTCACCGGTGCCCTGATCGGAGGATTCCTCGGAGTGGAAATTTGCAAAAAACACCTCGGATACCGCCAAATCACCGGCGACCGCTTTGCGCTCATCGTGCCCATCGCATTGATTCTCGGCAGGCTGGGATGCCTGAGCCAAGGGTGCTGTCAGGGGAAGACTTTGCATCTTGGAGCGACGCCCATTCCATGGCCCGCCGTACAGGTGGAGATCGGCTTCAATCTGATCGCCCTCGCCGTATTCTATATTTTCCGAAAAAAAAATCAATTCACCTGTCAGCATTTCCACCTCTACCTCATCGCCTACGGCACGTTCCGCTTTGCCCATGAATTTCTCCGCGCCACCCCCAAACCCTTCGGATATTTTTCAGGCTACCAGCTCATTTCATGCCTCATGATCATTCTGGGCATTGTTGCCTACAAAAGAAGGAGCCGGCAGCTAGGAACCACCCATCACCCACAACTGTGACAAACCCACTTCCAAGCTCCGAAAAGCCTCCCCTCTCTGAAAAATCAGCCCATGAATTTTCTTTAGAAAAACGCAACTCACAATTCGTCTATCAGGCGAATCCACGAGACCGCGTCATGGCTGTATTCCGCGTTGTCATCTGGATGTCCCCAGGGCCAGCACTCATCATAATCGGAATACTTTTTGAGTTTCTCTATCAATGGATTCCGAGGCTCGGAGACTACGGCTACTTTCTGCTCATCCTCATCGGAGTTATCGCCATTGGCTATTTAGATGCCTACCTATCTCCGAATATCAAAAAAACGGATGGTCGGCCCAATATCGACTCCGCCATACGACACGCGGTCGGCTTCGCCCTAGCTCAGATCATCATTGCCCCTCTTTCACTTGCTCTCATGATGATCATCGCTTTCGCTGTTGCTAGCTTGTTTCAGTAAAATGCTCCCAGCCACCTTGAGCACCCCTGACCTGACCCTCGATCAACTCACCCACCACCGTCAGAGGCAAGGCAGAAAACTGCGCTGACCAAGACTCCAGCAATCTTGAAACCACCTGCGGCGACACCGTCAGCAGAAGTTCGTAATCCTCCCCATCGTTCATCGCCTGGGCGGCATCACATCCTTGATTGCATGGCAAAGATGCTTCATCGATGACAAAATTACAGCCGCTCGCCTTGGCTAAGCGTGGCAAATCCCGCGCCAAGCCATCGGACAGATCCATCATCGACCGTATGGCAAAATTCTCAGTCATCCACTTCGCCTCCTCCAACCGAGGCGTAAAGCTCAGATGCTTCCCCTGAATCGATCCGCCAAGCTTTCCGGTCACCAGAACCAAATCGCCCACCTGACCACCACTGCGACGAACCAACTGATTTTTCTTAACCCACCCCGTGCCCGCCACGGAAATAACCGCCGCCGAACCATGGGGAACCGAACTCGTTTCCCCACCACAAATGACAGCCCCGTAGAGATCCGCGCATTTTTTCAGCCCTCGATACAGCTCCTGCACATAACAGACCTCTTGGTCAGGAGCTAAGGCGATTGTGACCAAGAGATTCCCCGGACACCCTCCCATCGCCGCAAAATCACTCAAAACTCGGGCAACCGCCTTCCAGCCCACCTCCGCCGCTGGAGTATCAGGCAAATAATGAACTCCCTCGACAATCGCATCCGTCTTCAGTAATTGATAAACATCAGCGCCCGCACCTAATCCAGAGACAGCTCCCAGATCCACGACCGCACAATCATCCCCCGGCCCAACAAGCACGTCATCGCCCTGATCCAGATCTTTGATCAATTGCTCAATCAACGCATCTTCACCTATCTCACTCAATTGCTTCATGCCGCCACCATTGCACGCGAAATTAGCGAAAAACCCAAAACAAATCTTTCTCAAAATTAAGGGAACAATTTCTGTGATTCTTCTCATTTTAGCGCATAATACGCGCGTGATCCTCAGACTCACCCTATTCATCGGCCTATTAACCAGCCTATCGATCAGCCTATTGACCGTTAGCCTACAAGCCGCGCCAAGCACACGCCCCAACAATGCCAAAGCATTGCGTGAACTCAAGTCCGACGCCTCATTCCAAGCGGGAGCCAAAGCCATGGCCGATAAACTCCCCGACCTCGCCATCCGTCAGTTCCGTTCCACTCTGACAAACGAAAAGCTCAGCGCCAACACCAGAACCTTCGTCACCATCGCATTAACCGAGGCCCTGATCCGGTCGAGCATCACCCCTCAAGGCAGCGATGAACAGGCGACCGAAGCTCTTCAATTACTAGAAAGCAAAGAAGTCAAAGACCACTCATCCGCACCCATTTGGAAAGCCGAGGCCCTTGCCGCGCTCGGCCACTACCAAGACGCGGAGGCCGCGCTTTCCACCATCAAGGAAAACAACCCACGCTACCGAGAAACCCAACTCGCCCGCACCCGTATCCTGATCGCCCTGCACCGCACCGAACACGCCCTCAAACTACTCACAGAACTCAGTCAAACCACAACCAAAGCATCATCATACACCCAAAACTCAGCCCAACTCCTCGCTGCTGAAATTCAAATCAACGACGGAAAATTCGACGAGGCCAGACTCTGGTTGGAAAAAATGGATAGCCAGAACCCAGCCATCACTCAACTTCGTGAATACCTCAAAGCCCGCCTCGCCTTAACCGAAAATAAAACGGCCGATGCCATCAGCCCCGATGCAATCAGCCTATTCCAATCGCTAGTCACAGAACCAGACAATCTCAGCAAGCCTATTTACAGTGCCTGCATCCTTGGCCTTGCCGATGCCTTCACGGCGAATAAGCAAACAGACGAAGCCATTGCCACGCTGGAAGATTACATCACCAAACACCCGAATTCAGCTATTCTCCTCCCTGTCTTCCAGCGGCTCGATCATTTGCTCCAGCCCGACCTTCCTGCTGATCATGCCTCCATGCAAAAATTAATTTCCTGGAGTGGTCAATCCACGCCAGCGGAAAATGCCCTGTATATCGTTGGCGATAGAAGCGATGCCATCCGCACCTATCAACCTGCACCGAGCGAACATGATAATCTCGTCGCCCTCTCACTCTATCTCAGATCCAAACTGCTCGCCCGATCAAAAGACGCCGACAAAAACCAACAAGCACTAGCTCTGCTAACTCGCCTACGCTCACTCCATCCTGCACACACCCTCCCACCTACAGAGCTCTATCTGCAGCTCGCCTCAGCCTCTCTGATCGAAACCGCAGAGATCCAACTCAAACGCAAACAACCCCAACTCGCGGCATTCACACTCGCCTCCCTAGAAAAAGTAGCGTTTTCCCCGATCCTCAAAGATCAGGCAAGCTTCCTGCTCGGATTGCTTCTCTCCAAAGAAACAAAATACGAAGAAGCCTTGGCCTCCTTCAATTTCGCCAGAGAATCATCAGAGCAAGAGATCGCCACAGCGGCCGATATCAATACCGGCATCGCCGCGCTACTCTCCAGCAAGCTCGATGTGTTTGATCAAATCTTGAAATCCACATCCCAATCCAGCGTTCGCGCCGCACTCGAACTCGAACGGGCACTCTGGAAATGCCAGAACAACGACATTTCGGGTCGCGCCGACCTCGAAACATTCATCATGAGCCACCTCGGTCACTCACGGGAAAATGAAGCCCGCATGGCTCTAGCCGCTGCCTGTGTGGACATCATGCCCGCCGATATCATCCTCTCCAATGCCCAACTGGATATGATTAGCCCCCGACTCCCCGATGCCTCCAGTCAATACGGCATCAGTCGCATTCGTATTCGCGCCAAAGAACTCACTCAGGACTGGTCTGATGCCGCCGAGGTGGCCGAAACATTCATGCGCGACTTCCCGGATTCCCATCACATCCCCAGCGTCATGCTCAAACAAGGCCAAGCCTACTACAACAACGAAGACTTCAATCAAGCCAGACGCATATTCCAAACCATCAATGATCGATTCCCCGACAGCCCATTTTCACCTGTCGCCAGCTTCTACACCGCCATGGCCGCCAGACTCGGAGGCACAACCCAAGCCCGGGAAGAGAGTGTTGGGCTGTTCCAAAAAATCATCGACACCAAACAACCCCTCGCCGAAGAAGCTAGGATCCAACAAAGCCGCGTCCTCATTGACCTACGGAGATATCCGGAAGCGGAAGCATCCCTCAAACCACTCCTCTCCCCTCAGAAAACATCAAAGAAAATCTCCACCGCCCAACACCACGATGCCGGCATTCTCATGGCTGACAGCTACCACCGACAGGCCACCGACAACCCTAAAAAATACGCCCCAGCTAAATTCGAACAAGCCATTGCCATCTATGACAACCTCCTAGCAGTCGAAGACCTACCTTTGGCGAAAAGCAATCATATTCATTACCTGCGAGGTCAAACGCTCGAAAGCATGAACCACCGCGCCGAGGCCCTTGACTCCTACTACAACATCATCGCCCAATCTAACGCACCGGCTGGCAACGAGGCCCATGAGATCGAATGGTTTTGGTTCTACCGTTGCGGCTTCAAAGCCCTATCAATGCTAGAAGAAGACAAGCGCTGGGACGCCGCAGTCAAGCTCGCTCGTCGCATCGCATCTTTTAACGGCCCCCGGGCAGAAGAAGCCTCCAAACGAGCCAATAACCTCGCCAAACAGCACATGATCTGGGAGGATGAAAAAAATCCCACGCCGCCAGCAGAACAACCAAGCAACTAACCCCCCCACAAACACCATGCGCACCGCAGTTTACGCTGGGTCCTTTGACCCCCTCACCAATGGCCACCTCTGGATGATCGAGCGTGGGCTTGAAATCTTTGATCGGCTCTATGTCGCCATCGGCACCAACCCCCACAAAACTTACACCTTCACCGTGGAAGAACGGCTCAAACAACTCCACAACTCCATTCCCTCCTGTGAACGGCTCAGCATCGCCGAATTTCACAACCACTATCTCGTCAACTACGCTCGCTCCGTTCAGGCCCAATTTATCCTGCGAGGCATTCGCTCCTACACCGATTACGAATTTGAGCGAGGCATGCGCCACATCAACAATGACATGGCCCCCTCCATCACCACCATTTTTCTCATGCCTCCACGCGACATTGCAGAGCTCTCCTCCAGCATGGTCAAAAGCTTGATCGGCCCCGAAGGCTGGCAAGAAAGCGTCAGACGCTACGTCCCCCCACCCGTCTTCGAAGCCCTCAAGTCGCGCCAAGAAAACTAACAAGTCCACCCAACTTCAAGACTTCAAAAAAAAATGATCTCCGTCCTCGACCTCTTCACCATCGGCATAGGCCCATCCAGCTCCCACACCGTGGGTCCGATGCGTGCCGCCGCTATTTTCGTCCACAACCTATCTAACACCAATCCCGCCAATCGACCACACAACCTCGGCCTGACCTGCGATCCCATTGGCGGACTCGTCGAGATCCCCTGCATCGAGCGCAATGCCATGGGCGCAGTCAAAGCTATCAACGCCGCCCGCATTGCCATGTCTGGCGATGGCACCCACTTTGTCTCCCTAGATAAAGTCATCAAAACCATGAAAGAGACCGGAAAAGACATGCAGGAAAAATACAAAGAAACCTCCCGTGGCGGACTTGCCGTCAACGTCGTCGAGTGCTAACACTCAGATCAACCGCAATAGATCATGATTGATTGGAACTCCATCAAAAACTCCCTCTGGAACCTCGGAAACGATCCGCAGGACTACTGGCAATGGGGCACCATGGTCATCTGCCTCATCGCAGCCATCATCATTTCACGCCTCCTCCACAAAACTCTCCTTCACCCCAATTCCCCCTGCTCCCGGTTTTGCAGCCGCTTTTTTAACCCAGGTCATCATATCGATGGCATGCCCGTGGTCTTCTGCGCCCTGCTCTGGATCACATGGCTCGTCCGCGGCCAATGGTCAGACTCGCTACTCGACCAAGGCTTAACGCCGATCTATTCCTATCAAATCCACACCGTGGCCCTGCTGACCTCAGCCTATGTGGTCTATCAGCTCGCCAACGCTATTTCTAATGGCCAGTTTGTCCCCCGTCTGCTCAGCGGTGGCATGCTATTCATTTTCACCTTTCACCTTTTTGGATGGTTGGAACCGCTCAGCGACGCGCTACAAGTCATCTCCCTCCCGCTTGGGGATATCAATATCAACCTCTGGGGTGTCACCTCCGGAATTGCGGTCCTCTTTCTACTCCTTTGGCTCGTCAACCTCGCCAATCGCTTCATCGACACCGCCGTAGAGTCCCGCCGTGATATTCCCCCGGCCATTAAAGTCCTCATCACAAAAAGCTCCCGGATTGCCCTTTTCATCTTTGCCTTCATCGCGGCCCTATCCATAGGAGGCGTGCCGCTCAAAGGCCTCACCGTCTTTTCTGGAGCCCTCGGTCTCGGTCTCGGTTTTGGACTGCAAAAAATCATCGCCAACCTCATCTCCGGACTAATCATCCTCCTCGATAAATCCATCAAACCCGGCGACGTTATCGAAATCGATGGCACCTTCGGCTGGATCAACTCCATCCATACCCGCTACGTCTCAGTCCTCACCCGCGATCGTAAAGAATACCTCATTCCCAATGAAGATTTTGTCACCAACAAGGTCATTAACTGGTCCCATTCCGATCGCACCATCCGAATCAAAGCCGACGTAGGCGTCTCCTACGATACCGATGTCCCCGAAGCCATCCGACTCTGCACCGAGGCGGCAAAATCGATTGAACGCATCCTGACCACCCCAGCCCCAGTCTGCCTGCTCAATGAGTTTGGAGATTCCTCGATCAATCTACAAATTCGCTTCTGGATCAACGACGCCCCCAACGGAGTAAGCAACATCCGCTCCCAAGTCCTCCTTGCCATCTGGCAAACCTTCCGCGACAATAACATTCAGATCCCCTTCCCCCAACGCGACATCCACATCAAATCCGGATCCCTCACTGAATAACTTCCATCTTACTTCTTCCATCTTACTTCT
>CAYNNY010000011.1:33833-35540 GCA_964398555.1 uncultured Verrucomicrobiales bacterium
CAAATCCGGATCCCTCACTGAATAACTTCCATCTTACTTCTTCCATCTTACTTCTAAAAAGCCATGCCAGCTCTCATCTTCCATCCCATCGAAGAAATCATCGACGAAATTTCCGCCGGAAAAATGGTCATCGTCACCGATGACCCCGGTCGTGAAAACGAAGCCGACCTCGTTGCCGCCGCCTCCATGATCACCCCTGAAATCATTGCCTTCATGGCCAACCATGGCCGTGGACTCATCTGTGCCCCCATCACCGTCCAGCGCGCCGAAGAGCTCAACCTTCCGCCCATGACGCGCCGCAACACAGAATCCAATCAAACCGCCTTCACCGTCTCCGTCGATGCCGCCGAAGGCATCACCACCGGCATCTCCGCCGCCGATCGAGCACGCACCATCCACCTGCTCTCCAATCATGAAGCCGATGCCGATACCCTCGTGCAGCCAGGCCACATCTTCCCCCTCCAAGCCGTTCCCGGAGGCGTCCTCCGCCGCGCCGGCCACACCGAAGCCGCCATTGACCTCACCCGCCTCGCCCAGCTTCCAGAAGCGGGCGTCATCTGTGAGATCATGAACGAAGACGGCACCATGGCCCGCGCCGGCGACCTCGGAGACTTCCAGGAAACACACCAGCTCAAAGCCTGCACCATCGCCGAACTCATCGAATACCGCCGACACTCAGAAAAACTCGTGCGCCGAGGCGAAACCATCCAAATGCCCACCGACTACGGCGAGTTCGACTGCCACCTCTACTACGTGGAAAATTGCGATAGCCACCACCTCGCCCTCACCCATGGCGAAATTTCAGCAGACACCCCCACCCTCGTTCGCGTTCACTCCGAGTGCCTCACCGGTGACGTCTTTCACTCTCAACGCTGCGACTGCGGAGCCCAACTCGACACCGCCTTAAAGCAAATCTCCGAAGAAGGAGGCATCCTCCTCTACCTCCGTCAAGAAGGACGAGGCATTGGCCTCCCCGCCAAAATCCACGCCTATAAACTTCAAGAGCAAGGATACGACACCATTGAAGCCAACGAAAAGCTCGGCTACAAATCAGATCTCCGCGACTACGGAGTCGGTGCCCAGATCCTCCACGATCTCGGCGTGCGCAAAATCAAACTCATGACCAACAACCCGAAAAAAGTCATCGGGCTCGAAGGCTACAACCTCGAAATCACCGAGCAAATCCCCCTCAGCATCCCCTCCAACCCCCACAACGAAAAATACCTCCAAACCAAAAAAGACCGCATGGGCCACACCCTCTAAATAACGTTTTCAGAAAAAATACGCTTGCAAAACACAAAATCTGAGGCAAGTTGCCGCATCTTCTCGGAGAGAAAACTGAGGGGGCGTCATGGTTTCGACTGGATGTTCGAAACATAGACTGCATGTAGAGGTTGATCGGTTGGCCTCTTTAAAAAGCCGTTCAAACAAATTAATTGCAGACTCTAACGAGCTCGCACTTGCTGCTTAATTGACAGCAACGTCTCTTTCCCCGACGTCCACTGAGGGAAAAGGCGACAAAACAGTGGACTGGCTGAAGATCGGGTGACCGGGTCAACAGTAAGACTTAACAGGTTAATCGGGATGTGAACGCCGTTGGTGAGCCTACACAAACCTAAAGGATTTATCCTAAATCTCCAACTACACATGTAGACGTCTAAGTAGAAAGCATCTAGGACAGGGGTTCGACTCCCCTCGCCTCCACCA
>CAYNNY010000012.1:0-32565 GCA_964398555.1 uncultured Verrucomicrobiales bacterium
TTCACCAAAGAAACCGCCACCGCAGAAAATAAACCCAAGGCAATGACAATTTCCATCAGGACATAGCCTGCGCGGAGCTTTTTAGGGACTGCGCGGAGCTTTTTAGGGACAGCGCGCAGCATCCCAACTTCTTGAATCCTGAATCTTGAATCTTGAATCTTCATCTCCTAATCCTCTCCCACACTCATTTCCTCATCACGCACACCACCTGTCAGCGGATGCAACTCCTGAATAATCCAACTCTTCCCCATACTACAACGGATCGAAATAGGCTCAACCAACCCGATAGGGTTTACCGTGAGCCTTACTTTTTCGTCACCTTCGATCACCTTCCAAATATCAGACCGCCATCGGCGGATTTCATACTTCACCTCAGCATCCGTGGACTCGCTAACGATGATATCTTCAAAATCTTCACGCATCCCCTCGTCTTCCTCGTCGCCAAACACCTCCATCGCCTCGCCCCGCGTGTATTGGGGAGCCATTGAAATGGAGCTTTCGGAAATGGTAATCTGATACGGCCGCTGCTGCATCACAGCGATCGACCTGCCCCGCTTAGTCAACACCTCAATACTGCCAATGGCCTCGCGCAGCTGCTGCTCGGTATCCACCGTCGTGACACTCACCGTCAACCACACCGCCAGCATCGCAATCATACCCAGCACAAAAACGATCTCCAGAAGAGTAAAGCCTCTAGGCTGATTCGAAGTTTGATGACAGTAAGGGTTATTCATCCTGGCTCGACAAGTCGTCTTCAGTTCCCTCCAGTCCGTCTTTACCTATGCTAATGAGCTCAGGACGCGAACGGTCTTTGCTCCCTGGATACTTATACTGATACTCTTGGTTCCATGGATCCAAGGGCACTTTATCCAAAATCTGCGTCCAGCGCTTCGGGCGCGGCTCCGATGTCGGCCTCTTCACCAAAGCTTCCAAACCCTGCGCTTGGGATGGATAAGTGCGGGCATTGGTCCTATACGACTGCAACGCATTGCTGATCGAGTTGAAATCGCCATCCACCACCGTCAGTGCACCACTGTCGGAAATCTTCTGCATCGTAAAAATAGCCCCTCCCATAATCATGGCGATAATACCCAGCACAATCACCATTTCAAGCAAGGTGAAACCTGAACGTGCGTGGGAAAAAAAGCGAGAACGACGATGCTGTGTCGTTGGATTCTGAGTTGAATTCTGTATTTTCATAAGTAATAAATAGATCGATAATCAATAACTCCTGCGAGCTGGCGAACGAAGCGATACTCGCACGACAAGCAATACGCCAGCCTTTCCCCATATTATTCAAAGCAATAAACGCCATCCTCAAGGAAAGTTGTCTTCTTTTTTTCAAGCTCAGATAAAAATTTCCTTTATTAGCGCTTTGACCAAAACACAAAACTTGAAACTTGAAACTCCCAGGCATTTGTGATTAGAACCCCCGCATGTGGAAAGGACGTTTCTCAAAAGCTACCGCCGACCTCGTTCAACAATACGGGGAATCTATCTCCTATGACTGGCGACTCTATAAACACGACATCGCAGGCTCCATCGCCCATGCCCGAGCGCAGGTGAAGGCCGGACTACTCACCAATGACGAATTTTCCGCCATCGAGTCAGGCTTGCGCGAAATCGAAAAAGAAATCGAAGCCGGAAAATTCGATTTCTCAATCGAGCTGGAAGATATTCACATGAATATCGAGTCGGCACTCACCGATCGGATCGGCGCACCCGGTGCCAAACTTCACACCGCCCGCTCGCGTAACGACCAAGTCGCCACCGATACCCGGCTCTACTGCCGCGAAGAAATCGATAGCCTCACCGCCCACCTCAATGGGCTGGCGGCATCCCTCTTAAATCAAGCCGAGCAATACGCCGCCGCCTTCATCCCCGGCTACACCCACCTTCAGCGCGGTCAACCCGTCACCGTCGGCCACCACCTACTCGCGTATGTCGAAATGCTCGACCGCGATAAATCTCGCCTCGCCGACTGCCGACGCCGACTCAACGTCAGCCCACTCGGCTCCGGTGCCCTCGCAGGCTCCACTATCAACCTCGACCGTCAACAAATCGCCGACGAGCTTGGCTTTGATCGCGTCAGCACTAACTCGATGGACGCCATCTCGGACCGCGACTACATCGCCGAATTTCTCTTTGCCATGGCGCTGGTAGGAACCCACCTCTCCCGCCTCTCCGAAGACCTCATCCTCTGGTGCAGCACCGAGTTTGGCTTCGCCACCCTCTCAGATGCCCACACCACAGGCTCATCCCTCATGCCGCAAAAGAAAAACCCGGACGTCTGTGAAATCACTCGCGGAAAAACCGGTCGACTCTACGGCAACCTCGTTGCCCTACTCACCGCCGCCAAAGGACTCCCCCTCACCTACAACCGCGATCTACAAGAAGACAAAGAGCCACTCTTTGACTCCATCGACACCTTGAAGCTCGCCCTCAAAGTCAACACCGAGATGATCGCTGACATGACCATCAACGTAGAAACCTGCGAAGCTGCCGCCTCCGACCCCATGCTCTTAGCCACCGATCTCGCAGATTATCTAGTCAAAAATGGAGTCCCATTCCGTCAAGCGCACGAGCTTGTTGGACTCGCCGTTGCCGCCAGCGTCAACACCAAGACCCCGCTCGACCAGCTCGACCTCACCCAGATCTCCGAGCACTACGGCGCAGATGCCAAAGACGTCTTCAACCTCCAGACCGCCCTCGCTGCCCGCACCAACACCGGCGCACCCAGTATCGAAAATGTCCGCGCCGAAGTGGCTCGCTGGAAAAAAAATCTGTAACCCACTTCCTATTGGAACAAAAGGAGCTTGAGTAAGTGTTTCTAGAATACTGGAAACCGTTGGATTTGATCATTCGTGTAAATTGGCGTTCATTCGCGGTTTAAAATCACGCTTTTTCCCTAGCTTGATTGCCCGGCAAATGAAGATGTCATTTTTCACTTGACCATCATGGCTTCGTCCATGAGATTCGCGCCCCGTGGACACGTCATCCACAACCACTCTATAATAGGTGAGGTGTATCCTTTTCTCATCTTCATCTCACTCATCACCCATTCGAACCACACTCATGGCAACCAAAAAATCAGCCGCCAAAAAAGCGACAACAAAGACAGAGGCTAAGGTGCCTGCAAAAAAAACAGCCGCTAAAAAAGCAGCCCCAGCCAAAAAAACGGCAGCCGCTAAAAAAGCAGCCCCAGCCAAGAAAAAGGCAGCCGCTAAAAAAGCAGCTCCTAGAAAGAGAGCGGCGAGTAAAAAAACAGCGGCTAAAAAAGCTCCTAAAAGTCGTATCGACACTCCTGAAATTCAGGAAAAAATGCGCGAGCTCATTAAGTTAGCCAAAGAGCAAGAATACCTCACCTACGATGACGTTAATGACATCCTCCCCAACGACCTCGTTGACCCCGGTGATGTCGAAGCCATTCTCGATCGCCTCCGCAAAATGGAGTTCGATATCATTGACGCCTCTGAAGTAGACTCCTACCGCGATCGTAAAAAAGACGCCGACGACGAGGCCACGACCAAAACCGATCAAAAGCTCGACATCCTCGACGATCCAGTCCGGATGTATCTCAAGCAAATGGGCCAAGTCCCGCTGCTGACCCGTGAGCAGGAAGTAGAAATCTCCAAACGCATTGAAGACGCCGAAACCGCAGCCAATGCCGAGCTCCATAAATTCGGATTCATCGCTAACTGCTACCTCGACCTCGCCGACCGACTAGGACGTGGCAAAGAACGATTCGACCGTATCATTCAGGACAAAAAAATCGAAAGTCGCGAGCGCTACCTCCGCGCCCTGCCGAAACTCTGCGAACAAGTCCGCAACCTCCACGAGGACAACGATAAGATTTTCCGCAAACTTCAGTCGAAAAACCCACGCGGCAAGAAGAAGCTCGAAGAGAGCCTTGAGAAAAACCTCACATCCGTCACCCGCCTCTACAACCGCTTTTACTACAAACAAAAAGTCGTAGAAGACTTCAATGTCGAGGTCGAAGAACATCAGACCAAACTCTGGAAATACGAGCGCAAGCTCAAGACTCACCCAGAGGACAAGGAATTTGAAACCAAAATCCGCGAGATCCAACAACTCGCCTGGCACAAAGTTGAGGACTTCACCGAATCCAGAAAAGGACTGCGCCAACGCACCCGCGAGGCTTATCAGGCCAAAACAGAAATGGTCGAAGCGAACCTCCGACTCGTCATTTCCATCGCCAAAAAATACACCAACCGTGGACTCTCATTCCTCGACCTCATTCAAGAGGGCAATATGGGACTGATGAAAGCGGTCGAAAAATTTGAATACCGCCGAGGCTACAAGTTTTCGACCTACGCCACCTGGTGGATTCGTCAAGCGATCACCCGATCCATTGCCGATCAGGCACGGACGATCCGTATCCCAGTGCACATGATCGAAACCATCAACAAGCTGATGCGCGTGCAAAAGCAATTGGTGCAAGAATACGGTCGTGAGCCAAGCCCTGATGAAATTGCCGAGGAAATTCACCTTCCCGTCGAGCGTGTCCGCACCGTGCTCAAGATGGCCCAGCAGCCCATCTCGCTGCAAGCACCCGTCGGAGACTCAGACGATACCTCATTCGGTGACTTCATCGAAGACAAAGCCGCTGAAAACCCCATGGAGGAAGCTGGATTTGCGATGCTCAAGGAAAAAATCGGCGACGTTCTCGATACTCTCACCGAACGCGAACGCGAAGTGCTCGAGCAACGCTTCGGACTCAAAGACGGCTACTCCCGCACCCTGGAAGAAGTCGGCCGCCAGTTCCAAGTCACGCGTGAGCGCATCCGCCAGATCGAAGCCAAAGCGCTTCGGAAAATGCGTCACCCGACACGGATTCGCAAACTGGAAGGGTTCATCGAACTCCCCAACCTACCATAACCCCCCTCTGAAGCTCGGATACGGAGCGAGTGGCTACCCGCCGCTCATCCCACGCAGTACCACGCTGATCTCAGCCCACAACCAATCATTCACCCCAAGCGGAGCGCCTAGGCGCTCCGCTTTTTTTATCCCCTCCTATCATTTTGATGCTCTATTTTGCTTTTATCTTTTTCATCCCCTATTTTAGACTTAGGCAAATGTAAACAAAGTCTTTAACTCAGTGAAAAAACGCCCTCGACCTCTGAGCCACCATTCTCTAGTCTCCGCAACCACCTCTAAAATATCCTCTTTTCAATCATGCCCCAATCATCCTCCCCACTTCCTCACGCCTCACTTCACGGGACAACCAACGGACAAGATATCCAACTCTTCACCCTAGCCAACAGCCAAGGGATGACCGTGCAGGTAAGCGAGCTCGGTGCCCACCTCATCAGCGTCACGCTGCCTGACAAATCAGGAAAACCCGTTGAAATGACCTTAGGTCACGATTCATTTGAAGGATGGTGCAACAATGGCCCCTACCTCGGAGCCACCGTCGGTCGGTTTGGCAATCGAATCAAAGACGGCAAATTCTCGCTTGATGGAGAGGATTACACCCTCGCAACCAACAATTTCCCCAACGATATCCCCTGCCACCTCCACGGCGGCCCCAACGGGTTCCACACCCAAAAATGGCACGGCACACCACTCGCCGGAAACGGGAAGCAAGGGGTAAGATTCACCCTTATCTCTCCTCATGGCGAAGAAGAATACCCCGGTAATCTACTCGTTACCGTCACCTACTGGCTCAATGACCAGAACGAACTCTCATGGCTCGCTGAGGCCAGCACCGATCAAGCCACTCCCGTCAACATCATCAATCACACCTACTGGAACCTCAGTGGAAATATGGATAACTCGATCGCTGATCACGAAATTCAAATTTTGAGCGATCAATTTCTGCCCAAAGACAAAGGCATGATCCCAACCGGCGAGTTCCGTGATGTGGCAGGCACCCCGATGGATCTCAACACATCCAAACTCATGCGTGAGGGATTGGAATCCGACTACGACCGCATCACCACCTCCGGCGGATACGACCACTGCTGGGTTCTGAACTCCCACCCAGAAAAATCCACCCGACTCTGCGCCATCGCCCACCACCCAGCGACGCAGCGGACTCTCAAAATCCTCACCGATCAACCGGGTATCCAGTTTTACACAGGCAACTTCCTCGATGGCACAATCCAAGGACGTGACGGATGCTCATTTCCGCCTCAATCAGGATTCTGCCTCGAAACCCAGGCTTTCCCCGATGCGCCCAACCATCCAGAGTTTCCAAGCTGCATCCTCCAACCCGGCGAAACCTATCAACACCATCTGATATTCAAATTGTCATAAAAACAGTTATTTTTCTTCCATCCCTACCCCCCACCAGTTTAGAGTTCTTCAACCGAAACTCTCACATTCCAAAAAATAAACCCCCAGCCACCAATATTAACCACACCCATTTATGAATGATACAACACTGGAGGTCACCCTCTTTATTGTCGCCGTGATCGGCGTCATCGCGCTCGGTATATGGAAATCCAAAGACGGCGAAGATGACGGCGAAGAAAAAGGTGCCGCTGATTACTTCCTCGCTGGCCGTGGCCTGACTTGGTGGCTCGTCGGCTTCTCACTCATCGCCGCGAATATATCCACCGAACAATTTGTCGGCATGTCCGGCTCCGCAGCTAACTGGCTGGGCATGGCGATTGCCTCCTACGAATGGATGGCCGCCGTCACCCTCATTGGTGTAGCCTTCTGGTTCCTGCCCAAGTTTCTCAAGGCTGGCCTCTACACCATCCCCGAGTTTCTGGAATACCGCTTTGATGGCGTTGCCCGACTCGCGATGGCGATTCCCGCCATCATCACCCTCGTCTTCGTTACCACCGCATCTGTGATCTTCTCAGGTGCGAAATTTGTTTCTGAATACTACCACGATGTCCCATTCATCAATAACCTCACCTATATGTGCTGGGCCATCGCAGCTCTCGCCGCCGCCTATGTGTTTGTAGGAGGGCTGAAAGCCTGTGCTTGGACCGACCTCATCTGGGGCGCAGCCCTTATTCTCGGTGGCGTGATTGTCATGTGGTTCGCCTTTGACACCATCGCCAATAAACCCGCAGAGGAACTCATCCTCACCAAAGTGGAAAACTCCACGGCCACCGTCGCCGACCTCGAAAATGCCGGAGCCTGGGAGCGAATCAAATACCTTAACGACGGCACCAATGGTGAAGCCGAAGCCCGCAATGGCAAAAACCTCTCCGGCGGTAAAATGCACATGATCCGCCCGAAAGAAGACTCCGATATCCCATGGACAGCCCTCTTGATCGGACTCTGGATTCCCAACTTCTTCTACTGGGGACTCAACCAATACATCGTCCAGCGAACCCTCGGATCGAAATCGCTTGCGGAAGGTCAGAAAGGTATCGTTTTTGCGGCCTCACTCAAACTCATCATCCCCTTCCTTGTGGTTATCCCCGGTATTCTGGCATTTAACCTCTTCTCTAAAGATCTCCATAACTCAGCGGCTAAGAAGAATATAGAAGCCATCGAGAAAATTGAATCCTTTTCAGCCAAAGGTAAAAAACAATTAGCCGTTGTCGATGCCGACTTCATTCTTCGACAGCCCAAACTTGCTGATAAAGTTTTAGAGAACAACTCCAAGTTAGCGGGTTCCGCCGCCGTTGCTGAAGCGCAGAAAAAGGTATCAACATCCAAAGCTAAAGCTGTCGATGAAATCAATTCTAATGAATCCATCAAAAACAAAGAATTAGCACTCCTCAACGTCGATGCCGTCGCCAAAGCATCACTCATTAACGAGCTAGCCAATCAAACACAGAAAGAAAACGCCAAAAATCTAAGCTTCTTCGCAAGAGTCTTTGGAACGGGCGCTCTGAAAGAGTATGACCTCAAAGGATACGACTACGACTCCGCCTTCCCCGTGCTCGTGCGTAACCTCATCAAGCCATACTGGTATATCTCCTGGTTCGTGCTCGCCGCCCTCTGTGGTGCGGTGATCAGCTCACTGGCCTCCATGCTGAACTCAGCATCCACCATCGCCACGATGGACCTGTATGCCAAGTTCACCGGTGAAACAGAATCCCACAAGCTGGTGAAAGTCGGCCGCGGATTTGTCGTTATCTTCGTCTTACTCGCTGCCATCGTCGCACCGATGCTGGACAACTTCACGAGTATCTTCGCCTACATCCAGGAATTCCAAGGGTTTATTTCCCCCGGTATTCTCGCCGTGTTTATCTTCGGCTTCTTCTCACCACGCACACCTCGTTACTTTGGTGCTGTCGGTATCGGAACGAACGTCGTCGCCTACGGAGCCTTCAAATGGTTCCTCGGAGCATGGCTGGTGGAAAAAGGCTGGTGGTATGCTGAACAAATCGCCTTCCTCGACCGCATGGCGATCTGTTTCTTCATCGTCCTCTTTGTAGGAATCGTCCTCACCATCGTGAGCCCGATGAAAGAAGAAGTCACCATGCCTGAAAACAAAGAGATCGAGCTCGAAGGCTCCAAAGGTGCCAAGGTCATCGGCGGACTCGTCGTCATTGCCACCATCGCCCTCTACGCGATCTTCTGGTAACATCAAGAACTCCAGGCCACAATCCATCACATGGCCTCAACGAAAGTTGGGACCATTTTTTCACCCTCGAGTATCCCAGCCACCAAGAAGAGCAAAAAACATCCCAAGCCTATCATCCAAACACATTAAACAACCATGAAGAAACTCGCCCTATTCACCACAGCCCTCGCCACCGCGGCAACCGCCATCGCTGCCCCTGATTGGGAAAACCAAGCGGTTTTCCGCATCAACAAAGAAGCACCGCATGCGGTCAAAATGCCCTTTCCCACCAAAGAAGGAGCGATGAAAAAACAACGCATGGAATCCCCCTACTGCCAACTCCTCAATGGCGACTGGAAGTTTAACTGGGTCGCCCACCCGGACAAACGCCCCACCGACTTTTTTAAAGCTGACTACGATTCCTCAAGCTGGAAAACCATCCCGGTCCCATCCAACGTCGAACTCGAAGGCTACGGCACCCCTATTTACGTCAACGCCCGCTACCCGTTCAAAAAGAACCCGCCGTTCGTCATGGGTGAGCCACCTAAAAATTACACAACCTTCAACGAGCCCAACCCAGTATCATCTTATCTCAAAACTTTTAACATCACTGAAGACTGGAAATCGCGCCAAACAACCATCACTTTCAACGGCGTCGAATCCGCCTTCTACCTCTGGTGCAATGGAAAAAAAGTAGGTTACTCCCAAGACTCCCGCACCCCTGCCGAGTTCAACCTTACCCCATTCCTCAAAAAGGGGAAAAACACCATCGCTGTAGAGGTTTACCGCTACTCCGATGGCTCTTACCTCGAGTGCCAGGACTTCTGGCGCCTCTCCGGAATTTTCCGCGATGTCTATTTGACATCATCGCCCAGCGTTGACCTCCGCGACTTCACAGTGAATGCCTCCATCGATGGCAACGGAAAAGGAAACTTCAACTTCAGCATCGATCCCATCGCCTACGACAAGAGCCAAAGCAAAGTCCTCATCAATGCACAAATCATCGCGCCCGATGGCAAAGTCATCGCTGCACCCAAAATCTTAACTACATCCGATAAACAGGCCGGCATCGAACTCAAGAGCCTCAACATCAAACCATGGTCCGCCGAATACCCGAACCTCTACACCCTCCTCATCGCCGTAGGCCCGGAAAAAGGCAAACCCAGCCACTACTACTCCCAAAAGATCGGCTTCAAAACCTCAGTCATCAAAGACGGCCAACTCCTCGTTAATGGTAAGGCGATCTATGTCAAAGGTGTCAACCGTCACGACCACCACCACATCACCGGACACTACATCACCGAAGACACGATGCGTAAAGAGCTCGAGTTAATGAAACAACTCAACATCAACACCGTCCGAACCTCCCACTACCCGAACGATCCTCGCTTTCTTGAGCTATGTGATGAATACGGGATGTATGTTATATCCGAGGCCAATATCGAATCCCACGGTATGGGCTACGGTAAATCTTCCCTCGCCAAAGACCCCACATGGCAAAAAGCCCACCTCGACCGCATCATCAATATGGTCCAAGCCCTCAAAAACCATCCTGCGATCATTCAATGGTCGATGGGGAATGAAGCCGGCAACGGTGTTAATTTTGTCGCCTGCGCCAAGTGGCTGCACGAAGAAGCGCCTGTCAAATACCCCGTTCACTACGAACGCGCTGGACAAGGGAAACACGTTGACCTCGTCACCCCCATGTATGCCAGCATTCAAGGCGGCCTCAACTACGCTAAAAAAGAGAGCAAAAAACCTCTCGATCAACAACGCCCCTTCATTCAATGCGAATACTCCCACGCCATGGGCAACTCATCCGGAGCCCTCTACGACTACTGGATGGCCTTTGAATCCCATCGTCTCCTCCAAGGAGGTTGCATCTGGGACTGGCGCGATCAAGGGATTCTCAAAAAAGAAAACGGTAAATCATTCTTCGCCTACGGTGGCGATTACGGCGATCAACCTAACGATAATGATTTCTGCGCCAACGGCATCGTCGGCTCAGATCTCACTCCATCTCCCCAGACTCCCGAAGTGCATAAATCTTATCAAAACGTCCGACTCATCGAGCACAAGATCGATGGCAAAAACCTGAAACTCACCTTCAAGAACACGGCATCATTCACCAACCTCAATGAGTTCAACCTCTTAGCCACGGCCATTATCGACGGTAAAGAATCGAAGTCCATCCAACTCAAATCACCGAATATCGCCCCCGAAGCCACAGGCTCCATCAGCCTCCCCTTCAGCGTAGCCAAAGGTAAAGATGTTTACCTCCGACTTGAGTTCAAACTCCCCAGCGATACCCCATGGGCAAAAGCAGGACACATCGTCGCCACGGAAGAAATTGAACTCAGCCGAGCAAAACCATCATCCGCAACAGCGGCATCAAACGCAAAAAGCTCCAGCACCGATGCCCAAACCACCCTCACCCAAGGTAATTTCAGCGTCACCATCAACGACAGCAACGCCCAAGTCATCTCCATCAAAAAAGCAGGCAAAGAGCTTCTCGCCGCCCCGCTTCACCTGAACTTCTGGCGCGAACCTAACGATAACGACATGCGCAACAAGTTCCCACAACAAGCCGCAGCATGGAAAAACGCAGGACCCAAAACAACAGCCACCAAAAAAGGCAAAGCCGACTATGCGCTTAAAATTCCAGCTGCTGACACCACCGGCACCATCAGTTACTCGCTCTCAGGCGGTGCCCTCATGGTCAACGTCAGCGTCACCCCCAAAGGCAAAAAACTGGCTAACCTCCCACGTGTAGGAATGCAGTGCCTCATCCCCGCCAGCTACGACAACTTCACTTGGTATGGACTTGGGCCACACGCCTGTTACATCGACCGCCAAGCCAGCGGCCTCACCGGCACCTACAGCATGAAAGTCAAAGACCTCGTTTACCCCTACATCAAACCACAGGAAACCGGCAACCGCATGAAGATCCGCCACATGAGCTTTCTCAATGAGGCTAAATCCGGACTCACCATCACCGCCACCGGCGACACCCACCTCCAAGGTGGCGCCTACCCTGCGCTAATGTCCGACTACGAAAGCGGAGCCCGCACCAATCGCCACCCGAGCGACATCCCCACCCGCGACACCATCACTGTCAATATCGACCACGTCCAACGTGGACTCGGAGGCCGCAACTCTTGGGGAGCCCACCCGCTAGGCCAGCACACCCACCCCACCAACAAAACCTACACCTACTCATTCAAGATCCAAGTAAGATAGGCTTCCAGCCTGTCATCTGCCTATCCCTGATCAACCGTGGCGGCGGTTTCCAACCGCCTCGCCCAAATCAACCACCAAAACAAACTCTAAACTCTAAACTCCAAATCACCACAGCTCATTCAAAGGACCTAAATAAATGATCAACCCAAGCAAATTCTGAAAAATTCTGTTAATTCTTGGTTAGCGCCACAGGTAACACCCCACGCACTCCCGTGTATTCCGCGGTTAAAAAAATATCAACTCAAGCGCACCCCCATGTCCACCACCTCACTCCAACAAGAAGCCACTGGCCAACTCAAAGCCACCTTCGGCAGCAAAGCCACCGTGATCGCCGCCGCCCCCGGCCGCGTCAACCTCATCGGTGAACACATCGACTACTGCGATGGCTTTGTCCTCCCCTTCGCCCTCGCCCGATGCATCGTCATCGCCGCCGCCCCAAACGGCACCAACACCGTCCGACTCGCCTCATCCCAAGGAAGCGACATCGTAGAAATTGACGTCTCCGGCGACATCCTCGAAGCAGATCCCAAATGGGCCAACTACCCCCGCGGCGTTATGCAATACTTCCGCGAAGAAACCGGCTGCACCCTCACTGGCTTCGACGCCTACATCACCTCCAACGTCCCATCCGGCGGTGGCCTTTCCTCCTCCGCCGCCTTCGAGCTCGCCACCGCAACCCTCCTCGAAGGACTCACAGGCAAAACGCTCGACACCCGCACCAAAGCCCTCCTCTGCCAAAAAGCCGAGCACAACTACGCCCACTGCCCCTGCGGCATCATGGACCAGTTCGCCTCAGCCTTCGGAGAAAAAGACCGCCTCGTCATGATCGACTGCCAATCCGGCGAGCCCACCCTCCTTCCCTTTGAAAACCCGGACCTCACCGTCATCATTGCCAACACCTGCGTCTCCCACGAACTCTCCGATGGAGGCTACGCCTCACGCCGCAAAGCCACTGAAGACGGACTTGTCATGATTGGAAAATCAAGCTGGCGCGATGTCGTTATGGCTGACGTGGATGCCGTTAAAGAAACCATGGGCGACGTCGTTTACCGCCGTGGCCGCCACGTCGTCGGAGAAATCCAACGCACCAAAGATGCCGCAGTCGCACTCAAAACCAACGACTTCGACACCCTAGGCACACTCATGTATGCCTCTCACGCTTCACTCCGCGACGACTTCGAAGTCTCATGCAAAGAGCTCGACATCATGGTCGAAATTGCCCAATCCATCGGCAAAGCCGGAGGCGTCATCGGCTCCCGCATGACCGGCGGAGGATTTGGCGGCTCCACCGTCACCCTCTGCGAATCCAGCCACGCCGATGCCATCCTCGCCACCATGAACGAGCAATACAAAACCAAAACCGGCATCACGCCCGAGATCTTCACCTCCCGCCCCAGCCAAGGCGCAATACTCCTTTAGTCCGGGAGCGCCGAGCCCCAGCTCGGCGCAAAACAAACACTCCCCTTCACTACGTCATTACATTTTCCCCCTGCCCCAAACGAAGAAACATCAGCGCATCATACCTCCTCGGCAGCCTATCCCACCAGATCCCCAATCGAACCAAAGTCCGGCACAAAGAGACGTTTATACATCCGCACCGCCGAGCCATCGGTCATGCCGGCTAGAAAGTCGCAGATCAATCGAGCTCGCTCATTTTGATCTGATATGCTTTCAATTTCCTCAGCTTCCGCTTTCGGTAAAATCTGATAATCTTCCCCGCTCAGGCTTTCACCATCGACATAGCGGGTTTTCAGCACATCCCAGAGCCGCCCCAGCATGTAGTTCCCTTTGTATTCTAGCTGCTTCAACTCAGGTGATAGAAAAACAACTTCATACGCGAGTCGTTTGAAAATTTCCGACTCCCGCCGCAGCTCTTCATCCACCACCAGCTCGTATTTATACCGATTCGTCAACTGGCTCATGTGATTTGTCACCTCGCGCAGTTGAGTCGATTGAATATATCGCCCAATCCGTTTCCCCGCAAATGGCTCGACCCGGTCCCCGCGAATCGCCTTGACCAAATCACCCAACGGCGAGCCAGCCTCACAGCTCTCGCCCACCTTCTCAGCCCAACGCTCCACCCTAGCAATCGATAAAAACCCAGCGCGCACGCTATCTGCTAAATCATTCAGCGAATACGCCGTGTCATCCGCCCAGTCCATCACTTGGCATTCGATCGATTTAAATCCATCGCGCACTTTTCCAGGAGTCAGCTCAATCGGAAAATCCACCCCGCCCATCGCCCAGTCGAGACGCTGCGATTGTTGATCGTAAATAAAATGATTTCTCGGAGGCTTACCCTCTTTTCGCAGCTCACTCCAAAGTGTTTTATACTTCAGCACTCCATCAGCAAAAGCCCGTGTTGGATTCATGCCTGTTTGTTTCACGGAAAAAATCCGATCCGTGAGCAGTCGTAGTGTCTGGGCATTGCCTTCAAATCCACCAAACTCACGCATCAAATAATTCAAACTCCGCTCACCTGCATGACCAAACGGCGGATGGCCCAAGTCGTGCGATAAACAGATCACCTCAACCAATTCCGAATCGATAAAAAACTCATCCCCCAACCGCTCCGAGCTACGTTTCAGCCAATGGCAAATCGACCGCCCAATCTGCGCCACTTCCAGCGAGTGCGTCAGGCGCGTCCGGTAAAAATCATACTCCCCACTCCAGAACACCTGCGTTTTACTCTGCAGCCTCCGAAAAGCAGGCGTGTGCAGCACCCGATCCCGATCCACCTGAAAAGCCGACCGATAATCGTCGCCCGACGGCCAATCGATCGCACGCTCCGTATCAAAAGCATTGTAAAAAGTATTCATCAGCCCCGCCAGTGTGCCCAGCCCACTATAAACTGCAAACATTTTCCAAACCCCAGGGCTCCATATAAACAAAGGACCCACACAAAGATACTTGGCGCATCCCTACTCTCGGTTTCCCTAGTGTGTCCATGAGCTGCATTGAAACCATCCGAAAAACTGTGGGTCGCCCACTGGATACGCTTCCCTTATTCCAAAGACTTGAACACCTTCGTAAAAATGCCAAATAGATATTTTCGTTAAAATGCAAGGACTTCATTTAAAAGATTTCACAAAAGATATCCAATATTTCACAGCGACACACGGCCAGAAAATCCCCTACCTTGGATCCAAAAGCCTGATCAAATTAAAATCTCAATCGCTCAGAGAAAAAGATCGCGTCGACGTCAGCGTTTTGCAAAGAATCTTAAACAAACAGCCAATTTAACTGCGATCAATCGCAAACATTTTCCAGACCCGCAGGACTCCACGCTTACACCATCTCCCGTGCCCCCAAATAGGCATTGGCCAGCGCAATGGGTAATTCCTCCGCCAGACTATCCACGGTGTAAACACCATGCGCCCGGAGTTCCCCGAGCACGCGCTCGCGCTCTTCCAAATAAATCGCCGTTGCACCCACCTCCAGAGCATCATCGAGTGATGTAGCAGGATTTTTCATCCGCTCCATCACAGAGGCCTCGCGAAGGTTCGCGAGAATCGTCACATGCCGCTGCCGGATCATCCGCATCGGAGCGACCAATTGATGCCCATCTTCACCGCGCACATTGCTGAGAAAAATCACCAACGCCCTACGCCGCTGCAAGGTCATCAACCGCTGCGCCGCCTCAGAAAAATCACTAGGTGCCGTGCTGGTTTGATAGTCGTAAAGGTGATTAAGTATCGTCGTCATCGATTGCACACCCTTCACCGGCGCCAGCCATCGATCCGATCCCCCCACACCGATAATCCCCACATGATCCCCCTGACGAAGGGCCGTGTAGGCGAGAAGAAGCATCGCATTTAAACAATGGTCAAACTGCGGCACCCCACCATCATGCGCGCGCATTCGCCGACCACAATCCACCGCAAGAATCACCGTCTGATCGCGCTGTTCTTGATAGTCTCGGCTAATCAACAAAAGGCGTTTCGATGTCGCTTTCCAATCAATATGGGACAGCATGTCGCCGAGCTGGTAGTCGCGCAACTGATGAAACTCCCTGCTCATTCCAGCTCGGTTCTTTTTCACAATCCCCATCTGCTCAGTCTGATTCGCCATCGCCAGTAAGGCATAACGCAGCACCGGCTCATAGTTGGGATAAACGCGAGTAGATTGCGTCTCACCACTCCGGCACTTGCGAGTCCAAAGCCGTAGTGGTGAAAAAATCCGCAGATGTGCCGGAGTAAATTTTTTCATCCCCCGCTCTTTAATCATCACAGGATATTCCACCTTAATATACCCCCTGGCAGGCAGACTCCCCACCCAAGGCATCTCCTTACTCGTCGCCTCTTCGGGTAAGCCATCGTAACAACAAACATGCAACGGCATCGATCCAGAATGACGAAGAGTCAAAGAAACCATCTGCTCCACCCCACTTGCAAACCGCCCCGGAAGAGCCCTCTCCACCACTGGCACAGACAGCAACCTAGCCGCAACCATATCAGCTATCAGCGCCACAATACACACAGCGCCACCCCACAACCAAAACGATTCCAGAGGACTCCACAGCCCGGCACCAAATCCTAACACCACCCAAAGGATGGCAATTCTGATGACGTGTTGAGTAGGCTGCATGATGATGAGTTTTGAAGTCGGGAGATCTTGGAGTGCTGAGGCTTGACTCGCGTGGTGGGCGTGAGCGGATGTTCGTGGTAAGTTGACGTGCGGCTATCGCCGGAGGGAGATCAGGGCAAGCCCGGATCAGGAAAAAGCGGAGGCAAGCCGTCCGCACTCCGCTGACCTAAATCCTCGGAGCCTCCACAGCATTTACGATTTGACTAATCGCATCGTCAATATTCTGACCACTGATCGCAAGCTCGGGTGCTAGTTGAACACGGTGACGAAGCACGGGCAATGCCGCCGATTTCACATCGTCAGGGGTAACAAAATCGCGACCATTCATCAAAGCATACGCCTTACCCACCTGAATCAAACTGATCGCTCCACGGGTCCCAGCACCGAGACTGATGCCTTGCGACTCGCGCGTGGCGCGGCAGATATTCACAGCGTAGCGCACCACTTCGGGCACCGCCTTGATCGTCGCGCACTCTTGCTGGGCTTGAAGGACATCCTCTCGACTACAAATACGCTCAACCGCTTTGGCATCCATCCCCTTCGCTGAGGCCTTTGACGTGACCTGGTCCACCACCCTCTCTTCACTTGCCTGATCAGGATAATCAATCACCACCTTCATTAAAAATCGATCCAGCTGCGCCTCAGGCAAGGGATAAGTCCCCTCATGCTCAATCGGGTTTTGCGTGGCTAGCACCATGAAGGGCGGATCTAACTTGATACTTTCTCCATCGATGGTCACCTGCTGCTCCTGCATCACCTCAAGCAAGGCCGCCTGTGTTTTTGCAGGGGCTCGGTTGATTTCATCACCAAGCAAAAGATTGGTAAATACAGGCCCTTTGCGCATTTGGAATGTCTGACTTTTCATATCAAACAAGGTAAAGCCGGTCACATCCGTAGGCATCAAATCCGGCGTAAACTGAATCCGCCTGAACTCGCCACCAAAAGTATTGGCCAAAGCCAGCACTAGATGGGTTTTCCCAAGCCCCGGTTTCCCCTCCAGTAAAATATGACCACCGGACAACAAAGCCGCCAACACCTGACTGACTACGTGATCTTGCCCAATAAACACCTTCCCTAACTCAGCATAGATTTGCTGGCAAATCCTCTGCGCAATGTTGGCCGTCTGGATGGCTTCCGCAGTGTCACTCTCCTCGTCGCCCTGCGGAGAGGATTGCCCCCCGTAAATATCTGTATATTCGCTCATGATTATATATTGGTTAGTTTTTTAATAATGTATTTCCTATCAACTGAAGGTTTTTTGTCACCCGCACCATCGCACCAGGATCGTGGATTCGTTCACGTGTCATTGCTTCAATAACGCCCTCCACAGGCAGGCCCGATTTTTCAGAAAGTTGCTCAAACACCCCCTCCTGAGATGCCCCGGGTTGAAGAGAAAGGCTCCGGTTCACGGTGGCGCGCATGGCCACAAGCATCGAATCGTCCCGCTTGTGGTGCCAGAGGAATCGGCCAATGCCCTGCACCTGACTCGAATACTCACGAAGCCCATCGTCACGTATATCCTGTTGTGGCCCAAACCTCGGTAGGTGCCGCCAAAGCCAAAACGCAACAGCCACGATCAAAGCAGTCATAAACAAAGGGAAATGCCGCCAGAGCAATGATAAAAGACCATCGCCATCACCACTCGAAAAAACGATTTTTCCTGGTTGCGACAAATCAACCAACTCCTCCAAAAATCGGGCATGATCAGCATAGCCGATGTAGCGATTCCGGAAAGGTCGGGCATCGGTCAGCCAAGTCACCCGCCCCTGGTCGTAGGTCACACTCAAATAACGGTATTGATCGGTATCGGTCCCTTCACCTGATCCATACTCGTGTTCATACACCTCGGGATAGACCAGCCCCTGATCCGACCAGTGGTGAATCGTCATTGGCTCACCTTGCAGCATCATTTCACTCTGTTCCGATCCCAGCAACACGCGATCAGCTTCCTTGAGCGCCTCCCATTCATCGGTATCCAAATCACTTGGGTCTGAGCCGGAATCCGAGCGCTCATGATCCCAATCACTTAACTGCACACCAAGCTCATCGAGCAGATAATCGATCCCAGGCTGTTCTATTTCCGAATCAAAAAACGACCTATTCGATGGCTCTTTGACAAAGTCCATTCCCCTCCTCTCGCCGCCCTCCAGCATCACCACCAAGTGTCCGCCCTCCTCGACCCAACCCAGCAGGCGTTTGGCCCGACCCACCGTATTGATCGACGATGTCGGCAGAAAAACCATCGCGGTTTCATCATCAAACTCGCTCAGCCCGTGCAGAGATTCAACCTCCGCTCCACTCTCCGATAATAACCGTTCAGCGGCTAGAAAGGGATTATTTTTCGCAGCACCCTTATAACCTAATGTCCGGCGTTTTTTCTCCGTCTTGCCGCAGGATAAACAACACAAACAGA
The DNA here is from genome assembly GCA_964398555.1 of uncultured Verrucomicrobiales bacterium. Classification (GTDB taxonomy): domain Bacteria; phylum Verrucomicrobiota; class Verrucomicrobiia; order Verrucomicrobiales; family Akkermansiaceae; genus Oceaniferula. The sequence goes on from CAYNNY010000012.1 coordinate 18,738, forward strand.
TAAGTATCAGTGAGATCCATTTCATAAAGCTCTCCTTTCTACTTTTTCCACTTTCGCTGCGTTCTGAGAAAACGGCCAGTGATCGCATAAATCAACCATCACCTGGTCATCGGGAACTTTTTTACCATACGCCACAGCCACCCACTCACGTGTCAGATCTGAGAAATACCCGACCACTCTAGCGTCAGGAAGTTGATTCACATGCCCCAAGCAATCTCCCTCCGTATCACCCTCATCGATAGGAAGGTCGGCCCGATGCACAAACCAGACAAGGGAACCACGATAGAGCAAGCTCAGCGCTAATTGATAGTCACCATCCCGCCAAGCTGAACGAGCCGCCGCCGCCACGTCATCAGGCAGAGATTCCGGACTGACATCCATCCCCATCACCGCCGTGATTTTGGGTCCCGGACGAACACTCTTTTTAACCACCAACGACTCAAAGATATGGCGGTTTTTATAAATCAAAAACACAAGCCCCGCAACAAGAGCTGCTAAGATTAGATAAAAAACAATCGTCACCAGAATCCCCATAAATCCAGGTAAGGCCGCCCCAGACAACAAATCGGCCAACCAATCAAAAAACGGATGAGCCTCGTCCACCGGCACATCCACATAGCGGTGATGCACGGTAAAGTCCTCATCCGCTAAGATCTGCTGAATCGACTCCTGACTCACATCCACTTCGATCTCAGTGCCCACCCCAACATCATAATCAGCACTAGCCTCAACATCTGCCATGACGACCGGATTCATTCCGGCAAAGGCAACAACGCCACACATGATCAAAGCCACCTTACTAGCCACCTCCGCCAACCGTGCCCCCAAGCGTTTGAAGGCGAGCTCGATATCCCATCCTTCGGTTAGTGTCCGGCTATTGATATAAAGCGCAAACCCAGCACTCACATAAAACGGCTCCATTAGCGTAATCGCCGTCATTTGCACCACGGCCAGCAGCCAGATAAAGGCATCGGGAATATCTGAAAAATCACTGTAGGTAAAAAAATCACCAATCTGACTTCCCCAGCGAGTACTCACTTCATCAGGAACCATCATCATCCCCAGCATCACTAAACCCAAAGCTGTCACCACCTCCAAAACGACACCTGCCAAAGTCGCCATCGTCGCACCCTCGCCACCATTTCGTTCTAATAAATCAACACGCTGTCGGTAAGATTTTCCACGTAACCCCTCCAGCTCAGCCACAGGCAAACTCAGACTTCTGGCCGGAGAAAACCGGCCCACAATCAAGGCAAACCAAAGACGACTCACCATCAACTTTGGCCAAGCCCGCACGACTTCCCCCACCCGAGGCACCGCCCCAAACAGCGCCCGACTCAACACAAACAAGGGCAAGCGATCATAAATAGGCTTCAGCCACCAAACACAAATAATAAAAAGAATCGGATGATTGCGCAACAACAGCGCCAGCACGATCCACATCGGAAACACCGTCAGCGACCAGGCCTTAATCACCGAGCCTAGATGCCGCCGCGCCAAAGCGCAGCCGAGATCGATCGACTCCCATGGCAGCCGTGGCCGGATTTCCGCCGTCACATCCTCAAGCCGCATGATCCTCCTTTCCTACACTTCCAACACCACTCACTGCGCCCCTACCCGCAAAAGCCAAATAACCAATCACCACCACCCACATCGTGATACCCACCACATACTTCACCATCGGCGGCAATGGCTGCGCCGACCAGAACCCCTCGATCGCAGCAGCAACCAATGTCATTCCGGCAGCCCCAAAAATCAGAGGAAGAGACTTCTTCCCAGCATCCATCAGTGAGCGACGCCGAGTCTTCCGCCCAGGATGCAGTAAACCCAGACCAATCCGGAGCCCTGCCATCCCCGCGATCACCATCGCAATCAACTCAAACGAAGAGTGCCCTGCCACAAAAGTGTAAAACGCCTGCGTATCACACGCCTTGTGGATATACGCAATCACAGCACCGAAAAACACCCCATTATAAATAAGAAAAAAGAAAGTACCCAAACAAGCGATGATCCCGCCCGCGTAGATCCGAAAATCAATCCCGATGTTGTTCATGATATAGTGACAGAACATCATAAAATTAGAGCCATACTCGTCTCGAAGATTCGAGATCTGCTCATCGCTGCTGCCATACATAGTATCGAGCTGCTGCATCATCCCCGATCCTAACACCGCCTGAATCCAGGAAAAATCCGACCAGTAGAATCCAGCCAATGCCATCCCAATCCCCGGCAAAATAAAACTCAAAGTCGCCACCAACAGCAACTTCCACTCCACCCGCACCGCCACGGGGAAATCCACGGCAATAAACCGCAGGATTTTCTCCCACGTCCCACCAGCCCTCCGATGAATGATCTTGTGTCCTCGGATCACGAGCTCGTTGAGCCGCTCATTCATCGGCATGCCATACATCCGATGCCGCGCCAGCGCCAGATCGGTGCAGACCTCGCGGAACATCGTCGGCAACTGCGAGACATCCAGACCTAGCCCTTTTTTCTCCAAAGCCTCCAGCGTCTGCTCGTAGGCAGCCCAGCGTTGCGCGTTTTTCTCTTCAAACTCCTTACCTTGCATCACTCAGTTCCGTTAATGTTTCTCCCCCAACCAATGAGCCACGCCCAGCAATCTGGTCATGCCCGCCTCTCCCGTCGCTCCAGTAAGCTCCTTCGCATGATCTGCCAGCTCGATCCTCCGCGCCTCCGACCACATACCGCCACGCTCCCTAAACCCTAACACAGCCGCCTGTTCCTCTCGCGTCAGCGGCACACTCGGAGCCCTACTTTCCAGCACCGGGGGAAGAGAAGACACCTGCATCTGAGGAATCCGATCATAAACAACCACCGTATTCGCCAGTAAATCCCCGAGCCGCTGAAAGCGCTTGGTCAGCAAAGTCGACATCAGCCCAAAACCGTAACTGAAAAGCGGCATGCCATCGGCAAAGCGCAACATATTCCGGATGAACGCCTGACCATAAGAGATCGGAGCCCCCGAAGTATCCACCACCCGCAAGCCCATCACCCGCTTCCCAGGTGAAGCACCCCGTTTTCCAGCCTCAAAAACGATGTAATAGAAAAACATCAGGAAAAACATCAGCAGCATACTCAACCCCTGAGCCACCGTAAAACCAATGATGGCTCCGATCAGCATTAACAACAACCAAGCTACGATGCTAATACCTACACGGATCAAAAAATCCAACAAATACGCCAACACCCGCACATAAGGGCCCGCGACGCGAAGATGAATTTCCACACCCTCCGCAAGCTCATTGCTTTGCAGGGTATCTAAGCGAGGTTCGTGACGACCGTTGGAGTAAGGCACAGGGAAAAATCAAATGGGACTTCGCAAAATCTATCGACTTTCACCGATAGGTAAAGCGGCAAATTCGAAACCAACACGCGGCTAAATATGGAGTGGAGACTTGGAGTCTCCGGCTGCCTACCGCTATCAACCAAGACCATCCGGCGATCAATAGGGACTCACTGTTGAATTTGCCTTCGGCAGGTTGAATTCGCTTCGCGAGTTGAAAGCACCTACCGGTGCGTTGAGCCTGCGGCATTCACACTCAACAAATGCGCAGCATTGATTCAACGCATCTCAGATGCTTTCAACTTGGCGTCAGCCATATTCAACGACCCAGCGGGAAGGGCATTCAACTGCGGCACCATTCCTTATTGATCGCCGGAATATGAGCTTGCAGAGTATCGAAAGATCCGCAAGATTCGTGGTTCAAAAAAAACCCCATTTTCCACCTTTCTCTTTCCCTCATCACCGATTAAAACTCCGCCGCACATGAGCACCGACACCAACAAGTCCCAAAAGCCCGAAAAACTCGATTTCATCAGAGACATCATCGCCTCTGATCTCAAAAGCGGTAAACACGACACCGTCATCACCCGATTCCCGCCGGAGCCCAACGGATACCTCCACATCGGCCACGCCAAGGCATTTTGCTTCAACTTTGGCATCGCTCAGGAAAATAGCGCTGTCGGCGCCCGCTGCCACCTTCGCTTCGACGACACCAACCCAGAAAAAGAAGACACAGAATACGTCGACAGCATTAAAAAGGACGTGCGTTGGCTCGGCTTCGACTGGGGGACGGATCTCTATTTCGCCAGCAACTACTTCGATCTTTTCTACGAATGCGCCCAGCACTTGATCAAAGAAGGCAACTCCTACGTCGATGAACAATCGCCTGAGGAAATGAAAGCCAACCGAGGCAACGTCACCACCCCCGGCACCCATTCCCCATTCCGCGACCGACCCGTCGAGGAAAGTCTCAACCAACTCTCTCGGATGAAAGCCGGTGACTTTGACGATGGCTCAATGGTGCTGCGGGCAAAAATCAACATGAGTTCATCGAACATGAACATGCGCGACCCCGTTATTTACCGGATCATGCACGCCACCCACCACAACACAGGTGACGACTGGTGTATCTACCCGATGTATGACTTTGCGCACCCACTGGAAGATGCGATCGAGCACATCACCCACTCACTCTGCACCCTCGAGTTCGAAAACCACCGCCCGCTCTACGACTGGTTTATCGCAAACTGCCCAGTGCCCGCCGTGCCTCGCCAGATCGAATTTTCCCGACTCAATCTCAGCTACACCGTGATGAGCAAACGGAAACTTCTCCAACTCGTTGAAGAAAACCTCGTCCACGGCTGGGACGACCCCCGCCTGCCCACCATCTCCGGGATGCGACGCCGGGGCTATCAGCCTGCCGCCATCCGCAGCTTCTGCCATCGGGTCGGGATCACGAAAGTGAACTCCGTCACCGACATGTCGATTCTCGAGTCCGAGATCCGCGACGAACTCAACCAATCTGCCCAGCGCCGCATGGCCGTGCTCACCCCGCTCAAAGTCACCCTCACCAACTGGCCAACCGACGACCACAGCGAACTGGTCGAAGCTCCTAATAACCCAGCCGACCCCGAGGCAGGCACCCGTAAGGTATCGCTTGGAAAATCCATCTGGATCGAACGCGACGACTTCATGGAGCAGCCACCGAAAAAGTTCTTCCGTCTCGGCCCCGACCGCTCGGTCCGCCTGCGTGGTGGCTACATCATCACCTGCACTGGCTACGAGAAAAACACCGACGGCGAAGTCACCGAGGTCTTCTGCGAATTCATCCCGGACACCATCGGACAGAATGCCCCGGAAGGTATCAAATGCCGCGCCGCCATCCACTGGGTGGACGCCGCCACCGCCATCGGAGCCGAGATCCGCCTCTACGACCGACTTTTCACCGAAGAAAACCCAGACGGTGCCGAAGGAGGATTCCTCACCTGCCTGAACCCCGACTCCCTCAGCATCAACACCGATGCCAAACTGGAAGCCTCCCTAGCAGAGGCCAAAGCCGGAGACGTCTATCAATTTGAACGCGTCGGCTATTTCTGCGCCGACAACATCGATCACATCCAAGGCGAAAACATCGTCTTCAACCGCACCGTCGCCCTCCGCGACTCATGGGCAAAGAAAAAGTAGAGCCGCTTTCCCAAGATCATCGAGAACCAATCACCAAGCGCAAGAGCCTTACACTAGAAAGACAAACGAAAATTTTTAATCAAGGAGCTTCGCGCCAAATTACATGAATTCAACCCCCAACACCTGCCCAAAAGTAACATGGGCAAGGCACTGACCTATGCCCACAATCAATGGGTGAAGTTTTGTAGGTCGAACAAGCATTCAATCACCCTCGACAACAACAGGGCTGAGAATGCCGTTCGTCCATTGAAACTCGGTGTCAAGAACGGGTTCTTCATTGGCCGTGAAGACACGGGCTGGCGTAGCGCCTTGATTTTCACAATCATCGAAAACGTTCGCATCCTCGGATACGATCCCTACGAATATCTTGAATGGGTCTTTGAGAAACTCCCCGGCAAAACCAATCAAGATGACCTCCGACCATTGCTCCCGAAAGCATGGGCCAAAAAAGGAAAAGCCAAAAGCTCTCGCCGAGAAAAGCGCAGCTAGATCGAGAAGATCGCCTCGCTAGTTGATCAGGAACGCAGTCTGATCTGCCTACATCCCCCCAACTCGCTACCGGACAGTGTCGACATCTCACGTAGTCGTGAACGTCGTAGATCCCACACCTACGACAAAAACATAAACCCCACTCATTCTACACCATCCCCAATCAGAAAATCAAGAGGGGTTTGGTTGAGTGCTTACTTTTGAAATGAATAAACTCTTTTTGGAACTTGGTGCAATTGCATACAACATCCTACGCTCAATCGATAGTCGGGCAATAAAGCTGAAGCCGCAATGGCCTCAACACCTTCGCAAAAGGGGGGCTTCAGCTTCAAACCCTTATATAATCGTATTTTAATACTTTCTATGTCCAGTGTTCTGATCATATAGCGGATCTGCCTTTTATGCGGCTTAATATTGCGGGTCCTAATGTATTCGCCCTAAAGCTACCTCCGACTCATCCTGTATTTCATCGGTGACTGACCCTCCATTCGAGTAAAAAATCGCGTCAAGTCTTCAGGTAAGGTGAAGCCTAGCTGAAAGGCTATTTCCTGTATAGAAGAATGGGTCTCCGTCAGTAAAAAACGAATCTCCTGGAAGCGCACGCGATCCACTTCCGACTTAATCGAGCACCCCATCATTTTTTTAAAACGCAGCCTGAGCGTGGTGTTGGAAACCCCTAGCTGCCTACACAAATCAGCGACACTAAGAGCGTTAGTTTTAGCATGTTGCCGGATATACTTCACGGCCTTCGCCACCAATTCATCGCGAACAGCCACCGCATTCGTGGACCCTCGTTCTCTTACCCCAGAAGAGGTCAAAATGACATCTGACGTCAACACTTCCCCGTTGATCATTCGATTTAACAACTCGGCAGCACGATAACCAATGAGTTCTCCAGGGTACATCACACTAGTCAGGCGAGGAAAAGCAACTTGGCAATAGGGGCTTTGATCATTAATACCAATCAGCGATATATCATCCGGCACCTGGATTCCTAGCGTCTGGGCTGATCGAAGGACATTCAAAGAAAGAAGGTCATCCCGAACCAGTATGCCGATGGGAAAGGAAAGGCTCGCAAGTGCCAGGTTCAAGCGTTTGTGAATGTTTGAGGCTTTCTGCGTGAGTGACATTTTTGAAATGGGCAGATTAATTTCCTGACACGTCATCCCTCTACTTTCCAGCTTGTCTCGAAATCCATTATAGCGCTGAGAAGAATAATTCCTGGTTCGCTCTCCAACATAGGCATAATCCCTCAACCCTAAACCCATCAAATACTCGGCGGCAAGTGTGCCCATGTGATAGTTATCAACAAGCACATTGGGCACTCCTTTAATCTGTGTTTCCGAGCTGATATTTACAACGGGAATCTTCCTTCCCTGCCACGCAGCCACTTCTGCCTCATTACAGCGGAACACAATCAACCCATCGCCATCCCAGTCGGCATCAATCTCATTCGATGGTAATTCGTTATTAAAAAAGATATCCGCATCGATCTGCCAACTTTTTCCATGCCCCCTAACAAAATGCACAATCCCCTTGACCAACCGCGCATTTTGAGTCGCCCACTGTGGAACTCTCAGCCCAATTTTCATTGGTATTTCACCTCCAAGCCTCCCCCTCTTTTCAACCTTATTTTTTGTATCTCCCATCACTTTAAATCAGTATTGTTCACCAGAGCAACATGCCCAATTCAAAACACATTGTCGATTGATAGTTTATAAAAATGCCATGCGTTATGTTCAAAACGCCATGGCATCGAACCGTTTTATGGGATACTTTCAAAAAGAACCTTAGGTAAATCTACCTTCTTTCCAACCTCTCATCCGTATTACAAGATGACAAAAATATCCACACAGCTCAGTATTTCAGCTATCCTAGCCGGCACCTTATTAACGTGTTCGGCCCAAGTCCCCGCCAACGGCTTACTTGCCTATTTCCCCATGGATGGATCAGCCAATGATTTCTCGGGCACTGCGGGAGGCTCGTCCTCTGCAAACCACGGCACATGGATCGGCACAGCTGGATATCAAACAGGCCTCTTTGGCCAAGCTGCTGTCGTTGGCAACGGAGCTGGATCCAATTACCTGACAACAGCCAGCATGGAATACACCTTTGGCACAGGTAGCGTCACCATCCTCTACTGGGTGCATGTGTCAGCATCCGTCAGCAGCGATCCTGTTCTCGTGGCTGGTGGCGGGAAAAATTGGTCCAGCTCGGGAGGAACACTGGGATGGGTATCTACGATTGCCGGTGACGATGTTAAATCCAATATTTCAGATGGATCAACGCGAATGGACACAGCCTGGATTGATCTCGACCACGATGCCCACTTTAATGACAACCGCAGCCATTGGACTCTTGTCGCCATGGTCGTGGATCGAACTACTCAAACGATGAGCTCGTATGTGCTCGATGATAATGTAACAACCATCGGAGACGATTCATCAGCTCCGTCATCGGTAGGCATTTCAAGCATTGGCAATATCACGGGTTCCAATCAAAGTATTGTGATTGGACAAGATGGTAATTTGAGCGGATACAGCTTACCAGCCTCAGGCATCGATGATTTATCGATTTGGAGTCGACCCCTTTCCCAGGAGGAAATTCAAATCATTTACACCGAAGGCCGTGCCGGAAAACCTTTAAATCAGGTTCTAGGAGGTGCTTACCTAACTGCCGATCTCGATAAAGATGCTGGCACGGCTGCTCTTACTTGGAATACCTATGATTCGACGGGTCTCACTGCCCCTGAAATCCGCGTATTTCGTGATGGATCTCTGCTATCTACGCTACCTATCGGTGCAACGAATTATACGGACTCACCACCAGCACCCATCGATACAGTCGTGAGCTACACCTACCGGATCGAGGTATTTGATGGTGGCTCTGCAGTCCCCGACACAAGTGTCGAGGCGGGCATTGCCTGGGCTCTCGGCGGCTTGAGCTTTAACCTTATTGCCAATTACCGCTTTGAGGATGGTTTTAAAGACACCGCCAGTGGTCCTACAGCTCACAATGGTGTCGGTGTCAATGGTGCTAGCATCACAGGCAATGGGGTTTATGGAAAGCGGGTTAAATTTCTCGATCAGCTCCAACAAGGCGTCCAAGTCAGCGACCATGCTGATTTGAATTTTGGATCCGATACCGATTTCACTATTTCCCTCTGGATGAAAAGGCACGGCACCATTCCCAGCGGCCTCCCCAATGGTGGTGCCAGTGATGGCGTTCTTCTTTGTAAACAAGACAGCTCAAATGGCGCTAGCCCTGGATGGGGACTCTATGCCACTAGCGATGGAGGCGTCCAATGGAACATCGCTGGATCAAGCCACAAAAGCGGCACCATCCTTGGAGGTGCCACCTTGGCAGATGATCTATGGCACCATATTCTCGTCTCCAATGATCGCTCTGGCTCTGTGCGTTGTTATGTCGATGGGGCTATGGCCAAATCGTTTTCCATTTCCGGTGCCGGCTCCGTTAATAACACCCTCCCCCTCTCCATGGGAATCGATGGCAATGGTGCTCATTCCTGGAAAGGTAGCCTTGATGAGGTCGCGATCTGGAGTCGAGTGCTGGATGGTAGCGAAGCCACGGATGTTTATAAAGCCAGTAAAAAAGGCCAGTCCTTGAGTGGTCAAAACATCGTGAATTCCGATGGCGATAAGATGGCAGACCAATGGGAAATCACCCATTTTGGAAACCTCGATCAAACTGCCGATGGAGATTACGATAACGATGGAAAAAGTAACTTCCAAGAATACTCCGAGGGAGATAACCCCAATTTAGGTAGCTTCGCCACAGCAAGCCGAGTCAGCAATGAAGAAGTAAACGGACAAATCTACCCAGTGCTTCACTACCTCCGCTCCGAACTAGAGGTTGATGTTAGTTACCTTCCCGAAGCCAGCTCCAACCTCAAGGACTGGACCAGCGGCGATGAAAAATTCACCCCCTATGGAAACCCAACAGACAAGGGCAATGGCCAACGCGAATATCATGTGCGCTATTTTCAGCCTATTGATGCCGTGGCTGAAGGTAGGGTGATGTTCCGCGTGCGGATGGAATCACGCTACCAAGCGGCGATCAGCGAAACCACCACACCCAGCGTGGAGCTCCGCAATGGCCAAGCCATCGTAACATGGACAACATCCACCCCCACCGTCACCGTCATCAACTACGGCACCGACGGCCAAACCTCCCAGCGTTACGAAGATTACACATTAACGACATATCACGAGGTCGTTATCAATGTGAACCCCGGAGAACCTTTCACCTACACCGTCATCCAAACCGATGAGTCTGGTAAAGAAAGCCGCTCCAACACCTTCACCGTATCGGCACTTTGGGACTACAGCCCACCACCCGTGCCGGATCAGTTTGGATTCGATTCCACCTCAGGGGGTGTTAATTGGTCCGCCCGCGCCGATGCCATACTAGCACTCCCCGGTGTCATCGATCGCGGATATTGTCTCGATTACCTCTGCGGAGATGCCCATCTCGCTTACGAACTCGCTAGAAAAAGCCAGCTCGTTGTTATCGGTGTGGAAGATACACAAGTGGAGGTCAATGCCGCCCGTGTCTTTCTCAGCAACCGAGGCGTTTACGGCTCACGCGTCACCGTGGTATTGGCCTCAGATCTAGCGAACCTTCCATTCCCAAAAGACTTCTTTAACCTGATCGTCTCTCAATCCCAAATCGCCCCAGAAACAAGTTACACCACCTTCAAATCGGCCGTTGAAAAACACTCGATCCCTAACCGAGGGGTAGTTGCGGGTCTTAATGGCGGCACCATGCAGGCCGATCAAAAACCCATTATTTCAGGCACCGGCTCATGGACGATGTCCTACGGTAATCCGGCGAACACCTCAGCTTCAGAAGAAGAGTTCAGTGGGAAAACCAGCATGTCCGGCTTCGAACTCCGCTGGATCGGGGCACCTGGGCCGGAGTTAGCATGGGATCGCCAAACAGCAGAGTCACCACCACTCGCCACCAATGGCCGATTTTACTGTCAAGGCCGCGGTCGCATTTTAGCACTGGATTCCCATAACGGCAGCGTGCTTTGGACCAAAGAGCTCGATGACGCCCAACGCTTTAACATGCTTCGCGATGCAGGTAACCTCACCGCTGATGACGATGGCGTTTGGCTCTCACTTCGCAAAGAATGCTGGAAAATGGATGGCGATACCGGAAAACTCTCCACATTCGCCCTGATCGATGGCCCTCGAACCGATCTGGAATACAGCTGGAACTACATTTGCCGCACCGGAAATCAACTTCTTGGCTCAGCATCCGTGGATGAAGCCTTTTACAAAGAACATTGGGGGTCGCAATTTTGGTACACCGACGCCGGAGGAACACTGGCCAATCAGGTGGTGTCAGACAACCTCTTTGCCCTTGACCCATCCACCGGGAATCTCAACTGGAAATACTCAAACGGCTTGATCCTTGGAGTCACTATCACCGTAGGAAATGGCAAGGTATTTTTCCTCGAAACCAGAAACTCAATTACCGTTGCCGGAAGCACCCGCAGACTCTCGTCCGCCATCTGGAAACAAGACCTCCACCTCGTATGCCTAGATCTAGCCACCGGAGCGAAACTCTGGGAAAAACCCTCAAGTTTCACGGGAGGAAACTACACGGTCTTCTTGATGTATGATTCAGTTTCCGATAAACTGATCCTCACCTCAGGCGACGGATCAAACAACCACCTCCATGCCTTTAACCCCACAACAGGAGTCGGAGTTTGGAATAAAACATCCGGCAACATCAAAACACACCACGGCGGCAAAAACCAACACGCCGTCATCAGCAACGGAGAGATCCTCATTTATCCTCACGTTTACGCCGCCGCCACAGGAGCACTGCTGCGCAGCAATACCATCCCACAAACCAATGGCTGCAACACCTACTGGGGATCTAAAAACATGCTCTTCTATCGAACCGGATACAGCGGCAACGGTCTCTCAATGTGGCCGAACGATGGCTCAGGCACCACCACCGGTGTCGATCACGTCAAAGGTGCCTGCTGGCTCAACTGGGCACCTGCCGACGGCATGTTCCTCATCCAAGAAAAATCCTCTGGCTGCTCATGTGGCGCATGGATCCAGACCTCCCTAGGCTGGGGACCGAAGTAGAATAGTAAATTCTGAACGCCCAATAAAGGTAACTACTCAGGCACCTCTGACCCTTGATAATGAATAACTTACGAAAAATGTTGATTGCGATGAGTCTCTCTTAAAGTTTAAAAAGCGTTACGGTATAAGGCTTTTTCAACTCATTGCGTTAATATCAACTCCCATCAAAAACAATCATAAATCATTCTAAATAAACAACTTAAAGTAAAGTTAGGCCGCCTGAGCAATTACCAATAAGGCAGGCATCATCCCAAGCAAAAAATCCGCAAGATTCGCGGTTAAAAAATACATCATCATGAAACATCTCATCCTCTCCCTCGCCTTATCGACCAGCGTTATCCATGCCACTGACTGGCCCACTTACCAGCACGATAACCGCCGCTCTGGTATCACCCCGGACCAACTCAATGCAGCCAACCTTTCTCAATCCTGGATCTTTACCTCCAAATCCCGCCCCCAGCCCGCTTGGCACGGAAAAATGAGCCGAGACTCCTATGCTAAAAGAACCTTCCAGGCGGATTTGTTTGATTACGATAAAGCATTTAACCTCATCGCCGCGGATGGCATGGTGTTTTTTGGCTCCACATCGGCCAATGCCTGCATTGCTCTGAACGATAGCACAGGGGCTGAGCTTTGGAGACTTCCCGTCGGTGGTGCCGTGCGTATTGCCCCAGCCTACGATGGAGGAAAGGTTTATTTTGGTTCAGACGACGGCCAGATCTACTGCGCCAATGCCTCCTCCGGAGCCCAGATTTGGAGCTACCGAGCAGGCCCCTCAGACACCCTGATTGCCAGTGACCACAAATTTATCTCCCGCTACCCATGCCGAACTGGCGTCCTCGTGAAAGATGGAAAATCCTACTGCGGATTTGGCCTTCTCACATGGCACACTAACTACATGGTCAAACTCAATTCCGCCACAGGTGCAGAAGAAAATAAAACCGCCAAAATTGGAAATGGCTTCAGCTTTGAGGGTCTGCTCCTCGCCGATGCCAATAACGTCTACGTAACCCAAGGAAAAAACACAGTGGCCTCCTTCAATCTCTCCAATGTCGGATACATCGGCACCCTCCCTCGCTCCGCCGGCACTTACGCCACCCTCACCTCATCAGGCACCATGTTTCACGGCCCATGCCATAACTCGAGCCACCGCCAAGACCACATGCTGGAAAGCACGGCATCCTCTCGAAGCGAAATCTCCAAACATAACAATCTCAACCGCATCATCGTCAACGGATCAGATCGCTATAAAATGATCCGAGATGCCGTCACCGCCACGGGAGCCAACACTTGGACTCAAGGCATCGAGTCACCCGTCACCATGATTCTCGGCGGCACCACTCTCTACATCGGAGCTAAAAACCAAGTCGCCATCATCGACACTACCACCGGGAACGTACTCAAAATCCTCCCTATCGACGGCACAGCCTACAGCCTCGCCATCGCCAACAACAAACTCTTCGCCTCCACCACCACGGGGAAGATTTACGGGTTTGAGTAAACACGTGCGCATGGGGACGTGCGCATGGGGACAGCTTCCCTGAAAACCCGCTCACAACTGGACCGCGCAGAGCAACAGGTCCCAGCCATCGCTCAATGAGCATGGATCGAGAAATGCTTGTTTATGAAATGATGGATTCCTTACAATAACAAAAAAATCCCACTCAGCAGAACCGAGTGGGATAAAACAGAACCGAGTGGGATAAAACAGAAACAAGAGAGC
>CAYNNY010000012.1:32665-34133 GCA_964398555.1 uncultured Verrucomicrobiales bacterium
CAGAACCGAGTGGGATAAAACAGAACCGAGTGGGATAAAACAGAAACAAGAGAGCCTCTGTCTACCTCATCCCGTCCAAAAGCGCAGGATAAATTTCCACATTCAAGGCGGATAAAGGCTCACTATCCTAGGGTAATGGTTCTTTATTCAACAAAGAATAAACAAGCTTGTGGTGGGAATGAGGTTGCCGGAGGTGACCGCAAACGTGAAAATGAAAAACGTGTTCCTACTCTATTTACGGCGGCGTAGAATCAGGGCAAGTCCACCGAGTCCTAGAAGGGCCGTTGAGTTTGGCTCAGGGACTGCAGAAGAAGATTGTAGCGTAGCAATCTCACCAGTGGTGAGAGCATGGTCATAGATAGCTAAATCATCAAAAAGCATGTCAGCACTCCACTTATTAGAAGCACTATTGTAATTCCCTGTTCCATCGTCTCCCAAAATGAAGTTCGACAGAGACTCAAAATTAGCTCCAGCTGTGATGGCTTTGGTTCCATTTTCTTGAGTTCCGTTAAAGTAATATTTGAGTTCGTTTCCATCTCTTACAAGAATGATGTTATGCCAACTACTGCTTGATAAATCAGAGGTATCTCCATCTTGAAAATCTACTCTCTCATTACCATAAGTATTCACATCAAGATTTCCATTAGAATTTCCATCAAGAGTGCTGACGGCGTAGTTAATTCCAGTATTTCCTCCGTTGACCCAGTCTTTATTACTGAAAAAGGCTGGATCACCGCTAACGCTATTACCATTTAGATTTACCCAAAGTGAAACCGTAAAGTTACCAGTGCCAATTGCCCCTAGAGTTTTTGATCCCAAATCAACATAATCCGTAGCAGCATCTAGAGCAATAGTTTGTCCGAATTTACCTGCTGAATAGACCGCAGTGCCTGTAATGGTTCCGTCTGCTTGACTGGCAATGCTATTTTTCACATCCCCGTCGAAGCTGAAGTGAGATACAAGTGTCGCGCTAGCGGAACCACTAATAGCACCAGCAAGGATGACTGATGTGAGGGAGGTCTTTATTACATTATTCATATTCATATTCATATTTGGTTTGGTTTGGTTTGGTTCCATTGTTTTGCACATAAATTGTTTTGCACATAACTAGAACATAAGCATCAAACCATGCTTTCACCCGTATGGGCAAGATAAACCATATGGCAAAATCAACAAATCACATGGCAATTCGCGTTTCTGTGATGGGTGTAATCAAGAAGGGTGTAGAAAATCATTTAAATTTCACCCCCCCCCTAAATCATAGCTAATCTGGCCAGAGATGGCTTCCACGAACATGTTTTGTTTGGAGGGATTCGAGAGTCCACTCATCGGGGAGTTGTCCTGAGCTCCATATGTAGAGTTTATCGTCGTAACCTCTGCAATCTCTCATATTCAATCAGCGCCTTGAGGTATTTGGTGTAAAGAAGATCCATGGTTTTTTCCACTTGATCGAAGAGGTTTCCATGCG
>CAYNNY010000013.1:0-23796 GCA_964398555.1 uncultured Verrucomicrobiales bacterium
AAACCCCTGAAAGGGGCAATGCCACCAGCCCAGGGTCAACGACCCTGGGCTTTCTACGACACACAACCCGCCTCCTGAAAGGGGGCCGGAAACCGCACCTCACCTAAACTGGCGTCACCCCTTTTTTCAAAATGATGTTGGCATATTTGTTCACATCTCCCGTCGCGACCACGGCGTGCGCTTTCCGCACCCGATCATAGTAGGCGTATCGGTCCAAACGTGCAATTTTCGGATTAAGCTCGCTGTGCCGTGCAATCGCCTTGGCATAAGCCCCCTCCACCTTGGGATCGAGAGTATCCCCCTCGACAGCACTCATCGTAAGAACCGGCTCATCAGAATACTCATCCAGCTCAAACAGCGGCAGAATGGCATCCAAAAGATCGGGGATCGCCAAACCATCAGCACGAATCACGTGATCGTGAAACTCATGTCCGGGAAAATGGGCATCAGCGAGAACGATCTCCTCACCATGCCCCATCCGGCAAAGCGTAGCGAGTAATTCGGGCGACAACAGAGGGGAAATTCCTTTAAGCATAGGCCGATAATTTACTCACCTAAAAATGACTGACCAGTAAAAAAGCACCCCTAAGCACGGAACATCTTTGCGAAGACTCTGCAGATTATGCTCACTAAGGCTTCGAGCCGAAGGCGTAAGCTTGATTCAGAAGGAATTTTCTCAAGATTAAGAGCCTCGCTGAACCCCTGTCTACCATCTTGCCTAAAAAGCTCGATGTCTCTTACGGATTCAGGTTTAAACAAGCTTGTAGCGGGAATGAGATTGCCGGAGGTGACCTAAACCCACTGCTTCATCTTCGCCTTGAGAACATTCAACTCAACCCCGTCGAATCTTCAACCTTGAATCTTTCATCATCCACCCATAGGCGATAAAGGCCACACCCATCACAATCATAAACGTGGAGTAAAACTGCCCCTTGGTCAGCGCGCCAATCATCGCGGAGTCTGGCTCGCGGTATCCCTCCACAATGATCCGAAACACGGCGTAGAGGACAAAAAACATCCCGGTGAGAATGCCGTGTGGCAACTTCGGAAACTTGATACGTGTAAAAAACAGGATAGTAAAAAGCGCCACCCCCTCCAGCAACGCTTCATAAATCTGCGACGGATGGCGCGTTTGAAGATGATTGCCCAGCACCTGCAACAGCTCGGGATTATTCCTTGATGCCTCGATGAGGTATTGCAACTGCCCACCTGCACTCTCGATTTGATACACCTCAGGTGCCAGCGGAGCACCTTCACGAATCGCATTCATCGCCTGACCATTGTCGCGCAATGCCTCCGGAAACTTCATCGCCCAGCTCACACCGTGAGACACCCGACCATACAATTCGCCATTGATAAAATTAGCCATTCTGACGAGACCAATCCCAATCGGAGCGACCACACAAAGCCCGTCGCCCACCCCTGTCCACGAAACCTTCTGCTTCCGAGCATAGACATAGGTGAAAATCACCAAGCCTAGAATACCACCATGGCTCGCCATGCCACCATCCCAGACGCGTAGTATCATCAGCGGATCGGCAAGCAGCCCACTCCAGCCCACTTGAGGTATTTGATAGAACAGAATATACCCCAAGCGCCCGCCCAGAAAGACACCAAAAAAGGCTCCGTAGGCAATAAAATCAGCCACCTTGTCCTCCGCCAGAACCCAGAGTTTCTTTTGCGATAGCCAACGCAGCAAAAAATACGCGGCAACAAAGCCCAGCAAATAACCCATGCCATACCAACGTAACTTGACTGGACCCACGACATCAAAAATCACGGGGTCCATGTTGTGAATGTAACTCGCTAACACGCACCCAACTGACACTAAACTCGCGCCTGAGGCAAGAGTTTAGAAGATTCAATATCGCTGACTCATTTACAAATACTGAATCAAACTCTCGACCTCGGCTTGGCCCAGCGTCTTCACAAGCGCCACCGAAAGCTCGACCATCGTCAGATAGTCCCGCACATCGATCATTGAGTTGTGCGAGTGAATGTAGCGCGATGGCACACCGAGAACAATCGTCGGCACCCCGCGACCCGAAAGGTGGAATTTACTGGCATCCGTGCCACCAGTGGCTCGCAACGCTAATTGAAAAGCGATCCCCTTCTCTTCGGCCGTAGCCACACAAAGGTCGACCAGAGCGGGGTTCATGATCGCGGTAGGATCCTGCATGCGGATTTGCACACCTTTCCCCACGACACCTTGAGATGATGCCCGAGAAAAACCCGGGGTGTCATCGGCAGGAGTCCCCTCCAACACAATAACCACATCAGGATTAGCCTGCACAGCGGCAGTGATTGAGCCACGGCAGCCCACTTCTTCTTGGACAGTGCCGCATACAATCAAAGTGTTGGGATGCCCCTCGGCTTTCAGCCTTTGAGTCGCCTGAATCGCACACGCCATCCCCACCCGATTATCAAATGCCTTCGCCATGAATAAATCCGGATCAGCCATCTGTGAAAATGGCGTCAAAGGAACAATAGGATCACCTATCCTGATACCGATATTTTGCTCCAGATCAGCTCGGCTTTTTGCCCCGATATCGATAAACATTTGATCAATCGATAGCACCTGCTTGCGCTGAGCCGCAGGAAGGAAATGTGGAGGAGTCGATGAAACCACGCCCAAAATCTTACGTCCGTCCTTGGTCCTCACCTCCACACGCTGCGCCAGCAAGGTATGTGGCCACCATCCCCCCAGAGTGATAAATTGAATAAATCCATCCGGCGTGATGTTCTGCACCCGAAATGCCACCTCGTCCATATGGCCCGTCAGCAACACCCGGGGGCCTCCCTCTACATCATCCAGTTCACAAAAAACCGATCCATTACCATCGGTGCTGAGTTCTCCGGCGTCTGCCAGCTCATCCGCAAAAATGTCTCTCACTTCACCTTCAAATCCAGGCGCACCATGGGCCTCGGTTAACACTTTCAATAATCCAATCGCTTTATCTCGCATGAACTCCATTTAGCAGAAGCTCAAACAACTTCAAACTTCAATCTTTCCACAGAGCGATCAGACTTGCAAATCCCACCAAACCAAGCATCTTTCCAACTTCCAACACAAAGCACTCCATCTTCCATCTTACTTCTCAAACCCATGGCCCAAGTCACCGATCTCCACATCTCGAGCAATATCCCGCTTCCCGCTCCCACCTTACTCCTTTCCGAGGTGGAACGCTCCACCGAGCAGGCAGAATTCATGGCGGAGTCCCGCCAGCACATCCGCAACATCCTCAGCGGTGAGGATCACCGACTTCTTCTCATCTGCGGCCCATGCTCGATCCACGATACTAAAGCTGGCGTCGAATACGCCCGGAATCTGGCCAAACTAGCCGAAGAAGTCAAACACCAGATCTACATCGTGATGCGCGTTTACTACGAAAAACCACGCACCACGGTCGGCTGGAAAGGGCTCATCATGGACCCCAATCTCGATGGCTCCGATAACATCCCCGAAGGCCTGCGTCAGGCCCGCTTGTTCCTGCGCGAGATCATCGACATCGGCCTCCCCACCGCCACCGAGCTTCTCGATCCCATTACGCCGCAATACATCGCCGACCTCATCAGTTGGTCCGCCATTGGTGCCCGCACCACCGAAAGCCAAACCCACCGCCAAATGGCCTCCGGCCTCTCGATGCCCATCGGATTTAAAAACACCACCACCGGCGACCTCGTGGCCGCAGTTAATGCCATCAAAGCAGCCACCCAACCCCAAACATTCCTCGGCGTCAGTGAACAAGGAGTCGCCTCCGCCGTCACCACCTCCGGTAACCCAGACTGCCACATCATCCTTCGTGGCGGCGACAGTGGCCCCAACTACGGTGCAGACGACGTCGCTGTCACCACCGAACTGCTCAAGAAAAGCGGGCTCGACCCCGCAGTGATGATCGACGCCTCCCACGCTAACTGCGACAAAAAACAAGAGCAAATGCCTGCCGTTTTCCGTGAAATTGTTCGCCAACGCGCCGCAGGAAACACCAACCTCATTGGAGCCATGTTAGAAAGCAACCTAGTTGCCGGCAACCAAAGTTTCCCTCAACCTCTTGAAGATCTCACCTACGGCCAATCCATCACCGATCAATGCATCGACTGGGAAACCACCGAGACCATTATCAGAGAAGCCGCAGCCGAACTCCACAAAGCAGGGGTGACAGGCTAAGTGCAACTTATGATCTCCGAGCACACCTTCGCGGCCATTGACTTCGAATCCGCTGGCGCGGCCCGAGGGAAAACCGACGTACCGGTGCAGATCGGCATGGCGATGTGGTCCATTGAAAAGGGGCATCACAACCCATTTGTCTCATTCATCCGAGCTGACCGTCCCATCACCTGGGCGGCGCAAAAAGTCCACGGCATCACTAGCGAAGACCTCGCTGACGCCCCGGCCTTCATGACCCTCTGGCCGAAAATCAAGAGCACGATGGGAGGAAACATCACCATCGCCCACGGCCACGGCACAGAAAAACGCTACCTGCGCGCTTTCCCTGCCCATGGATTCGGCCCCTGGGTGGACACCCTGCAACTCGCCCGCGCCGCCTGGCCAGCACTTCCATCCCACGCTCTCGGAAAAGTATGCCAGCACTTCAACCTAACCGATAAAGTCACTCAACTCGTGCCCGAAAAAACTTGGCACGACGCCCTCTACGATGCCGCCGCCTCGCTAGTCTTACTCGAGCACCTCATCAAAGAGTTCCATCTTGAGAACTCCCCCATCGACCTCCTCCTCAAGCCCGACACCACAGAATGGCATCGTTTACGAAGATAAATTCACCATTCTACTCCCCCTGCCACTCACCGAATTTACGGTATTTCTGATAGCGCTGGTCGAGAAGCTCTTCGGTGCTGAGTTTTTGCAGCTCATTAATTTGATTCACCACTGCGTGACGTAGGTTTTCAGCCGCGTTTTTGTGATCGTGATGCGCACCTCCCGTTGGCTCGGGAACCACTTCATCGATCAGTCCCAGCTTACCCAGATCAGGAGCTGTGATTTTCATCGCTTTAGCCGCTTCGGGGGCATGTTTACGGTGCTTCCACAGAATGGCAGCACATCCCTCAGGACTAATCACAGAGTAATACGCATTCTCCATCATCAACACACGATCTGTCACCCCAATGCCCAGCGCTCCACCGGAGCCTCCTTCACCGAGAATGACGGTAATCGTAGGGACTTTAAGTAATATCATTTCCCGAAGGTTAAAGCCGATTGCCTCAGCAATGTTTCTTTCCTCGGCACCAATTCCGGGGAAAGCACCAGGAGTGTCAATTAGAGCGATTATAGGCAAATTGAACTTTTCAGCCAACTTCATCAAGCGTAAGGACTTCCGATACCCCTCCGGATGAGCGCTGCCAAAGTTGCGTTTGAGATTCTCTTTGGTATTACGCCCTTTCTGATGACCAATGACAACAACGCGTTGCCCTCCCAGTGTGGCAAATCCACCCGGCATGGCATTGTCATCCCCTATATGACGATCGCCATGAAGCTCACAGAAATTCTCGAAAACGTGTTTTACGTAATCGAGCATAAACGGACGGTTCGTGTGTCTAGCGATCTGCACACGCTGCCATGGAGAGAGTTCTTCGTAAATGCGTTTTCTCGTTTCGGCCAATTTTCCTTCCATCGTGGTGATTTCGGAAGACATATCGACATCTTGCTTTTCAGCCTTTTTCTTGAGCTTTTCGAGTTCGGTTTCAAGCTCGGCAACGGGTTTTTCAAAATCGAGAGGTTTCATAATTCAGTATTCAATATTTGATTTAAAATGTTCTAATTCAATGGTCAGTTGCGGATCTCCACATCATTACCCCGCCTGAGGAGCAATGGCAACTCTTCCATATCTGCGCTTGTGAGGAAAAATCCAAGCTGCATGTCGTCGGCATTATCAGCAGAGAAGGCGCGAATGGCGAGGGATTTATCACTAAGAAAGATCACTTTTCGCGCCGATCGATAAGCTTCATGATGGCTAGGATACATTTTTCCACCTGCTGCACCAAGAATCGAGCCCACCTTGAGCGGCCTCACTGTCGCCCGGCCATTGTAGGCTATTTTTTGAATCGGATACTCTTTGATAAACTCCCCCTGCCTCCAAATAGTGAGCGTTTTGCGCCGAAGATTGATCACCACCCGCATATCCAGAGGCATCACCGTTAGCTTATCCCCAGGATGAAGACTGCGATGGTCAGCACGCATCAGCTTACTCAGATGAATGATACTATCCATCGTTGTTTGATTATTACGTATGATCCTCGTAAAAGTATCCCCTCGTTTAACAACAACCACCCTTTTCCCCTCACGCCAATCGGGATCCAGAAGTCGATCCACATTAATCTCACCTAGGATTCGCCGAGCCTCAGTCGCCGCTTCGGCCGCAGGGTAATAACTCACAATATATTTCAGCTTCACCTCAGCCTCATCCATCGACTTCATCGCCAGCAGCTCCCGCGCCCTCTGGAACGCTTTTTCCCCCGGCTCATTGCCAGACTGGGAACCCTGCTCAGCCTTGAGCTTTAGTGCTAACTCGACCTCTCTCTGCTGCTCCATCAGAGCGCCCGGCATATCTCGGACTGTGCCAGTGTACTCCTTCATCAGATGAGCCGTCCCGATAACGGCCCCCAGCGCGAGCAATGTGGCAATCGCCTTGATAACGTGCATGATGCGCATATCGTAACGATAGTTAAAAAATCGATTCAGACCACTCTAAAGGTCTAATAAAAACACAAAAATTAAGCCACTTACCGCACCGACTACAGCAAACCCCTCCTTTTAAAATCAAAGGTGTTGATGTCAGACGACTTCCCTATCATATCGATGGCAAATTTAAGAAGGCAAACCTCCCACGCATCATCCACGCCCTCCATCACCGCTAACATGGGATCACCGGTCCGCCGAACATCCTCCAGCACCCGATCCCGCACCGCATCCATGGAATCATGCACCAGCTCTTCACTCACCGTGCCACGCTTAAACATGAATCCATACTGAAAGAAAACAGGCTCAATATTTTGCTCACGTAACCAATCGAGAAACTCACCCGCTTTTTCATGAAACCCCTCAAGTTCAACCTCACCCATACGCTCAGGGCGGATGATTTGAGGCTTCTGCGCTTCCATCTCCCCTTGGCGAATACGCACCTGACCGACAGCATCCATCGGCTCACTCAGCATGGTGAACTTGAACCTTGTAGAGCCAAAGGTATCAATCCGACGATCCGGTTCACGGAGAAGAACCGCCGTCTCCATCGCATATTGAATACTATCTGGTGAGTGCTGCATGATGATCAAAAAAGTAGGCTGTCGTGAATGATAGGCCGAAGGAATCGCTAAAAAATGGCAAGCAACCCCACACCCCGGCAAACTTTTAGACTAAAACAGAGCAGACCCATGACGAGTCTGCTCTGCTTGAAAATTAAACCAAATTTCAAGCAATTGCCTGAGATCAGTTGAAGAGCCCTATGACTTAGCCGTTGACCTTAGCCACGTAGTCGATGATCGAACCGACACTAGTGAGCTTCTCAGCATCTTCGTCAGGAACTTCAATCCCGAACTCTTCTTCAAACGCCATGACGAGCTCGACGGTGTCGAGTGAATCAGCACCGAGGTCTTCGATGAACTTGGCTTCGGGCTTGAGCTGATCGGCGCTAACTCCGAGTTGCTCGACGATGATATCTTTTACTTTTGATTCGATGTTGTCTGACATTTTTGTTAGTTATGTTGTGGTTGGTTGCAGAAAAATAGCCACCTAGGATCGACTTGGCAATACCGAAAACCACGAAAATGAAAAAATAGTTAAAATAGGTTAAATATCGAACTTACTCCGATGCCTCATTCTGCCTGGATTCTTCAGCCTCATCCCCCTGATCAACCCCATCGTCGACATACTCCAGCACCTCACCCTTAAAGTTCTCCATCACACGGCTGAATAACCTTTCCGCAGGAGCTCCATTCTCTTCCTTGAACTGACCATAAACCATACCATCAATCTTGACCTTTTTCTCTTCTCCGCCGTCTTGGTAATACACCAAGGCGATCCCCTTGGTGTCCCACTTACGCTTGTCCACACGAATCATGTCAACATACAGCACCCGCTGACCATCCTGAGAATAGAGAGCCTCGCCATCAGCCTCAATCGTCCGGCGCAGCGTCCTGATTAGAATAAAGAGAGAAAAGGCAATCAATGCCAGCGCGACAGCGGTAGCGACAAACTGCCCCTGAATATCACCAGCATCATGCGGATGCTCCTCAGTCTTCGAGGGCCAGCCTCTTTCAGACGTGTAATCCTCCCAGAGCTTATTCGCTCCATTCTGACCGCCCTTTTCTTTCATCACGGCATACCCCTCTACCAAAATCGTAGGCCAAGGCATCTCAAGATCAGCCCCTTTCGGTAAAACCGTTGCCGCATCCTCGGGGAAAAGACATGTTTTTTCACCAGAGAATGCCTTCCAGTCACCCTCACTTGAGGCATCTCCACTCTGCAAACCCTGAAAATCCGTGCCAGCCTGATTAAAGGTATGATGCAAAAAGTACTGCAAGTTTTGCTCACGATACCCTGAGATACCATCCTTAATAAATAACACGGCAAATACACTGAACATCACCAGCATGGCGAGCACGCGCAAGATGAACCATTGGGTCGGTTTGCAAACGATAGTGTCTTGGGAAGACGATAATGTGGAGTGGGAAGGGTCGCTCATAGGACTAACGCGCTGCAGCTTGCACGAAAACAGCCAAGCTTGAAGAAAAAAATCTTCGCAATCACAGCTCACCGCCTGCCGGTTTGCAAATTCATCCATCCACCTTCAGCAAAATCACCCGAACACACCCAAAAAATTAGCAATTTTGAAAAAATATGTTAATGCTTCCCAGCGCCACCCACCCCCCCCTCTTACTTTTTTACCGCTATTAAAACCATGAGCCAACAAAACCTACGCAACCTCACCAGTCTTTCATCCGCCGCCGGATGAGCCGCCAAACTCGATCCCGAGACACTCACGCAGGTTCTGCATGAGTTGCCTCAATACCAAGACCCCCGACTCCTCGTAGGTTCAGCCACCGCAGATGACGCTGGTGTATTCAAACTCACCGATGAAATTGCACTGGTCCAAACCACCGACTTCTTCACCCCCATCGTTGACGACCCCGAACTCTACGGTCGGATCGCCGCCGCCAATGCCCTCTCTGACGTCTACGCCATGGGTGGACGCCCCATCACCGCCCTCGCCATCGCCGGCATGCCCGCCGGACTGGTTGACAATGACACCATTCAAAGCATCTTCCGAGGAGGAGCCCTCATGTGTGTCGAAGCCGAATGCAGCCTCGCTGGTGGACACACCATCCGTAACCCAGAGCCCATCTACGGCCTGGCCGTCACCGGAATCGTTCATCCTGACCGCCACCTCGCCAATGCCCACGCCAAACCCGGCGAACACCTCGTGCTCACCAAACCTCTGGGAAGCGGCATCATCTCCACCGCGATCAAACGTGGCCTATGCAGCGATGCCTTAGCCCTGCTGGCGAGCAACCTCATGGCGACACTCAATAAACCAGGAGCAACCCTCGCCGAGCGCGGACTCATCAACTGCTGCACCGACGTCACTGGATTTGGCCTCGCCGGTCACCTCATCGAAATCTGCAACGGCAGCCAAGTTTCCGCCGAAATCGACGCCGCAGCCCTGCCTCTCATTTCACCCGAAGTCCTCGACTTCATTGAAGCGGGATGCATCCCCGGCGGCAGCATCAAAAACCTCCAGCACGCCTCGGCCGCCACTCACTTTGCGGACAACGTCACCGAAAGCCAAAAAACCATTTATGCCGATGCCCAGACATCCGGCGGACTACTTCTTTCCGTGCCCGATGAAAACCTCGATGCCGTGATGGAAACCCTCGAAGAAACAGGCGCACCCTGCGCCATCATCATCGGAAAAACCACCACACGACGCGACAAAGCCGTCTACGTCAGCGGCTAAGCTCAAGTTTGCATATCGGCCATCACCCTGAGTGAAATGCAATACGGCATCAGCAACAGCTCTAAACCAGAAAAAAAAACAAAGAGCAACCGATCGGAGCAAACGACCTCCTCATCGCCGCCCACGCCAAAAGCCAGAACCTCGTTCTCGTCACCAACAACGTGAAGGAGTTCAACCGAGTTGACGGACTACACATTGAAAACTGGACCTAATCCAATACATCACATGAAAAAACATCTCACCATTGACCTCGCCACCCTCCCCGAAGAAGGAAAATCCTTCTCCGGGGAGCTCGACACGTCGATTTTCAGCTTTCCCGACACCGACACCCAGGCAAATGGCCCGCTGCTCTACGATCTCTACATCCAGCACTTTGAAAGTGAACTTCTCATCAGAGGTAGCATCAGCGCTCCCTTTAAATTCACCTGCGTCCGCACCCTCACCCCCTTCATCAAAACACTCGAAGCTAACGACTTATGCCTATCCGCCGAAATCTACAGCGGAACCATAGACCTCTCCGACAAGCTCCGGGAGGAGATCATCCTGCAGTTTCCTGACTACCCTCGATGTGATGAAGGTGACGAGCCCATGGAATGTATTTTAGATTCCCGCTATTTAGCAGTGGACAAACCCCCTGTTACTGATGTAAAGACCCCCCCCGCGACAGAGGAACCCAATCCTTGGGATGCACTCGACGCGATCGCCGATGATAATCCGGACAACTCAAAGTAGATTTTCCGACCCCTCATCACCATCCAACTTCCTACAAACCAACCTTAATCCTTAACCACCTAATACTATGGCCGTTCCTAAGCGTAGAACCTCTAAGATGAAGCAAAAAATGCGCCGTGGCGCAAACCGCTGGCAAACACCCAAGCTCAAAACTTGTCCTGAGTGTGAAAGCCGCATCCCATCTCACATTGCATGCCCACACTGCGGCACCTATCGCGAGCGCCAAGTGCTCGAAGTAGACGCACTGTAGAAAGCTCACCGCTTTCAGCTTCCGAACCCCACTATAACGCTGGGGCTCAAACAATCCTCTTCAAAGCGGAATGCCTCGGCATTCCGCTTGTTTCATGCCAGCCTTTCTCCCACTATCACGAATATGAATATTGCTCTCGATGCCATGGGCGGCGACAACGCCCCCGCCGCCACCATCAAAGGTGCCTCTGACGCGCTCAAACTTTACCCCCAAATCTCCCGCCTCTTTCTCATCGGCGACAGTGAAGCTATCACCGCTGAGATGAAAAAGGTCAAACTCACCGACCCACGAGCCACCATCATCCACACCACAGAGGTCGTGGAAATGCACGAATCAGGAGCCAAGGCCCTGCGCCGAAAGAAAAACTCATCTATTTCCGTCGCTACAGATCTCGTGAAATCTGGCGATGCCGCAGCCGTGATCAGCGCCGGCAATACCGGAGCCGCCGTCGCAGCCGCCACCGTTAAACTCCGCACCCTCAAAGGAGTTGAACGCGCCGGCATCGCCTCAGCCATGCCCAACGAATACGGCATCTGCAACCTCCTCGATGCCGGAGCCAACCCCGAAGCCAAACCACAACACCTTGTCACCTACGCCATCATGGGCGCTGTCTATGCCCGCCAAGTCCTCGGCGTCGATAAGCCCAACATCGGCATCATGTCCAATGGTGCGGAAGACGAAAAAGGCACAACCTTCACCAAGGAGACATTCGCCCTGCTGAGCCACATGCACAGCACCGGACGCGCTCCCTTTAATTTTGTCGGCAACGTTGAAGGTCACGACCTCTTTGAAAGCAAGATCGACGTCGTGCTCTGCGATGGATTCACTGGAAACATCGTGCTCAAAAGCTGCGAAGCCACAGCCAAGGCCATGTCCAAATGGCTCAAGCTCGAGTTTAAACGCAACCCACTGCGCACCATGGGTGCTGCCATGGCTCACCGCGCCTTCAAAGCCGTCAAAAAACGCAGCAGCTACGAATACGTAGGCGGCTCACCCCTACTCGGAGTCAACGGCGTCTGCATCATTGGCCACGGATCATCCTCACCGCTCGCCATCCAGAATGCCATCAGAGTGGCTGTTGAATCCGTGACTCAAGAAGTCAATCCCCACATTGAGGAAGCCTTGCTTGAGATCAACCGACCATAGAATCAGTTCAACCCTCCTGCTTGCGCGCTACTTCCAAGGAAGGCCAACAGCCAGCAAACATCACACCTCAGAAAACATCGAGCTAGGATTGCAAAATTCTAGCTCGACTTGTGTAGAGCTGTCCCCTCATAGAAACAATGAAAAAATCAACCCTATCCTACGTATGAAATCTTCACTTCATCCAGAAAAATCAAAAACTCCACAGCCATAAATGACGAATTTTTGTATTTCGCAAAATGCCATTTATTATACCGAAAATGCCATGAAATCGCTGGAAAACATCGCGTAATATACACACCCATCCACATGACCATCCGATTCACAGCCATCCTCATCGCAGCACTCCCGCTTTCATGCTTTGGGGGAATCGCTATCACCCCGAACAAACAACATCAAGCGGATCAGTTTCAATTTGCCGTCCGCCCCTCAGTCAGCTTTCTCATCGCTGGTCAGGCACTCGTCAAATGGGAGTCCACCCACCAGGCCCATCAAACACACCAAGTAAAATTCTAAACTCTAAATACTAAAAACCAAAGAGCTACCTATTCATAGGACTTACAAGACCTATGCGACCGACAAGAACACTCAACCCAAGAACTTTCGCACTTTTCCGCGGTCAGCCCCGCAGGGCACACCCCAATCACTCTCCCATGTCCCTCCTTAAATCCACCACCATCCTGATCCTCGCCGCCACCCTGGCGACAGCCTGCCAGGTCCCCGTCTTTCGCTATGCGCTCGAGCGCTGGGAGTCAGACGACTACCAACTCTTCCTCGTCACCCCCAAACCACTCACCCCCACACAAACCCAACAAGTCACCGAGTTTCAAAAAAAACTCAACCACACCAATCTCAAACTCGACATCCTCGATACCAGTCGACTCACCGACGCCCAACTCTGGAAACTTCCCGATATCGACACCTCAGCCACAACGGCCCAACTCGCACTTTACTACCCGAAATCCTCCAAAAATAAATCCCCCATCCTCACCGTCCCATTCACACCTGAGAATCTAGCAACCATCATCGAATCCCCCGCCCGGCGCGACATTGTTAAACACATCATCAACGGCTCATCCTGCGTCTGGATTCTCATCCATCAGGGGAAAGCAGACGATGCCCAAAAGATTCAATCCCAACTCAACACCCACCTCCGCCAAGCGGAAAAAGCCATCACCATCCCCGACGGCATCATCGGCACCGCAGAACGACATAAAATCACCGGTAACACCGACCTCGAAGATGTCCTCCGCTCCGCCATCCCGCTCAAAATCTCCTTCACCTCCCTACTCATCGACCGCTCAGACCCAGCCGAATCGCCATTCATCGCCACACTCCTAGCCAACAGCCCCCCCGCTATCCGACAAGGAAAAGAAACCCTCATCATCCCCGTGTTTGGTCGGGGGCGGCAACTCCCGCCGATGCCAGCCTCCCGCCTCGGCTACCAACCCATCCTCAACGGCTGCAAATACCTCTGCGGTGCCTGTTCCTGCCAAGTCAAAGAACAGAACCCAGGATTTGACCTCCTCATCCGCGAAAACTGGCCCTCCCACCTCATCACCGGCCTCGCCGTCGTCGACAAACAACTCCCCCCCCTCGGTGGCGTAGGCGATATCACCCAAACCCAACAAAAATCACCCATACCAGAAAAATCCACACCACCACCCAACCAACCCAAAACATCCATCACCCGGACCATCCCTATCATCATCGGCACCTCCATCGCCCTTCTCATTCTTCTAACTATCATTACCCTGAAGAGGAAGTAGGTTATTCAGTGATTCATAGTCCCATCGCTCCCATAAGTCCTATCGCACAAAGTAAGATAGGCCTGTTGCCTGTCATCTGCCTATCGCGCAAAGAATCAAGCCCTCAACCCAAGACCAATGACTAATTAACCAGTCAACTAATCAACCAACACCCATGCTCTCCCTCATCCTCAAAGAACTCAACCACCGAAAACTAAGTGCGGTAATATCCGTGATCACCATCTCCATCGCCCTCACCTGCATGATTGCCGCGATGGAAACCATGCGCCAGTTCGATGCTCACACCGAATCCCAACTGGCCGACCTCCAAAAGAAAACCACCGCCACCACCAAAACCCTCAACGACCAAATCCGCCGCACCATGAAAGGTCTCGGGTTTAACGTCCACATCTACCCCGCCAGCCAAGACCTCTCCGAAGTTTACGCCAAAGGCTACGCATCCAACACCATGCCGGAAAGCTACACTCAAAAGCTCGCCGACTCCTCCATCGTCAGCGTCAACCACCTCCTCCCCCGACTCTCCCGCCGCATCCTCTGGAAAGAACAAAATACCGAGATCATGCTCATCGGCGTCGATGGACAAGTCCCGATCGCCCACCGCAACCCCAAAAAACCCATCATGCAACCGGTCGCCAAAGGCACCGTCATCGTTGGCTCTCAACTTGCGAAAAAATACCACCTCCAAACCAAACAACCACTCACGCTAAACGGTCAGTCGTTTACCATCAGTAAAATCCACGCCCCCCGTGGCACCATCGATGACATCACGCTCTGGACCCCGCTGAAATCAGCCCAACAAATGCTCAACCTCCCCGGCCAAATCAACGCCATTCTTGCGCTCGGGTGTAACTGCGCCAGCCTCGACCGACTCGGCACCATCCGCAAAGAACTCACAGCCATCCTCCCCGACACCCAAGTTATCGAGATCGAAAGCAAAGCGCTTGCCCGCGCCGAAGCTCGAAAAAAAGTCAGCGAAAACTCCGAGATCACCCGCCAAGACATCCTCACCAACCGAGCACGCAGTCGGGAAGAACGGGCATCCTTCCTCTCCATCCTCACCCCCCTCATCCTTATCGGATCACTCACTGGACTCTTCACCCTCTGCCTCTTTAACGTCCGCGAGCGCCGACCCGAAATTGGCACCCTCCTCTCGATGGGCATCCCCACGCGACACATCTTCACCCTCTTCCTCGGACGCGCCATCATCATCGGCGTCGCCGGCACCCTCGCCACCCTCATCATCATTATCTCCCTCGGCTACCCACTCAGCCACTACTGGCAACTCACCCTCCTCGCCCCAATCCTCACCCTCATCTCCGCCTGGCTCCCTACCCTAACAGCCTCCCGCCACGACCCGCTGGAGAATTTTGAATAGTGAATTTCCCGCAGGATAGGCTTCCTGTCGAGAAGCAACCCAAGTATCAACCACAGTAATTCTGAAAAATTCTGTCTAGCGCCGTAGCGCTACAACCTAAGGAATAATCAACTTCGCGCATTTCGCAAATTTTCGCGGTCAAAAAACTAATCAACCCATGCACCCAATCACCACAAAAACACTCACTCACATCTTCGATAACGGTCACCACAAAGTCACCGCTGTCGACCAAGTGAACCTCAATATTGAAAAGGGTGAATTTATCGCACTCACAGGTCGGAGTGGCAGCGGAAAATCCACCCTCCTCTACCACCTCGCCTGCCTCATCCAACCCACCAGCGGCACGCTCCAATACGGAGAAACCGATCCATTCACCCTCAGCCACTCCGCCCGCAACCAGTTCCGCGCCCAAAACATCGGAATCCTCTACCCAGATTTCCGACTCCTCCCCTACCTCAACATCGCCGACAACATCGCCACCCCGGCACTCGCGCTTCGTCTATCCAAAAAAGAAATCACCACCCGCACCAACTACCTCATCGAACAATTTGCCCTCACCAGCCGCGCCTCCCACCTGCCGTCCGCCCTCAGCTCCGGCGAACAACAACGCACCGCCCTCGCCCGCGCCCTCTTCACCTCCCCAGCCACCATCATCGCCGACGAACCCACCGGCAACCTTGACGAAACCAATAGCCTCTCTATCATTGAAACCCTCAAAAACTACACCACTCAGGGAAACACCGTCATCATCGCCACCCACGACCCCCTCATCATCCAAGCCGCCAACCGCACCCTTACCATGCAAAGCGGCAGCCTTACTGCATCCATCCGTCGCCCCAGCGACGCCATCCCTATTCCCCAATAACTAATCCCTATTACCCAATGATCATTCACCTCCAAGGCCAACTCGGCGTTGCTGCCGAAATCACCATCCTCACCCGCGATGTGCCGGACAACACCACTGTCGCTGAACTCATCACCACCATCGCCAACGACCTCCCCGAAGAAGCCCACAGCCTCATCCTCAAACCCGATGGCTCCCTCCGACCCAGCCTCTTCATCGCCCTAGACGACACCCACCACCGCGACACCACCACCCTCATCCCCACCAGCACCCAAGAACTCACCCTCATGCCCCCCATGGCAGGAGGGTAGCGAATGAAAAATGGAGAATTCACATCCTATGAAATCACCCCAAGCCCTCAACCCAAGACCAATGACAAATCAACCAGTCAACTAATCAACCACCTCCATGCTAACACCCACCGACAAATCCATCTACGCCTGGCAGCTACCCATCCCCAACTTTGGCGAACGTGGACAAGAAATCCTGCGCAACTCCACCGCCCTCGTCTCACGGGTCGGTGGACTCGGTGGCCCGCTCGCCCAATCACTCGCCGCCGCCGGATTTGGTAAAATCATCCTCGCTCACGCTGGTAACCTCCGGGAAGACGACCTCAACCGCCAGATCCTCATGCACCACAATGGATTAGGAAAAAGCCGCGCCCAACAAGCCGCCGATACCATCACGCGCTTCAACCCACACATCGAAACCCTAGCGATCGAATCCAACATCACGGAAACAAACGTAAAAGATCTTGTCGCCCAAGCCGACATCGTTTTTTCCTGCGCCCCCCTCTTCGAAGAACGTCTCCTGATGAACCGTGAAGCGATGGAACAAAAAAAATACTTCATCGATAGCGCCATGTTTAACATGGAAGGCCAAGTCCTCGCCGTTGACCCGCAAAAATCCACCTGCCTCGCCTGCCTTACCCCCGAGCCACCGACTGGATGGAAACGCCAATTCCCCGTCATCGGAGCCACCTCCGCCCTCATCGCCCAGATCGGCGTCCTCGAAGGCATCAAACTTCTCACCAACCTGGCCCCCGCCCAAACCGACCGACTCATCCACTACTCAGCCCTCACCACCGAACTCCGGAAATTTAAACTCACCCGCAACCCCCACTGCCCCCACTGCAAACCGCCGAAGGCGGAATGATCAATTTTGAATGGTGAATTCAAATCCGGATCAACCAATCCAAAAAAATCCTGTCTAATCCTGAAAAAATCATCTGAATCCCGTCGAGCGCAGCCTTGTCCGCCATAGCTTCAGCGAAGGAGGATCATCCCAAGCCCTCAACCCAAGAACTTATAAAAACTCAACCCTATCAACCATCCGTGTAAATCCGTGTCATCCGTGGTTTAAAACTGAAGTATCATCCCAAACATATCAACTTCGCGCATTTCGCAACCTTTCGCGCTCAGCGCCGCAGGCATCACCCCAAGCAAAAAAAGATTCACAAAATCCGCCTCATTCGCGGTTACAAAAAATCGAACGATCATCCCATGAAAAAACCATTCATCTTCTTCATCTCCATCATCGTCCTACTCGCGCTCTGCATCTGGGCGCTTTGGCCAGAGCATACTAAAACATCCGATAACAAAACGCTCACCCTCTACTGCGCCGCCGGGCTCCGAGTTCCGGTTTCCGAAATCATTGCCGACTACGAAAAGGAAACCGGACGCACAATTAAAGTCACTTACAATGGCTCCGGTGCCCTGCTCACGCAGCTGAAAATAGGAGGCGGAGACCTCTATATACCTGCGCACAACGACTACATCCAAACCGCCGCCCAACAAAACCTCACAGCCGAAGTCATCCCCGCCGTTGAAATGACCGCCGTCATCGTCGTCTCCAAAGACAACACCACCATCCACACCCTTCACGACCTCACCCAATCAGGCGTCCGCATTTCCCTTGGCGACCCATCAGCGGCCATCGGAAAATTCACCCGCGAAACCCTCAAAAAACATAACCTGTTAGACCCTGTCAAAAAAAATGCCACCGTCACCAAACCCACCGTCAACAACATCATCGAAGATGTCGCCTTAGGTAGCGTCGATGCTACCATCGCGTGGGGTGCCGTCGCCAAAAACTACCCCAAACTCAAAACCATCTCCGTTCCCATCTTCGAAGACAATCCAGGGAAAATCAACATCGCAGTGCTCCGATCCAGCCAAGAACCCACCGCCGCCCTCCACTTCGCCCGATACCTCACCGCTAAAGACAAAGGACTAAAAACCTTCCAAAAATACCACTTCAAAACCACCGCCCGCCCTGACATCTGGGCCGACACCCCGAAGATCCTCCTCTTCTCAGGCTCCATGCTCCGCCCCGCCATCGACAACCGCATTCACGCCTTTGAAAAACGTGAAGGATGCCGAATCTCAACCGTCTATGAAGGCTGCGGCACTCTCGTATCTCAGATGAAAGCTGGAGCCTCGCCTGGGTTCTATTTTTCCTGCGACACGACGTTTCTCGATCAGGTTCAGGACCGATTCGAACCAGGCACCATCGTCACTCAAAACGAAATCGTCCTCCTCGTGCCGAATGGTAATCCAAAAAACATCCTCACCCTCGAGGATATCGCCCGCCCCGGACTCAAAATAGGTCTCGCCCACCCAGTAAAAAGCGCCCTAGGGAAACTCACCCATGTCATGTTAGAGAAATCAAACCACCTCGCCCCCCTCCAACAATCCGGCAACATCATCATCATGGCAAGTAAAGGTGATGAACTCGTCACCCAGATGCAAGCCGGCGCGCTCGACGCCGCCCTAATCTACCGTAGCAACGCCCTAGCCAGCGAGGCCATCAGCAAACACAGCACCATCATCTCACTGAACCGACCCGATGCGATCGCCACCCAACCCTACGCCACCGCCCTCGACACACCCCACCCCAACCTCCTCCACCGACTCGGCACCTACCTCTCCAACGAAGAAGCCAAAAAATCATTCCTCCACTATGGGTTCACCTGGGGGAAGGAGTGAAACTTCTAAATCCTAAAAACCAAACCCAGTGAATTCATAGGACCGATAAGAGCCATACGACCCATCTGCACAAGCATCCCAATATGGAGTGGGGACTTGCAGTCCACGACTGCCTATCGCGCAAAGAATCAGACCAACAACCCAAGTGAAAAATTCGCTAGATTCGTAATCTTCGCGGTTCAAATTGAACGATCAACCCAAGCCCTCAACTTTCGCGCATTTTGCATCCTTTCGCATCCCTTCGCGGTCAAAAAATAACCTCCCCATCTCCCCATCTTTCGAGTAAAACTCAGACCGCCGATGCCAACCGACAGCAACCATCACCGTAAAGTCCGCTCAGATGTCCCGTTTTATTCGGGCTTACTTGGCTTTACTGGGCTCTATCTCTTACTGATCCTCAGCATCGTCCTCGCCAATGCCAGCTACATCACTTGGCCCGATATCCAGGCAGCCATCGGTAGCGAAGCCATCCAGTCGTCGCTCAAGCTCACCTTCCTCACCTGCACCATCTCCGCGATCCTCTCGCTCATTTTCGCCGTCCCTATCGCTTATAGCCTGTCCCGCTTCCACTTCCGGGGTCGCACCCTGCTCGATACCTTACTCGACATCCCCATCATCCTCCCACCGCTCGTTGTCGGCCTCAGCCTGCTGATCCTTTTTAACAACTTTCCAAGCAGAGAACTCTCCATCGAAAAATGGCTGAATGCCCACGGCATCGCCGTTACCTTCCACGTCCCCGCCATCATCCTCGCTCAGTTCACCATCGCAGCCGCCTTTGCCGTGCGGAGCATGAAAAACACCTTCGACCAAATCTCCCCACGCGCCGAACAACTCGCCCTCACCCTCGGATGCTCCCGCTCCCAAGCATTCTGGAAAGTCACCCTACCTCAAGCCCACCGAGGCGTCATCGCCGCCGGCGTGCTAGCCTGGGCTCGCGCCCTCGGCGAGTTTGGCCCTATCCTCGTCTTCGCCGGAGCCACCCGTGGTCGCACCGAAGTCCTCGCCACCTCCGTCTTTCTGGAAATCAACATAGGCAACCTCGCCGGAGCCGCCTCTGTCTCTCTCATCCTCATCACTCTCGCCATCGCCACTATCCTCATCGTCCGCCTCGCCGGAGATCGGAGGTGATTCCGTTATTGAGTGATTCAAGTTATTCACCTTACCCTACCGAATCACGGAATTACCCAATCACACAATGCTAACTATCCGACAACTCACCATCCAAGCTGGCTCGTTCTCGTTAAAAAATATCTCATTTGAGGTATCAACGGGAACTTGCACCTCGCTAATGGGATCTAGCGGATCGGGAAAAACCACCCTCATGGAAGCGCTTTGCGGACTGCGCCACGTCACCGCCGGAACCATCCATCTCAACGACCGCGATATCACCCACCTTCGCCCTGGCGAACGAGGCATCGCTCTCGTCCCCCAAGACAACGTCCTCTTCCCCCACCTCACCGTCCACGAACACCTCGCCTTTGGACCAACCATTCAGCGGTGGAGTCAATCCGATATCGTAGAGCGCGTCGATCAACTGGCCCAACAACTAGGCATCACCTCACTGCTTAACCGCACTCCAGAAAATCTATCAGGAGGCGAAGCCAAACGTGTCGCTCTCGGCCGAGCACTGGCCACCCGACCCTCACTGCTCTGCCTCGACGAAGCTCTCACAGGTCTCGACGACGGCACCTACGCAGAAATTCTCGACCTTCTAAAAACCACCATCGCCGAAAGCAGCCTCACCACTCTGCACATTACCCACAACCGCAACGAAGCCTCACAACTCGCGGACATCATCATCGATCTCGACGCGCTGGCATAAAACCCATGCCCCCACACACCAATACCAGCTAGGCCTATCGACTCGAAACACCGCTAACCTCTTATATTTACAGAATCATCCTACCACACAAGCAAAAAATAGACCTGCGCGCAAAATATGCACAGTCTCGGACGATACAAGCAGAGCAAGTTCTTCACAATCGGACTATGTTTTAACCACAACGCGGAAGGAAAAAACTCAGAGCTCCACCACCCGCATCAAAACCCATCCAGAAACTGCACCCAACAAATCAAACCTTCATACCCAAACTCTAAAGCCATGATCACGAAAATCGACCACTTAGGAATCGCCGTCAAATCACTAGAAAAAGTCATCCCCTACTACGAAGACGTTCTCGGCCTCAAATGTGAAGGCCGCGAAGAAGTTGAATCCCAAAAAGTCAAAACCGCTTTTTTTGCCGCCGGTGACGTTCACATCGAACTCCTAGAGCCCACAGCCGATGACAGCCCGATCGCCAAATTCATCGAGAGGAACGGCGAAGGCATTCATCACATCGCCTTTGCGACCGATAACATCACCGGGCAGCTCGAAAACGCCAAAGAAAAAGGCACCCGCCTGATCCACGAAGTTCCCTTTGAAGGAGCTGGTGACAAACTCGTTGCGTTCCTCCACCCCAAGTCTACTTTTGGCGTTCTCACTGAATTTTGCCAAGACAAGTAACCTCTAAAACCCTCAAACCAAACCACTCCATATTATGGCTATTGAAAAAGAACTCATGGAAAAACTCGAAGCACGGAGAGCCGAGGCTCTTCTGGGCGGAGGACAAGAGCGCATCGACAAACGTCACGCCAAAGGGCAAATGACCGCCCGCGAGCGCCTCGATAAATTTTTCGACGGAGGAAACTTCATTGAATTTGGCATGCATGCCCATCACTCCTGCACGAACTTCGGCTTGGAAAAACGCAAGATGCCCGGCGATGGCGTCATATGCGCCACCGGCACCGTCGATGGCCGCACGGTTGCCGCCTTTGCCCAGGACTTCACCGTTGGCGGTGGTGCTGTGGGACGCATCCACGCTAAAAAAATCTGTGACCTGCTCGACTTCGCGGTGAAAGCCGGCATGCCTGTCATTGGTATCAATGACTCTGGCGGTGCCCGTATTCAAGAAGGTATCGATGCCCTATCCGGTTACGGTCAGGTCTTTTTCCGCAATGTACTTCTTTCCGGTGTAGTCCCTCAGATTTCTATCATCGCAGGCCCCTGCGCCGGTGGCGCTGCCTACTCGCCAGCCCTGACCGACTTCATCATCATGACCCGTAAGAACGCCAACATGTTCATCTGCGGCCCTGATGTCATCAAAGCGGCAACCGGCCAAACAGCTTCACTCGATCAATTTGCCAGTGCAGACGCCCACGCCCAGGTCAGCGGAAACATTCACCTAATTGCCGAAGACGACCAGCACGCGATCGATCTCAGCAAACGGCTTCTCTCCTACCTGCCGTCCAACAATTCCGCCAACCCGCCGCATGAACTGGCCAATGAAATCGAGATCAAGGAAGATCCTGAAATGAACGACCTCATTCCAGCCGACTCCAAACTACCTCTGGACATGCAAAAAGTGATCGCCCGCATCACCGACCCCGGCAGCTGGTTTGAAATCATGCCCGATTTTGCACCCAATATGCTCATCGGCTTTGCCCGCATTGAGGGACTAGTGATCGGCATCGTCGCCAACCAACCCACCGTTAAAGCTGGTTGTATCGATATCGACTCATCCGATAAAGCCGCCCGCTTCATCCGGGTCTGTAACATTTACTCGATCCCCATCCTCTCCCTCGTCGACGTCCCCGGCTTCATGCCCGGCCTCGCCCAGGAACGAGGAGGCATCATCCGCCATGGTGCCAAAATGCTCTTCGCATGGGCATCCGGCACCGTGCCAAAAATCACCCTCATCTGCCGCAAAGCCTACGGTGGTGCTTACCTCGCCATGTGCCCCAGCGACCTCGGAGCCGACTTCGTCTTCGCTTGGCCCACCGCTGAAATCGCCGTCATGGGTGCCCAAGGAGCCATGAAAGTGCTCTATCGGCGCGAGCTCGCAGCCGCTGATGACCCTGAAAAACTTGAAGCTGAACTTAGGGAAAACTACAGTGACAAGTTCGCATCACCCTACCAAGCCGCGAGTAATGGCATGATCACAGACGTAATAGATCCGGCTCAATCGAGATCTACGCTTGCCATGGCCTTCCGAGGTATGCTAGATAAACGCGAGAGTCGCCCACCTAAAAAACACGGCAACATCCCGCTTTAATCTAAATTTCACTTCTATCCCGCTATGCATTCAGCTTTCAACGCAATCAACATCATCGCCAAGTATCAAGTTGGCGATGATGGACATGACCTATCCGTTTCCCTTCCCTACCTCATGGGCTTTGTCGTGGTAATTGTCACCCTCGCTACCCTCATGGGTCTTTGCATGGGAATTGGCGCACTACTCCAGCGATTCATGCCAGAGCTGAGTGCTCCTAAATTCGCAACAAACCCAGCAGCCACACCAGCCACCGTCAACGCCGAGATTTCACCGGAAATCCTCACCGTCCTGGCTGCTGCAGCCATGGCTA
Source organism: uncultured Verrucomicrobiales bacterium (assembly GCA_964398555.1). GTDB lineage: Bacteria > Verrucomicrobiota > Verrucomicrobiia > Verrucomicrobiales > Akkermansiaceae > Oceaniferula. The sequence continues at coordinate 23,467 of CAYNNY010000013.1, forward strand.
GCGAGCCAAGCGATGTAATAACAACCGTGATTGCCGCAGCCGCAGCCACCATGATCGATGAACCGCACCGGATCATTTCCATCAAACCCCAAAACACCACATGGAGCCAAGCTGGACGCCAGCAAATCCAATCATCGCACAATATCCGATAACACATCTCATCAATCATCAAAAAAAATACTCAACCAAATAACCAAACCATAGAATTATGAAACAACTCCGCATTACCGTAGAAGGCAAAACTTACGATGTCGTCGTAGAAGTCACCAACGCAGGTGCCACGCTTCAATCAGCCACTGTAGCACCCCCGGCCGCAGCACCAGTCGCCGC
>CAYNNY010000013.1:23896-25612 GCA_964398555.1 uncultured Verrucomicrobiales bacterium
CCGCAGCACCAGTCGCCGCCGCCCCCGTAGCTGCAGTCGCCGCAGCACCAGTCGCCGCTTCAGCCGCTGCCGGTGATGTTCCCAGCCCACTCGCCGGCGTCGTTCAAGCCATTGAATTCGCGATCGGAGACGCTGTCAATGAAGGCGATCTCGTCATCACTCTGGAAGCCATGAAGATGTACACATCCATCAACGCCCCAGCAACGGGAACCGTCACAGCCATCCACTGCAAAGTCGGTGATGCCGTCGATGAAGGTCAGCCGCTCTACACCATCGGGTAACTCATCACCAGCCCACATAAGAACAGCCCCCAAACATCATCATCATCGAACCACACTCAAACGCGTCACCGACACGGCGCGTCTCCCCTCACACGTCACCGACTTAATTTTTTTATGCAGGAACAACTTCTTCTCCTTTGGGAAAGCACCGGCTTCCCCCTCGTAACTTGGCAAATGATGACGATGTGGATCGTCGTGGTCGGCCTGCTCTACCTTGCGATTGTTAAAAATTTCGAGCCACTCCTTCTGGTCCCCATTGCCATAGGAGCCTTAATCGGCAACCTCCCTCTCGATCTCTATGATGCCACCGGCCACCTCAGAGACGGCACCCTCTTCTACTACATCAACCAAGGCATCGCACTTGAGATCTTCCCTCCACTCATCTTCATGGGCGTTGGAGCACTAACTGACTTCGGTCCGCTGATAGCTAACCCCCGCACACTGTTGCTAGGAGCTGCCGCCCAGTTTGGCATTTTCTTCACCTTCATCGCGGCCCCATTCCTCGGATTCTCTCTCCCCCAAGCTGCCGCCATCGGCATCATCGGCGGAGCGGACGGCCCCACATCGATCTACGTTGCTAACAACCTGGCCCCTGAACTCCTCGGAGCCATCGCCGTAGCCGCCTACAGCTACATGGCCATGGTCCCCATGATCCAACCCCCCATCATGAAGCTGCTCACCACAGTGAAGGAGCGTAAAATCAAGATGAAAACCATGCGCAAGGTCAGCCAATTAGAAAAAATGATCTTCGCCGTCATGGTCATGGTCTTCTGCCTCTTGGTCGTCCCCGCTGCCGCACCACTCATCTCCATGTTCTTCCTCGGCAACATCCTGCGTGAGAGCAAAGTCACCGAGCGCTTGGTCAAAGCCGCCCAGAACGAGATCATCAACATCATCACCATTTTCCTAGGCATTTGCGTAGGTCTTAAAATGGGAGGTAACAACGCTGCCGGCCAACACACATTTCTCAACCCTCAGACACTGAGTATCCTCGCACTAGGCATCGCAGCCTTCTCCATCGCAACCGCCTCCGGCGTGTTGATGGCGAAGTTTATGAACCTCTTCAGCGAAAATAAGATCAACCCACTGATCGGATCCGCCGGAGTTTCAGCCGTGCCCATGGCCGCCCGCGTTTCCCAAGACGTCGGACAAAAAGCAGACCCCAACAACTTCCTCCTCATGCACGCCATGGGACCCAACGTTGCCGGTGTCATCGGCAGTGCCCTCGCCGCAGGCTATTTCCTCTCCGTCTTCGGCTGATAATCGAATTCATCAAAACCCCCATTCCATTCTCAGTCCCCTTTTTCTCCTTTTCAGAAAAAAAACTCTTCAACCCTCCCGACATCTTCCAACTTGGCTCGAATACTCTGAAAAAATCATCGTAGGATAGGCCTCCCGGCCTGTCGACTCACTGTCGCTCGTAGAATCAAGAGCC
>CAYNNY010000013.1:25712-27409 GCA_964398555.1 uncultured Verrucomicrobiales bacterium
CAAGAGCCCAACCCAAGCCCAATCAAACGAACCATGAAAAGCCCATTCCCCATCCTCACCGCTGAAGAAGCCGCTGAGTTCATCAACCACGATGACAACATCGGATTCAGCGGATTCACCCCCGCAGGTGCCGCCAAAGCCGTGCCTACCGCCATCGCCAATAAAGCCACCGCTGAACACGATGCCGACCGCGATTTCAAAATCGGCGTCCTCACCGGAGCCTCCACCGGCGACTCCCTCGACGGAGCACTCGCCCGTGCCGATGCCATCAAATTCCGCACCCCATATCAATCCAACAAAGACCTTCGCCAAAGCATCAACGATGGACGCACCCGCTTCTTCGATATGCACCTTTCCCAGATCCAACAGCAAGTACGCTACGGGTTTCTAGGCAATATCGACGTCGCCGTGGTCGAAGCCGCCGACGTCGCCAACGATGGAAAAGTCCTGCTCACCACCAGCGTCGGAGCCACCAATACCTACCTCTCCCAAGCCGACAAAGTCATCATCGAGGTCAACCGCTACCACCCGAAACAACTTCTCGGATTTCATGACATCTACGAACTCAGAGACCCACCCCACCGGATGCCCATCCCCATCAGCAACGCCGATGACCACGTGGGAACCCAGCGCGTCTGGGTCGATCCTAAAAAAATTCTCGGTGTCGTCGAAACGAACCGACCCGATGAAATTGGCGGATTCACTCCCACCACTGAAATCACTCAGAAAATTGGAGAAAACGTCGCCGAATTTCTAGCAGCTGAACTCGCCAATGGCAAAATCCCCAAAGGATTTCTCCCCATTCAATCAGGCGTAGGCAATGTTGCCAATGCCGTTCTCGGAGCCCTCGGCGCCCACCCTGATATCCCACGTTTCCAGATGTATTCAGAGGTCATTCAGGACTCGGTGATCCAAGGAATCAAAGATGACACCATTTCCTTTGTCAGTGGCGCCTCCCTCACCGTTTCACCCGAAGTCCTCCAGGACATCTACGCCAACCTCGAAGACTACCAAGGCCGTTTCCTCCTCCGCCCCCAGGAAATTTCCAACAACCCAGAAGTCATCCGCCGGCTCGGTATCATCTCGATCAACACCGCGCTCGAAACCGATATCTTTGGCAACGTCAACAGCACCCACGTGCTTGGACAGAAAATGATGAACGGCATCGGTGGCTCAGGCGACTTCACCCGCAACGCCTACATCTCGATCTTCACCTGCCCATCCACCGCCAAAGGAGGTGCCATTTCCGCCATCGCCCCGCTCTGCTCCCACATGGATCACAGCGAGCACTCGGTCCAAGTCCTCATCACCGAGCAAGGCGTCGCCGACCTCCGAGGCCTAGACCCAGCCGAACGCGCCAAGAGCATCATCAACAACTGCGCCCACCCCGACTACAAAGATCTCCTCCGGAAATACTACCACTCATCGTCCCAAGGACACACCCGCCAGTCGCTCGACTCCGCCTTCGCCTTCCACAAAGCCTTCATCGAAACCGGCAACATGCAAGACGCCAAGCTGTAACGCCTTTGGCGGAATGAAGAATGAAGAATTGAGAATGAAGAATTCACATCCTAACTAATCAACCAATATGGAGTGGGGACTTGCAGTCCCCGACTGCCTATCAAAAGCAACCCAAGCAAAAAGATCAGTAAGATTCGTAAGATCCGTGGTTTAAAATGAACTATCAACCCAAGCCA
>CAYNNY010000013.1:27509-33586 GCA_964398555.1 uncultured Verrucomicrobiales bacterium
CAACCAAAACCATGAGCCCAGAACCACAAACAGACGGCTTGCTCACAGAATTCCCACCTCACAGCTACGATATGTGGCACGAGGCTGCGGAAGCGCTTCTCAAAGGTGCCCCCTTTGAAAAGCTCCTCGTCAGCAAGACCTACGAAGACATCACGATCCAACCGATCTATCGTCAAGAGGATATCGAAAACCTCGAACACCGTAAACACTTCCCCGGCTCAGGCTCCCTAGTTCGTGGTAGCCAAAGCGGTGGATTCCTTAAAACAGGATGGGAAATCTCTCAAGAGATCACCAAATGCATTCCTGAAAAATGGAACACCATCGCCCGCAAAGCACTCAATGCAGGACAAACCGAACTGAACATTCCACTCAACAATGTCACCGCCAACGGCTTCGACATGGATCAGGCGGAAAAAACCACCTGCGGACTCGCCCTTGAAAACCTCGAAGACATGGAAAAAGCCCTCGAAGGCATCTCCATCGATTCCATCTCCACCTTCTGGCGATCCGGCGCCGCCAGCGTCCCGGTAGCCGCCCTCTTTTTTGCAGCAGCCAAAAAACAAGGAATCGATCTCAAAGACCTGCGAGGCTGTTTTGAAACCGACCCGCTCGCCGAGATGGCGATCCAAGGCCACCTCACCCAGAGCCTTCAAACCCGTCTCGCCCAAATGGCAGCACTCACCAAGTTTGCCGCCAAACACACCCCTAACATGCAGACCATCTGCGTTGAAGGAAACATCTATCACAATGGAGGTGCCAGCGCCACCCAGGAGCTCGCCTACATCATCGCCACCGCCGTTTATTACATCCAGAAGATGCAAAACCGCGGCATCGACCCCGCCGTCTCTCTGCGCCACATGCGGGTCCAACTCTCCATCGGCGGCGACTACTTCATGGAAATTGCCAAGATCCGCGCCACCCGCTGGCTCTGGAGTAAAATGGCAGAAGCCTACGGCGTCGAGGACGCCCCGGTTTACATCCACGCCAGCACATCCAAGTGGAATAAAACATCCTACGATGCCCACAGCAACATGCTCCGTGTCACCGCCGAGGCATTCGCAGGCGTCGTCGCAGGCGTCGATGCCATGCACATCGGACCCTTCGATGAAATCACTGGTAAAACCGACGACTTCTCACAGCGTATCGCCCGCAACATCCACATCATACTCCGCGAAGAGTGTGGACTCGATCAAGTCATCGACCCCGCAGGCGGCTCGAACTACATCGAATGGCTCACCGACCAAATCGCCGGAAAATCCTGGGCGATCTTCCAACAGATCCAAACCGATGGCGGCATGCTACGCACCCTCGAATCTGGAAGCATCCAGAAAGCCATCGAAAAAGTCTACCAGGAAAAACGCACCAACATCCGTCGCCGTAAAGACAAGATCGTGGGAGCCAACATGTATCCCGACCTCACCAAAGGTCGCTTGAAAGGCAAACACGACGACCACGGAAAACACGGCGAGCATTTCGCCAAGTTCACCGAGAAGTCAGCCGGCAAACGCCAAGACGTCGCCGAACTCAAAGCGCTCGCCCCATCCGTCGAAGCGGAAATGGTCGAACTCGCCATCGCCGCCGTCGAGAACGGAGCCACGCTGGGACAAATCAGCGATGCCACCGAACTCCACATCGGCCGCACGTTCAACATCAAGCCCATCCCCCAACGCCAAGCCGCCGGAGAATACGAAGCCCTCCGCGATGCCTCCGCAGCCCACGAAGAAAAAACCGGATCAGCACCGACGATTCTTCAGCTCAACATGGGGCCATCACGCCGCTACCGACTCCGCGCCGACTGGACTGCCGCCTTCTTTGAAGCCGCCGGATTCCACATCGATGGTGCCACCGACTTCGAGACAAACGAAGCCGCCGTCGAAGCCCTCAAAGCATCAGCCACGAACATCGTCGTGATCACCTCAGACGATACAACCTACGCTGATTGCGTTGTCCCACTCGCGAAAGCGATCAAGGCAGCCCAACCCGAAACAGTCCTCCTCGTCGCTGGCGCCGCTGGTAAAAACGAAGAGGCATGGCGCGAAGCCGGAGTCGACGACTTCGTCAATGTCCGCGTCAACAACTACGAAATGAACCACCAACTTTTGAAAGGAGCAGGAGTAATCGCATGAATCGACCTAACTTTAAAAACATCCCCTACACACCCGCAGCAGAAACCCAAAGCTACGAACAGTGGTGTGCCAAGCTCGAAAAAGAGCAAGCCAAACCCATCGATGAAATCGTTTGGGACACCATGGAAAAAATCCCCGTCAAACCCCTCTACACCGAGGAAGACACCAAAGGGATGGAGCACCTGAAATACCAAGCCGGTATCGCACCCTTCCTCCGTGGACCCTACGCAACAATGTATTGTTTCCGCCCGTGGACGATCCGCCAATACGCCGGATTCTCCACCGCTGAGGAATCGAACGCCTTCTACCGCCGCAACCTAGCAGCGGGTCAGAAAGGACTCTCCGTCGCCTTCGATCTCGCCACTCACCGTGGCTACGACTCCGATCACGAGCGCGTTGTCGGAGATGTCGGCAAAGCCGGTGTTGCCATCGATTCAATCCTCGATATGGAAGTTCTCTTTGGAAATATCCCACTCGATAAAGTATCCGTCTCCATGACGATGAACGGTGCGGTGCTTCCCATCCTCGCATTCTACATCACGGCGGCGTTAGAGCAAGGTGCCACCCTCGACCAACTCGCGGGAACCATCCAGAACGATATTCTCAAAGAGTATATGGTGCGGAATACTTACATTTACCCACCTACTCCATCGATGAAGATCATTGCGGACATCTTCGAGTTTACTTCCGAGAAAATGCCGAAGTTTAACTCGATCTCAATCTCCGGATACCACATGCAGGAAGCCGGTGCCACCGCCGACCTCGAAATGGCTTACACGCTCGCCGACGGCTGGGAATACCTCCAGTCCGGAATCGATGCCGGAATCGATATCGATGCCTTCGCACCTCGACTGTCATTCTTCTGGGCCCAAGGGAAAAATCACTTCATGGAAGTCGCCAAAATGCGTGCCGCCCGTGTGCTCTGGGCAAAGATCGTTAAAGAGTTCAATCCAAAAAATCCGAAGTCGCTTGCCCTGCGCACGCACTCGCAGACATCCGGATGGTCACTCACCGAGCAAGATCCGTTTAACAACATCTCCCGCACATGCATCGAGGCGATGGCTGCGACCCTCGGTCACACCCAGTCGCTCCACACCAACGCGCTCGACGAAGCCATTGCCCTCCCCACCGACTTCTCGGCCCGGATCGCACGCAATACCCAGATCTTCCTTCAGGACGAAACGGAAATTTGCCGCGTGATCGACCCATGGGGCGGCTCCTACTACCTCGAGGCCCTCACCGATTCGCTCATCAAAAAAGCATGGGCACACATCATGGAGGTCAAGAAAATCGGCGGCATGGCAAAAGCCATCGAAGCCGGCATCCCCAAAATGCGTATCGAAGAAGCCGCCGCGCGCCGTCAGGCACGGATCGACTCCGGAGAAGAAACCATCGTCGGCGTGAACAAATACCGACTCACAAAAGAAGATCCTCTGGATATTCTCGATGTCGATAACACCGCCGTGCGGATCTCTCAGATCGAACGACTCGATAAACTCCGCGCCAATCGTAATGAAGACGAATGCCAGGCCACCCTCAAAGCCATCACCGACTGCGCTGGCGGAGGTGAAGGCAACCTCCTCGAACTCGCCATCAAAGCCGCCCAGGCCCGCGCATCCCTCGGAGAAATCTCCGATGCCTGCGAAGTCCACTTCGGCCGATACAAAGCCACCATCCGCTCCATTTCCGGAGTCTATGGCAAAGAATTCAACAACAAAGGAGACATGTCAGACATCACCGCACTCATCAAGAAATTCGAAACCAAAGAAGGTCGCCGCCCTCGTATCATGATCGCCAAAATGGGTCAGGACGGACACGACCGTGGTGCCAAGGTGGTCTCGACCGCTTACGCCGACATGGGATTCGATGTCGACATCGGACCCCTGTTCCAGACTCCGGCAGAAACCGCCAAACAAGCGGTCGAAAACGACGTCCATGTCGTTGCCATGAGTTCACTGGCAGCAGGACACAAAACCCTGCTTCCCCAGCTCATTGAGGAGCTCACGAAGTTAGGCCGCGAAGACATCATGGTCATCTGCGGAGGAGTCATCCCCGCACAGGACTACGACTTCCTCTACGAAAACGGAGCCGCCGCCATCTTCGGCCCAGGCACAGTGATCCCCGAGTCCTCCCGCAAAGTCATCCACCTCCTCCTCGAGCAACTCGAAGACTAAGGGAACGTGGGTTTCCAACCCGCATCGACCTATCACTAACCATCCCAAGGGAGAGCGAAAGCTCTCCCTTTTTGGTCTACGCACCTCGGGAGCGCCGAGCCCCAGCTCGGCGCAAATCCCCAGCCACCCCCGCCACTCCAAAAAAATCCCAAACGCCGTCTTGTCACTCCGTCCCCCATGATGCAATCTACGCATCACATGCAGACGTCACTCAGAGACAACCGCCCATCCCGAGGCTCCACCGGTCAATTTCTCAAAGACCACATCACCTCGGAATCCCAGCTTTCCATTGTCTCCGCTTATTTCACCGTCAATGCCTACGCCGCATTACGTCAAGAACTGGAATCCTCAACAGGTCTCCGCTTTCTCTTCGGTGAGCCGTCATTTGTTTCTGAAATCGACCCTCAAAAGCAGGAAAAGAAAAACTTCACCGTCGCGGAATCTGGTCTCGAGCTCGCCCACACGCTGGCCCAGCGCCCGATCGCCAAAGCCTGTGCTGACTGGATCAAAAGTTCCGTCGAAATCCGCTCGATCCGCCAATCTGGGTTCCTCCACGGCAAAGCCTACCACATTCAGAATGGCAATGCCTCCAGCGCCATCCTCGGCAGCTCCAATTTCACAATCTCAGGACTAGGTCTCAAAAAGAAAGGTAACAACATCGAACTCAACCTCGTCGTCGATTCCGACCGCGACCGGACAGACCTGCTGGCTTGGTTTGATGAAGTCTGGACCGACAAACAACTCACCACCGACGTCAAAGCGGAAGTTCTCACCCACCTCGAACGACTCTACGCCAATCACCCACCCCAATTTATTTATTACCTCACCCTCTTTCACCTTTTCCGTGATGAATTAGACGGGGCAGACAACATTGACGAAGATCTTAAAAAAATCACCCTCCTTGAATCTGAGATTTGGAAAATGCTCTTTTCCTTCCAAAAAGACGGCGCTAAGGGAGCGATTAACAAAATCCTTTCATTCAACGGCTGCATCCTCGCCGATAGTGTGGGATTAGGAAAAACATTCGAAGCCCTCGCCGTCATCAGATACTTCGAGCTCCGCAATGAACGAGTCCTCGTGCTCTGTCCGAAAAAACTCCGCCGCAACTGGACAGTCTATCAAGCGAGCAACAACAGCCGACTCAACCCGCTACTCAGCGATGGCTTCGCCTACACCGTCCTCTCCCACACCGACCTCTCCCGCACATCCGGCATGTCTGGAGATATCGACCTGGGAAACCTTCATTGGGAGAACTACGGACTCATCGTCATCGATGAATCCCACAACTTCCGCAACAATTCCGTAGGGAAACCCAAGGAGGACGGCACCCCACGCCGCACCCGCTACGAACGGCTCATGGAGGACATCCTCCAATCCGGGGTCAACACCAAGGTTCTCCTGCTCTCCGCCACCCCCGTCAACAACAACATCTCAGACCTCCGAAACCAAATTTCCCTCATCGCCGGTGGCGATGTTGCCCGTTCCACAAAATACGATGCCGCTTTCAAAGAAAAACTAGGTATCCCCAGCCTCAACAGCACCACCCGTAAAGCTCAAACCAAGTTTACCGCTTGGACTAAAAAACCTGCCGATCAGCGAAAAGCCCGTGATCTCATTCATGAGCTCGGCGGCGATTTCTTCAAACTGCTCGACGGACTCACCATCTCCCGTTCTCGTTCCCAAATCAAACGCTACTATTCCAAAGAACTCGTTAAACTCGGTGGGTTCCCAAAACGTAATCAACCCCAATCCGAATACCCACAAATCGACGCCCTCG
>CAYNNY010000014.1:0-7297 GCA_964398555.1 uncultured Verrucomicrobiales bacterium
GGAAGATGGAAGATGGAAGATGGAAGATGGAAGATGGAAGATGGAAGATGGAAGAAATGTCAATTGTTAGTGTTATTTTTCGGGAAAGGGGTTGGCGGTGTGGCGGAGGTTTATTTCGCGTTTGAGAGACTCGGATGTGGGGGAGTCATTGCGATTTTGGTTTGCCTTGGGTCGGACCAACGTTAAGCCTAATGCGGTGGATAGGGTGAATGCGGCAGCCATGAGTGCTAACCACGAATGCTTGAATCGGCGCGGGGTTATTAATCGGGAAACTCGGGCTTTGAGGGGGGCGTGATCTGCCATAGAGAGCGTGCCTAACGGTCGATTTTCCCTTTGGGCAGATTCTAAGACATCGCACAGTGCGGTGATATATTCGCGATGATCGGCTCCAGAATGAACCACTTGTGCGTCACAGGCGTATTCACATTGGGTGAGGAGTTGGGTGCGCATCCACCGGATCAGTGGGTTATACCAATGAATAGCACAGGCTAAATCAGCCGCAGCTCTCAGCCATAGGTCTTTCCGTTTGATATGCCCAAGCTCGTGAAGGATCGCCATCCGGACCGTTGTATTTTTCCACGTTAGGGCTCCCATGGGCATTAAAATCACCGGATTCCACACCCCGGCAACCACTGGGGATGATAATCCGGATTTTACGCGAAGTGTGGGCAGGGTTTTGACCCCGAGCATGCTTCCACATTCATTTAAGCAATGCTGCCATTCTTGCTTGGTCACTCCGGTGACTTCCTCAGAGTCCGTGATCCATTTTTTCAAATGAGCTTGAGACACCATCCAGCGTAAGAGCATCAAGGTTCCTCCGATGAGCCAAACCCAAAGCATCGTAGAGGAGATTTCCTGCCAATAGCCTAGCCCTGATTCCTGAAGTTTCTGAGTAGAGTTCAATGAGGCCTGCCATTCAACCTGCCATTTGGGAAGCTGAGCTAGGACGGGTAAAATCATTAGAACCGTCAAGCATAAGCCTGTGAGCCATGGTTGACCCGCTGGGTCTCGCCGTCCCATCACCCATATCCAAACCGAGGCGATCAATGAAATCAGTAAACTGGTCAGTAAGGTTGAGATCATATTTTTGGAGAGAGGTTGGGGGAAACTGGTGTTACGAAAGTAGGGGGGAGTTACTCCTTGAGGGATTTTCTGATTTTTTCAATATCTTCTTTCCCCAGGTTCATGTCGTCTGAGTCCAATAAAGCGGCGACTAATTTTTCGGGTTTATCATCAAAGAATGTGCTGAGCAAATTGGAAATGGCGGATTTTCTGGCGCGAGTTTCGGTAATCGTAGGGTGGTAGATATATCGGCGCGATTTTTTACTGTGATGAACCATCCCTTTACCTTCGAGAGTTACTAGTAATGCTCTCACTGCTGAATACGACGGAGGGTCTGGCAAACTATCCAGCACTTCTTGGGCTGAGCCCTTTCCCAGTCGATATAAAATATCGATGATCTGCCTTTCCCGGCGAGACATCTGGCCTTTTTCCAATCGGTTCATGCCCAGACCTTCACATAGGGATTTTAAAATTTCAAATTTAAAATGCTGGAATTTCAGCATTAAAGGTTGACTCGATTCCTAATTGCTGTTTTTCTAGCATCACCATGAAGATAAAACCTATTCTTATATCCGTTGTTGGCAGCCTTGCCTTAGTCTCGATTGCTTTGATCTCGTCCTGTGCGATGCCGAATATGCCTGAAGGAGGCGTTCGGGTTGCTGATGCTTCCGTGGCAGAAAACAGCATAGGCGCACGAAGTGGCCGTCCGAAAAAAACAAACCGTCCGGGATTGGGAACGGGGTGGGGCGATGAGATAGCCTCAGCCATTAACTACACTCAGTTTACGAGAAACAGCCAAAAGCCGGCAGGGGTTTCGAGTATCTATTACAACGATAAAGAAGGTGTGAATGCGATGGCTGCGGACGGATGGAAGCGCGCAGGAAGCGGCATGCAGCTTGCCGCTGGGGGATTAGTGGAATGGGGGGTGAAGGGGAGCTGGGGAAGTTTGAAAAACTACCAAGCCGGAGGACGGCGCTACGTTGTGGGTCGTAAAAATAGCAATTACTCCTTGGTGGTTAAAAACCGTTGCCGGTCGCGACTTGGGGTTGTGCTGAGTGTGGACGGGCTAGATGTCCTGGATGGATCGCCGGCCTCATTGAAGAAAAGTGGGTATATCATTCAGCCTGGTGAAACGTTAATCGTTAAAGGGTTTCGCACGAGCGAATCCGCAGTGGCGGCTTTCAGGTTCTCTTCAGTGGATCATTCTTACTCGAACCAGCGCCATGGGGTGACCCGCAATGTGGGGGTCATCGGGATGGCAGTTTTCACTGAAAAGGGTGTGGATCCGTGGAAGTGGTCACAAAAATCGGTAAGTCGTCGTCATCAAGCTTCGGCATTTGCTGAAGCTCCTTAAATGAAAAATGCCTGTCACTTTTCAATGGGTTGTGAATTCACTATTCAACATTCCGCCACAGGCGGTGTGGAGGGTGGTGATGGATTTGGGATCGTTCGGGGAGAGGTTGGCGAGGGCTTCGTGGATGGGTGGTGGGCAGTGGGTTTTGTGGGGTTCTTCGTTGAGTTGCTCCAGGGTGTCCGGCGGGGTGGTGAAGTGATTGATGGCTAGGATTTGGGCGTTTGCGAGGGTGGCTACGAGCAGGTGGGCGGGGGCCATCGTGTGTAGTCCGGCACCGATGAGGACGGTGGCGGCTTTGAGTTCTTCGTCTTTTTTTGCCGTCAATGATTTGAGTTGAGCAAGCTGTTCGGGGGTGTGGGACGGTTTGGTATCAGTGGCGGTGCCGGGTGCGAGCAGGTTGCGGCGGGCGCGAGTGCTGGTTTGCATTAGTCCGGCGCGTTGAAGTTGGAGGAACGATTGGTGGGTAGCTTCATCGATGACGATGATGTTTTCTTCCAGCCAATTCGGTTTGTCTTTTTGATGGGGGTAGCAGTGGTCGCAGGCGGCTTCGATCGCTTGTTGATTTTTTGGAGAACGGGCTTTGACGACGAGATAGAGTTTACTGATTCCGCCGTCACCAATGAAGTGTTCTTCGCTGTGGATGAGTTGTTCTCCGAGGGATTTTTGAAGTTGTTGGGTCAGGGTGAGTGCTGGATCGATGGGTGGCGCGGTGGTGCGACGGGTATTGGTGGTAGCGAGTTGTTTGCCGATTTCTAGGGTTTGTTCGAGTCGTTTGAGGAATGAGGCCCCCCCTTTTTTAAGTTGGATTTCATTGAAGTCACCCATGCCATCGAGGACGCCGTCGGAGAGTCCTTGTTTCATCGCTAGGGTCTCGAGCATACCGTGTTCGATGGTGCCTTCCGCGATGAGATTGATGACTTGGACAGGTCGGGTTTGTCCTTTTCTCCAGGCGCGGGCGATCCGTTGTTCCAGTTTTGCCGGGTTCCAAGGTAGGTCCATGTTGATGACCATGGATGCATTTTGTAGGTTGAGTCCCGTGCCGCCGGATTCTGTGCAGAGGAACACGCGGCAGTCGGGGTCTTCTTTGAATGCTTTGATTTCGACCCGGCGTTTTTTCTGGGGAACCGAGCCGGTGTGCCAGGCAAAGCCAATTTTTTGGGATTTGAGGTGGTCCCGGATCAGGGTGAGCATTCCGATCCATTCGGAGAAGATGATGATTTTGGTATCGGGGTCGTCGAGGGCTTCTTCGAGGATGATGATGAGTTCGTCGAGTTTCGGGGAGATGCGTGTTTCTTTATCGAGGATGAACTGCGTATCGCATAGCATACGCATACAGTTCATGGCGCCCATGAGTCGCTGGTGCTCTTCAAACCGGAGTGGGCGTTTTTTTGCGAGGTGGGCGAGTTTGCGGACGACTTCTTGGTGGGCGGAGTAGTCGCCCCATTGTCCTTCTGTAAGTTGCACAAACCGGTTTTCATCACTGCGGTCGGGGAGTTCGGTTTCGACATCGTGTTTGCGGCGGCGCAGGAGGAGGGGTTTGATTTTTTCCCGTAACTGTTGGAGGTTGCGGTATCCTTGAGGTTTTCCTCTTTCGTCATCGAGAATGTAGTAGTCGCGATTGAAGCGGAACAGGGCACCAAAGATGGAGGGGTCGAGAAATTCGACGATCGAGTAAAGTTCGTCGATCCGATTTTCGATGGGGGTGCCGGTGAGGACAAACGCGTAGCGGCTATCGAGTCGTTTGATGGCGCGGGCGGTGAGCGATGCCCAGTTTTTTATCCGCTGGGCTTCATCGAGAATAACGATGTCGGGTTTGAGCGCTGCATTGATATCGAGGGAATCGGAGCGGACTTGTTCGTAGTTGACGATGGTGAAAAAGGCGGCTGGGTTTTCGTAGATGTTGACGCGCTGGCTGCGGGTGCCATACACCACTTCGCAGGGGAGTGTGGTGAATTTTTGGATTTGCTCTTCCCACTCGGCTTTAAGGGAGGCGGGGGCGACGATGAGGCATCGCTTGGCTTTTCCTAGTCGGTGCAAGAGCGCTGCTGCGGCAATGCCCTGGATGGTTTTTCCCAGGCCCATTTCGTCGGCAACCATCGCCCGTTCGTTAAAGACGAGGTGGATCATACCTTCGCGCTGGTAGGGGTAAAGCGGGAGGAGGGTTTCGTGTTGGGGGAATTCGCCGGAGTGAACTTTTTGTTCATACTCGCGGTGCAGGAGGACCCGTTCGTCTTCGTGGCTTTTTTTGTGCAGCCACTCGTGGACTTGGTGGGAAACGCGGATGGAGTCACCGTCATCAAATTCAGCGGTAAACTCAGTGGCGGTGCGGATGAGTTTTTCAGGTGGGCAGGAGGATTTTCTTTCGCCGGAGGCGTTGACGCAGAGTCGGAGTTTACGTGGGATGGGGAGGGTGCCTGTGCCTTGGAGGTAGATGTCGTCGTTTTGGACGATGAGCGTGGGGGTAGTTGGCCCGTGTTTTTGCGCCCGCTTGAAGAGTCGAGGGTAGCGTTTTTTAAGGTGAAAGAGGACGGCTTCAGTGTGTTTGCAGGTGCCGAGGCCGTTGTGGTGAAAATCCGGGGTGGTGGAGAAATAGAGTTCTTTGGAGAGGTCGATGATTTCGACAATATAAGTATGCCCTGATTCCGGCGAGGTGAGTTCGAAGGAAGTGTGGATTTTATCAGACGGGTCGAGACAACGAATCGACGGCGGATTTTCCAAGGCCCGGACTTGGCGGCGGATGATTTCCTGTTTGTCGGTGCTTCGCCAGTCCTGCTGTTTGGGCAGCTTGGCTTTGAGGTCTGAGATTTGTTGTTCCAGCAGGCTGAGCTTGGATTTTTTACGGGTGGACATGGGTATTGCTTAAAAGTTGGAAGGGCGGGTGAAGGTTGGGGAGAAATTAATGGGTGGGGGCGTGATTGTCAAAACGGGAAGTGAGGAGTTTGCGGTAAGTCGCCTCGGTATAGTTTTTTTGACGATAGAACTCATTCATGAAAATTAAAAATGCCTGTCAACTTTGTAATCAGGTGATTGCTTTAAAATCAATGATTTGAGGTGATTGAAAGTTTGTTTTTGCACGATTACGCCCGTCGGGCAGTTCGGTTTTTTGCTGTGAGGTGAATATTATTCGCTTTTTTGCGTATTTCTTGATTGGCTCATTCGCTTTTTTGCGTATTATCGGCTCTGTGATCAAGAGTTTCTCGGATTTAACGACCAAAAAAATTTATTTGGGAGATGTTTTGAGCAAAAAAGACAGAAAGAAAATAGGGTCCCTGAATATTGAGAAGGCGAAGGAGCGTTTGATGGTTCTTGCCTCGGCCAATGAAAAACGTCTGATGATGGCAAGTCATCTTCATTATCATTCACTCCATGGTTCTCAACGGTTTTCAATTGATGCTGATTCTCGTAGGTCACCGTGGAGAATTACGTTTTTATGGGATGATGAGGAAATGGTGGATGTGCTGTTTGTTCAAATTGAAGATACACACTAACACTGAAAATAAAAAAATGATCGAACTGCAAAAAAATGAAATTCCGGTTCCAGGAGCAAATCCAGCGGCCGGGATGATCAAGGACACCTTGGATTACCATGGGGCAACCCAGGTGGAGGTGGCGAAGGCGATGCGTATTAGCCCGTCGGTTCTCTGCGATATCCTCAAGGGTAGAAAAGGAGTGTCTGCAGATTTTGCGCTCAGATTTGAGAGGTGTTTGGGGATTTCCGCACAATGGCTTCTCGACCTACAAAACCAGCATGATTTTAGTAAAGCGTATCATGGTAAAATAGAAAAGATCGAACGAGAAGTGACCGTCTTGGATTATAAAGAGGCCTCATAAGCGCGTTTTCTTTTTCCCCAGGTATGTGGCGCATTTTTACAAATGCGCGTCCTTTTTGCACTTTTGTTTCTTCTTGATGACGCGTGGGATGTATTCTAGTTTTTTCTTTAACCTCCCGCAACGGGGGGGATAAAGACGATTTCTTCTCCGTCGGTGAGGGGGTGGGTCCAGTCGGTGAAGTCTCCATTGACGGCAACCATCATGCCTTTGCGTTTGAGCGGGATGCTGTGTTTGGCGCGGATTTCTTCGAAGAGTCCGGCGGGGGTTTCGGAGTCGGTCTGGATGGTTTCCTCGGAGGTGCCGGTGAGTTCTTTGAGCTGGGCGAAGTAGGTGACGGTTAGGGTTTTCATGGTGTTGGTTTGGTTGAGTCGGGCGCGGATCTCGATGGCGTCGGCTTCGGTGTTGGTGTTGGCGAGTGTCCAGAGGCCGGGGGATGGTAGGGCGTTGGCGTTGAGGTTTTTAAGGACGGAGAGTGGGCAGCGTCGGCCATCGTCTACGGCTGCGCGGACGGCGGTGGCAGAGCTGGGCTCCCAGATCGTGCAGAGCGGTTCGGGGAAGGTTGCATCCGTGGCGCTGACAAAGTAGGTGGCATCTTTGCTGGTGTCTCGGGCGTTGATGAGGGTGGTTAGGTTTTCTTTCTCCAGTAGTGGGAGGTCGCATGCGAGGATGAGCCAGGTGGCATCAGGGTCAAATTGTTGGGCTGAGGCGATGGCTCCGAGCGGGCCGATGGAGCCAAAGGCATCGATGATGGTGGGGGTGGATTCTTTGGCGGCGGCGTCATCGTCGCGGACGGAGATGAAGACTTCGTCGCAGACGGAGGTGAGGAGTTGGAGGCCGCGTTGTTTTTGGGTGAGGCCGTCGCGGAAGATAAGTTCGGATTTATCCGTGCCCATACGGGAGGATTTTCCGCCGATGAGGAGAAGTGCTTTCATTTTGGTTGATTGGTTGACGGGTTGATTCGTCATTGGTTGGGTTGATGCCTGCGGTGCTTACCGCGAAGTTGATAGGGCTTCCCCCTTCGCCAAGGCTACGGAGGACAAGTGGGTTGAT
>CAYNNY010000014.1:7397-8642 GCA_964398555.1 uncultured Verrucomicrobiales bacterium
TGGGTTGATTATGGGATTTTAAAATCAAGGAATGCAGGTTGATGTTAGGGGTGTAGGGGGCTTGTATTGCTTTTCGGCAGTGATGTGACAGGCTGGGAGGTTCTTCCTACGAAGGATGTGAATTTACCTTTCAAAATTAACCATTCACAATTCTGCGGCTTCGCCGCAGCGGTAGTCGCCGGATTTTCCGCCTGTTTTGAGGAGGAGTTTGGTTTCGAGGATGCGCATGGATTTGGAGACGGCTTTGCACATGTCGTAGAGGGTGAGGGCGGCGCCGCTGGCTCCGGCGAGGGCTTCCATCTCGATGCCGGTGCGGGAGGTGGTGATGCAGGTGCAGGTGATGGCGATGGTGTTTTCGCGTGTGGCATCGGCTTTGATCTCTATCTTGCAGTCTTCGAGAGGGATCGGGTGGCAGAAGGGGATGAGGTCGGAGGTTTTTTTTGCGGCCATGGTGCCGGCGATGATGGAGGTGTGAAAGACGGGGCCTTTTTTGCTTTGGATATCGCCATCGGCGAGCAGCGCCATGACATCGGGGCCTACTTCGATGAGGCTTTGGGCGGTGGCGACGCGGCGGGTGCGGTCTTTTTGGGAGACGTCAACCATTCCTGGCTGGTTGTTTTTGTTGATGTGGGTGAGTTCGGACATGGTGATTGGAAGGTTGAGGTTTTATTTTTGAACGCGAAAGAATGCGAAATGTGCGAAACTTGGGGAGAGTGTTTGGGTTAAAGCCTGCGGCGCTAGATAGAATTTTTCAGAATTACTTGGGTTGATGCTTCAGTTTGAACCACGGATGGACACAGATACACACAGATTTTTTTGGGCGGAGCTTTGGTTGATTAGTTAGGATGTGAATGCAGCTTTCAAAACTTAGCATTCACGATTCCGCCGAAGGCGGTTACCAGGGGTAGAAGGTGGCGGGGTGGTTTTTTAGGTGGGTGCGGGTGAGTTTGCCGGGGAGTTCGGCGATGCCGTGGGTGCCAGCTAGGCTGAGAAAGTTGCCGGAGTTGGATGGTGGGAGTAGGTGGAGGGTGCCGTTTTCTTGTCGGCAGGCGATGAGTCCGGTGAAGCTGGGATGGCAGTTAAATTCTCCTGTGGCGGGTAGGGTGTGGGGGATGGGTTTTTGGCCTGAGAGGATTTGCTTGAGGCTGGGGAAAAGGTAGCGGGCGGCGCAGGCCATGACGGAGACTGGGTTGCCAGGTAGGGCGAATATGGCCCGCTTGCACTTCTCTCCTCCTGCGTCGGAAC
>CAYNNY010000014.1:8742-19062 GCA_964398555.1 uncultured Verrucomicrobiales bacterium
GCCCGCTTGCACTTCTCTCCTCCTGCGTCGGAACCGTCGTCCGCTCTGATTGCCCGCTTGCACTTCTCACCGTTATAGCTCCAGAAGGCAAAGGGTTTGCCGGGGCGTTGGGCGATGCCGTGGAATTGGGGCTCTCCGAGGAGGTCTTTGAGTACGGGGGCTACGTAGTCGTATTTTCCCCGGGATACGCCTCCGGTGAGGACGAGGATGTCGTTTTCTGTGAGTGCTTGCTGGAGGGCTTCCTTGAGTAGGGCGGGGTCGTCGGCGATGTGTTTTTCGGTGACGGTTCCAAGGTGGTTGGCGGTGATAGCGGCGCGTAGGGCGGTGGCGTGGCTGCGGCGGATTTGGTAGGGCTGTGGTGTTTGATCCGGATCCACAAGCTCATCGCCGGTGCTGATGACGGCGATGCGGGGGAGGGCTGCAACGCTGAGGGTGGTGGCTCCGCAGGAGGCTGCGATGGTGAGTTCGGGTGCATGCAGGCAGGTGCCAGAGGGGAGTAGCTCTTTGCCTTGGGGGGTGTCACTTCCAGCGCGGTGAATGTGTTGGTTTTTTGCCGGGGTGTAATCGGCCCGGATGTGAGCGGTTTTCTCGCTGACTTTGATTTCTTCGACAGGGATGACGCAGTCGCATCCATCTGGGAGGACACCCCCGGTCATGACTTCGATGCAGGAGTTGACATCGCTGAGTGGGACGGGGGGCGCACCTGCGGCCTGGGTGGCGGCGATGGGGAAGTCTCGTTTGCCGAGACTCCAAACGCTGTGGCGAATGGCGATGCCGTCCATCATGACGCGGTCAAACGGAGGGAGGGGTCGGTCGGCGACAATGGGCAACTTTAGGTAGCGCCCTTGGGCCTCAGTGAGAGAGATGGTCTCTGTGGGGGAGTCTGGGAGATGGCGGCGGATGATATCAGCCGCTTCTGTGACAGTGATGAGTTCTTGCATAGCCTGTGCCGGGATAGGAGTGGTAACTCCGGTGGGCAGGAAAAGCGGCTATGAATTTTTGCTGCTCACTGCTCCGGTTTGTCCACTGAAGATCGGGATCGCAACTTTTAGCAAGAGGGTATAAATAATCAACCCTGCGGCCCAGATTCCTGCAGAAACTTTCCATTCGATGGCGCTAGGGACGTATTCTACCCATTCGTGGAGAGTGGATGGGATGAAGCCGGGGATGATCAGGCCCATGCCTTTTTCGATCCAGATGCCAATGAATACCAAAATGCAGGCGATGGTAAGCGTTTTGGTGTGTTTGTGGATATTGGGGCGCATGAGGAGGACGGCAGCGACGATGACGGCGACGGTTGACGTCCAGATCCATGGCTGGAGGGCATTCATGCCGTGGTGGCCGAAGTAGAGGTATTTGACGGCGGTTGAGTGGTGGCCTCCGGTGTAGAACTCGGTGAATAGCTCGGAGATGAGCATGACGAGATTGATAAGAATGGTGACGCGCATGATGGCGGCCAGTGTGCGGATCGAGCCTTCTCCGATTTTCATCTGAGTCATGCGGCGGATGATTTGGAGCACAATGATGATAAAGGCGGGGCCCGCGCAGAAGGCGGTGGTGAGGAATCGGGGGGCTAGTAGGGCGGTGTTCCAGAATGGGCGACCTCCAAGACCGCAGTAGAGGAAGGCGGTGACGGTGTGGATGGAGATGGCCCATGCGATGCTGATGAATACGAATGGCACATACCATTTCGGGTTAGGCTCCTCTCCGAGAAAACGTTTGTAGAGCAGGTAGCCACAGATGTGGAGGTTGAGCAGTAGGTAGCCGTTGAGTACCAAGACATCCCATGTGAGCATGGAAATCGGCCAGTTAAATTTGCCAATCAGTGGGATCATGTGCCAGGCTCGGTCGGGTCGGCCAAGGTCTGCGACGACAAACATGATACACATCACAATGGAGGCAATGGCGAGCAGTTCACCGATGATGACGGTGTCGTGCATGTCTTTGTTTTTATAAATGTAGGCGGGGATGACCATCATCACACCTCCGGCGGCGAGTCCAACGAGGAAGGTGAAGTTGGCGATGTAGAGCCCCCATGAGACGTGATCGGTCATGGCGGTCTGGATCATGCCATCGCGGACTTGAATGGCCCAAGCGTTAGCTCCCACAAGGGCAACGCAGCTGAGGAAGATCATCCAGGCGTAAAACGTCCAGCTTCCCTGGGTGCAGAGTTTCACGGCGAGAGCTAAGAATTTAGGGTAGCTGTTGACGTGGAAGCGTGCGCTACGTGGGGTGTCTTCCGTGAGTGATTGGGTGTCCATGGTGAAGGGCGGTCGAAGGTCTGAAAGAAAGTCAAAGGTCGAAAGTCGAAGGGTGGTGAGTTCTGTCTGCTTGTTACTAGCTACTAAAAAAATCTTACTCGTCGAAGAAGTAGAAGAAGTTAGGCTTGGTGCCGAGTTCTTCCTTGAGCACGAAGACGCGTTTGTTGGCGAGCACGGTGCGGATTTCGGATGTGGGATCGAGCAGGTTACCGAAGACGCGGGCACCGGTCGGGCAGGCTTCTAGGCAGGCCGGGAGTTTTCCTTTGCGGGTGCGGTGCAGGCAGAAGGTGCATTTCTCCATCACGCCTTGTGGACGGATGCGGTTGCTGAGGTAGCTTTGCTCGGGGTTGATTTCCTCTTTGGGGATCTCAGGTTTGGTCCAGTTGAAGCGGCGGGCGTGGTAGGGGCAGGCGGCTTCGCAGTAGCGGCAGCCGATGCACCAGTTGTAGTCGACGACGACGATGCCGTCTTCCTCTTTCCATGTGGCCTCCACTGGGCAGACATCCACGCAGGGTGGGTTATCGCATTGCTGGCACTGGACGGGCATGTAGAATTTATCGCTCTGGGGAACGGGGTGGTTGTAGTCGGCGCTGCCGTGTTCCATGTCCATGGAGCCTTTGCTCATTTCCAGCACGGTAATATAGGAGTTGCCGGATGCCCGGTCGTGGTTGTTTTCCTCGTGACACGCTTTGGCGCAACGGCGGCAACCGACGCAGATGCTGAGGTTGAGCGCGTAGCCAAACTTGACACCTTTCTGAGGTCGGACATCGGTGATATTGACATCGGCGCCGTAGTTTTCTTTGGTTTCTTTCTCGAGACGGGTGATGACCTCGGCGAGCTGCTCTTTGCTGAGTTCCCGGTAGTGGGTCTGGAGAAATTCATCAACGGAGGTGGTTTCTTTCCACTCGGTGATGGGGGCCATGGCTTTGGCAAAGGCGGCGACGCCGAGTGTGGCACCAGCTCCCTTGAGGAGGTTGCGTCGGTTGAAGATGCCGCCGTCTCCGGAGGGGGTGCTGTGGCAGCCGCAGTTGCTACCGCAGGATTCTTTGTTCTTTTCGCTCATATTGGATAGTGGGCTAAAATTGGGGGGAGAAGCTTAGTTGAGTAGTGGGGGCTAGTGTGATGTTTTCTTTGCTCCGGTGCGTGTTTTGGGTGGGAAAACGGGCATGACTTTCGGGTAAGCGGGATGGTGCGGGTCGTGGCAATCGACGCAGTTATTGCGGGTGCGGCCACCGACGCTAAGGTCCCAGTGGCCGTTCATGCCGCCGTGGCTGCCATTTTTGTAGTCGCGGTATTGAGGTCCGTGACATTGGGCGCAGAGCTGCATGACATTTGAGAAAGAGACGGTTGTGGTGTCGGCTAGGCGGAGGGTTTCGTGGTCGTCCGGGTTGTGGCAGCTCACGCATTTGAGTGAGTTGTGTCGGAATGACATGTGCTGGTGGAAGTCAACCAGGGTGCTGGCGTCTTCCGTGCGCATGTTGGTTTTCTGTGTGTCGTGGCAGTTGTTGCAGCGCACCATGACGGGGTTACCTGCGCGATCGAGTTTGCCGGAGTCGACCATGGGCATCATATCCGGCTTGCGGATGACGACGCGATGTTGTTTTTCTCCAGGTGTCCAGGTCTCGAGTTCATCTCGGTCAGCGGTGGCTGAGCCTTGCATGAAGCTGACGGCGGTGGCCGATAATAATCCTGCGATGATCAGTAGTGCGATGACGACAATGATTCTGCCTGTTTTTGATATCTCTTGCATGATTCGCTAGGTTTGGCGAGTTGGCTGGGACGTAATCCGTAGCTGCGCGAATACTGGGAAACGGGGAGCGGTTTGGCAACTTAAAAAAAAGAATTTTTAGTCTTGATAATCGGCGGGTCTTCCTGCTGTATCTGCATAGCTTAACCGCCTCCTACAAAGATGCCTGTCAACGGACTTTTACTTACGCTCACGGAAGATGAAATGCTTGCGCAGGATGTCTTGTTAGCTATTTCTGAACGCTCAGAAATTGAGCTGGGAGATCGCACGGATCGGTGGCAGCCGGTGGTGGTGGAAACAGCAGACACAGGAGGCTCCCATGATGTCCATGAGTGGCTTCAGGAATTACCAGGAGTGGTGATGGTGGATGTGGTTTTTTCCAGCGTCAGCGAGCCGGAAGAAGCAGAATCAGATTCAGTTGAGAAAAAATCAGAGAACTAACCTTTAACGCACAGTAAAAACAATGAATACAATGGAACGACGCGATTTTTTAAAGATAGCAGCTATGACGGCGGCCACGGCCGCTGCCCAGGCCCGTGGGGGAGTGGAGCGCACGGCGCTGCATACGGATTCTCATGGTCTCCGCTGGGATAAAGCTCCCTGCCGATTTTGTGGCACAGGCTGCCATGTAAAGGTGGGTGTGCGAAATGGTCGGGTGATGGCGATTGCCGGAGCTGAAGATGCGGAAGTGAACAAAGGGTTGCTTTGTGTCAAAGGATACCATGTTGGTGGGATTTTGTATGGGAAAGATCGTCTAGTGAAACCTCAGCTTCGTAATAAAGCAGGGGTGTTGGAGGATATTGAGTGGGATGAGGCGATTGATATTATTGCCAAGCGGATTTATGATAAGCCTAAGGAATTTGCGTTCTACGGCTCAGGGCAGTGGACGATTCCCGAGGGCTATGCCGCCCAGAAGTTCACCAAAGGCGGACTTTCTAATAACCACATTGAGCCCAATGCGCGTCTGTGTATGGCATCGGCGGTGACTGGATTTGTTTCTACCTATGGTGTCGATGAGCCCGCTGGTTGTTACGATGATCTGGATAACGCTGATGTGGTCGTCTTGTGGGGGAATAACCCTGCTGAGATGCACCCGGTTCTTTTCTCGCGGATTATCGACCGTCGCTCCAGAGGAGAGAAGGTGGTGTTGATCGACATTGGCACACGCCGCACACGGACAACCGAGTTTGCGGATCATTATCTGGAGTTTAGACCTCAGACGGATCTGGCCATCGCTAACTGTATTTCTAATTATCTGATAGAAAAGGACAAATACGATAAGGATTACGTCAATAAATACTGTAATTTCCGGATCGATAAAGATGATGAAACTCGCGACCTTTTTGGTAAGGCGAGCTCTTTTGACGAGTTCAAAGAGAAGATTTCTACCTACACGATTGAATACACCAGTAAGTTATCTGGCGTTTCTGAAGAGGATCTGAAGATGCTTTGTGAAACGTTTACGGATCCGAAGACGATGATTACCTCGCTTTGGTGCATGGGTGTGAATCAGCACTACCGTGGCACTGCGATGAACCGCCTGATTCACGGGGTTCATCTCCTTTCCGGTCACTTTGGCAAGCCTGGCGATGCGCCTACCAGCCTGACGGGTCAGCCGTCAGCCTGCGGCACCGCTCGTGAGGTGGGCACCTTGGCCCACGCTTTACCTGGTGGACGTATTGTTAAAAAGCCAGAGCACCGCAAAGCATGCGAAGATGCCTGGAATATGAAAGAGGGAACGATCAACCCCAAGCCGGGATATCACACGGTGAAAATGTTTGAGAAGTTCTGCACACCATCTGATCAAGGGGGTGATATTTCCACCATGATTGTGCAGGTGACCAACCCTGGGCAAACATTGCCTAACTTGAAAAAGCTTTTTGATGCCAAAAAGAACCTGCAAGACAAGTTTCTTATCGTTTCGGAGGTCTATCCGACTGCGACCACGGAAATTGCAGACCTTGTGTTGCCCGCCGCCCTATGGGTGGAGAAAAATGGTGTCTATGGTAACTCGGAGCGCCGCACCCAGCAGTGGTTTAAGCAAGTGGAACCTCCGGGGGAAGCTCGCGATGATTGCTGGCAGACGATTGCGATTGCCCGCAAGCTCTACGACATGGGATTCCCCGGCATGAAGGATAAAGATGGACAGTTTATCTTCACCTTCAAAGACGACAAAGGTGCTGAAGTGCCTGTTTGGGATTACGACCACTACTACGATATCAATGTGGATAAGGAACTCTTTGAAGAATACCGCCCTCTGACTCATGCCAAACACAAACACGTGGCCCCTTACGACATCTTGGTGAATGCTCATGGCTTGCGTTGGCCCGTGGTGCAGACCAAAGACGGAAACTGGAAAGAAACCAGATTCCGCTTTGTCGAAGGCGATGATCCATTTGTTGAAAAAGGGAAGAAGGTTCAGTTTTACCACTCGACTACCAAAGACGACAAAGCCCAAATCTGGTTCTGCCCCTACGAGGCCGCACCAGAAGAGCCGTCCAGCGATTTTCCTTTCTGGCTTTGCACGGGTCGGGTGCTTGAGCACTGGCATACGGGCTCGATGACGATGCGGGTGAAGCAGCTGCGCAATGCGATGCCGAAAGCTTACGTTGAACTCAACCCTGAAGACGCAGCGGAGAAAGGTATCACCAATGGTGATCTGGTGAAGCTCACGACCGTTCGTGGTGAGATGGTTCTTCCCGCTTGGATCAATGGTCGGGGTCGTCCGCCAAGAGGCTCTGTCTTTGTGCCATTCTTTGATGAAACCAAACTCATCAACCAGCTGACTCGTGATACAGTTTGTCCGGTTTCGAAAGAGCCTGACTATAAAAAGTGTGCCACTCAAGTGGAGAAATACGATCCCAAGCAGAAGAAGACGCTGCCGTAGGGCTATGTTATTCAGTTATTAGTTATTCGGTTACTTAGTTATTGGTTGTCAGTTATTAAATCTAGTCATGGACTCGCGCGATATTGAAAATTACTTTGCCTCTCATCGGAACATTCTAGCGGTGTTGCTCATCATTGTGGGTATGGGCTCGGTTTCCGGATTTTTCATGGGAATGCGGCAGAGCACCAACGATGATCAATGGCAATCTCTGTGGCAGGCTGCTACTGAGGCATCCGCTGAAGAGCAGAAGGTGTATCCTGTAGCTCCTCTTTATAAGGACATCCCAACCACCAAGTGGAAGGCGAATAAAGAGTGGCGCAATGAGTTGGCCAATCTGCCTCGTCAGAAAATGAACTTAAGTGATCAGCAGCCTTTGGATTCAGCCGAGCGTGTTTTGGTGCTCAAGGGTCGATCTGCCCGACGCGCCTATGATGGAGCTCCTCCGATGATTCCACATGCGATCAATTATCGAGATGTGGAGTCCTGCACGGTCTGTCATGCTCAGGATGCTAATGTGATGATCGCGGGGCGGCGTTCCCCAGCGATGAGTCACCCGTTCATGGCGAACTGCACCCAGTGCCACGCACCATCCGAGGGCTTGGCGATGATTCAGCATTCTGGAACTGTGGGTTTGGTGGTGGATAATAAATTTATTGGAGCCACCCATTCCGGAAGTGGTTCGCGGGCATATCCCGGGGCCCCTCCGACAATTCCTCACCGTGTTTCGATGCGGCAGAACTGCGTGTCCTGTCATGGCCCAGGGATGCCTGATGCCATCACCACCTCTCACCCGATGCGGGGAAATTGCATGCAGTGCCACGCTCAGGATTCCAGCTACGATAACCGTGAAATGCTAGCCGCGCCGATGGCGCCTTGGGATAAAAAGTAGGGCAGGTTTGAAACTTGTCGACAACCCAAGAGCCCAAGGAATGAGTGACGCATCACAGCCTATTTCGCGCCGAGGTCTATTCGGTGCCTTGGTGCGTCCTTTTAGTCGGCATTTGGAATCTGAGAAGTCTACCTCCTCCGAATCTGGTGACTCAGATCGCGAGTCTGCGCCTAAGGAGGCGGTGATACAAGGTCGCTTCTGCCTTGCTTATCAAGGAGGGATGTGTTTTACATGCTCTGAGCGATGCCCTGAGCTGGGAGCCATTACCACGGATCAAGGACTTCCTACAGTGCATGCAGATCTTTGCACTGGCTGTGGTGTTTGTCACGACCTCTGCCCGGCGCCCCGCAATGCTATTCTGATGGTGGAGAGGAAAGGGGGGTAAATTCTAAGCACTAAATTCTAAACTCTAAAACCAAACCAGTAAGACGCTCGACAGGAAGTCGGGGACTACAAGTCCCCACTCTATATTGGCAGCTCAACTCCAAGTCATTTTACCTACACCCTATGTCAGAAGAACCCGAAAAACTTGAACTCCCGGATCTCCAGCAATCCTCGCTCGATCCCGAGACGCTTGCCCAGCTGTTTGAGGATCTTGCCTCCTGCACCGAGATTTTAGAAGTCATCCCCAAAGCGATGGCAGAGAGTTATGTGCCTGAGAGTTCGGAGATAGGGCTGGAGGAAGGTCAAAAAATGCTTCTTTCCGGAGTCGTGCGCGGGTTGCAGATTCGGTATCGCTACCAAGGCTGCCAGTGGTGGGACACCCTGCTTCCCGATGTCCAGAATGGCGGGTTCCGCATCGTCCGTATCCAACACGATTTTGCCTAATGTCATTTAGCGATACATTTTCCCGCCCGCTTCGGGATGTAAGGATCTCGGTCACAGACCGATGTAACTTTCGCTGTCGATACTGCATGCCGGCAGAGGTGTTTGGCGAAAACTATGCATTTTTACCCAAGCCAGACATTCTGAGTCTTGAGGAAATTGCGAAACTAGCTCGCGTTTTTTGTGATCTTGGTGTGGAAAAAATCCGACTCACGGGAGGAGAGCCATTGTTGCGTCGGGGGCTGACGGATTTGGTATCGATGCTCGCAGACATCCCGGGTGATCGTGATCTCGCGATGACGACCAATGGCACCATCCTTGCCCGCTATGCGAAGAAGTTAAAGGCGGCGGGCTTGCAGCGGGTGACGATTTCTCTCGATGCGCTGGACCCCGAGATTTTTGCTCACATGAATGGTGTGGGGGCCACGCCTGAGCGCGTGATCGAGGGGATTGGTGCGGCTTTGGAATATGGTTTGGGCGTCAAGATTAACAGCGTGATCCAAAAGGGGGTGAACGAAGATCAAGTGTTGCCGCTGGCTGAATTTGCGAGGGAGCACGGTGTGACCCTCCGTTTTATCGAGTTTATGGACACTGGGAATACCAATGGTTGGAAACTCGATCAGATGGTGCCCTACACGGAAATGGTGCAGAGTTTGCACCAGCATTTCCCGCTCGAGCCTCTCGAGCCGATGCATGTGGGAGAAACGGCTCGACGATTCCGTTACAAAGATTTTCCCGACCAGGAAATTGGATTTATCACCTCGGTGAGTAGGCCATTCTGTGCCGACTGTAATCGGATCCGCCTCTCTGCCGATGGAAGTCTCTACACCTGTCTTTTTGCCTCGAAGGGGCACGATATCAAAACGGCCTTGCGCGATGGTGCCAGTGCTGAAGAGTTGGCGGACATCATCCGTGGGATCTGGACCGTGCGTGATGACCGCTACTCGGAACTTCGTAGCGAAATTGGCGGCACCCAGATCAAACCCGAGATGTCTTACATCGGGGGGTGAGAAGTGGCGATGGCGCAAAAAAGCACGGCCATTGATAGCCGTGCTTCTTGAAGGGTGATTAGAATTTGATTAGTGGGTCACGCGGGTTTTGTTGCCGTTGTAGAGGACGCGGACGCGGTCGCCGACGCTAAATGCTTCGCGTTTGTTGTATTCTTGGACGATGGAGAGGCTTCCTCCTCCGTCGAACTTGACCATGATTTCGAGTCCGGCTTTGGAGCCGACACTTTGCTGGACGTGGGAGCCAACGGCCGCTCCAAGCAGGCCTCCTCCAATGGCACCTAGGGTATTAGCTGTGCTGCCAGAGCCTATGTTGTGTCCCGCGACGGCGCCTGCTGCACCACCGATGAGGGTTCCTGCGGTGGTTCCTCCTTCGAGGTTGACGTTGCGGACGGAGGTGATTCTGCCGGTTTTTACCGATTGGGCGTGTCCAGCCTCATGCTTGGAATAGGTGTCTCCGGTGTTGGATGGCGTTGCGCAGGAAACGACCAAGAGTGGGCATGCTGCGGCGAGGAGTAGTGATGATTTGAATGTGATTTTCATGGGACAAATAGGCTAACGCTTATTGTTGGACTTGTAAACCGATAAAATAATGCAAGGATCAAAATACGGATCACGTAAGTTGAGGAGATGAAAAACAAATACAATATATCGACACGGAGGAGCTTTCTGCAGCTCGCTGGCTCGGCGGCTCTGGGAGTGGG
>CAYNNY010000014.1:19162-32151 GCA_964398555.1 uncultured Verrucomicrobiales bacterium
TGGGAGTGGGTATCGCGGGAAGGTCATTAGCTGAGGCGCAAATGAGAGAAGTTGCTCCGTTTGTGACGGGTTTTGGCGTCTGCACCTCGTATAAAAATTACTTGATGCTTAAAGGTGCGGGCTACGATTACGTGGAGGAGAGTGTGGGCAGGCTCCTTTCGCCCAATCTTCCCAGCGTGAAAGTAAGCGGTCTTTTTAGTCAGATCAAGGAGACTGGCATTGAGATTTATGCCTGCAATAGTTTTCTTCCTAGGAGTCTGAAGTCAGTGGGTGAGCAGGCGAATCATGAAACCGTATTGAAATACGCTGATATTGTTTTTCAACGCAGCAAACAGCTTGGAGTGAAGGGGATCGTTTTTGGGAGTTCGGGGTCTCGGCGTATGCCGGAGGGGTTTTCCCGGGAGAAAGCAGAAGTCCAGTTTGTGGAACTTCTTAAGAAAATGGCACCTTTGGCACAATCGTATGGTGTAGAGATTTGGCTTGAGCCACTTAACAGGAAGGAGGACAACTTCATCAATACGCAAGTGCAGGGAGCGGCGATCATTGAGAAAGTGGGACACCCTTCACTGGGTATGGTCTGTGATCTTTTTCATGTTGCTCGGAACGGAGAGACGCCGGAAAGTCTCCGCGAAACCACCCGGTATGTGCGGCATTGCCATATTGCGGAAAAAGCAAAACGCACGGCTCCAGGAATGGAGAAGTTTGATTTCAAGCCTTACTTTAGTGCCTTGAAAAAGGGTGGATACCGAGGCCGGATGTCCATGGAATGTGGCTGGGAAAATATGCAAAAACAGGCGGTGGATGTTCGTAAATACGTGCAAGCGCAAATCGATGCCGTTTGATTTTTTACCCATTACGATGAATAAATTTCTAGCCTGCCTGAGTGTTTCATTCTTAGCCTCTTCGTGTCTCATCGCCAGCGAGACTCTGTTGACCTATTCAAATCGGCCCATGGGGTCAGTGGAGAAGCCGTTGCTACTGCGTACTTTTATGCCAGATATTTCTCTGGGTGATGAGGTATTAGGTAGACATATTCACGGGGCTAACTCACCCAAGTATAATCCGAAACTGGGTAAAGATGTTAAGGGGGAATATCAACCTATCAGTGGGCTACCTGCCGCCATGGGTGTGAACTACGGAGCCGTGCTCTCCTACTGCTGGGACACTGTGGAGTGTAGGATGCTTTATGCATGGGCTGGGGGATTTCTGGATATGACTCCTTACTGGGGTGATCCACAGCGAGGCAATCGGCAATCGTTTGGGTATGTGCCTAAGCTTGTGGGCACGTTATTTTACAAAGCGCAGGGAGTCCATCCTGTGACGATCAATGGCGTGAGCTTATCGGAGATCAAAAATCCGCTCGTCTTCCAAGGTTATAAAATTAAAGGTGGGCACTATGAGTTTTTCTATCAGATTGGAGAATATCAGATCCATACAAGTATAGAGACGGGTGGCCGTTATGTGATGAAACAACGTTTTCGTCTCGTGGGTGAGGGTGTGATTGGCTACAGGGGCAACGAGCTGAAGCGGATATCCCCGCAGGAGATTGAGGTGAGATTGGCGGGTGAAAAAATGGCCGAGTACCACGGAGTAAAAAATAAAAATTTACTTAAAGGGGGCGTGAATGCCGCAGCTGGTCAGAAAGTTTTTCAATCCATGGCCTGCATGACCTGCCACTCGATCGATGGGGCTAAAAGCCATGGGCCGACCCTGCTAGGAATCCACGGAAGCCAACGCAGGATCAAGGGGGTTGAAAATTCCGTGACGGCCGACGACGCATACATCCTTGAGTCGATCCAATCTCCCAATGCCAAGGTGGTGGAAGGTTTTCCCGAGAACTACATGCCGCCCTATCAACTGAAAGAAAAGGAATACAAGGCACTGCTGCTCTACCTCAAATCTCTTAAAAAAGAAGCCCATGATTAAGTCTATTATTTCCTGTTTTTTGTTGGCTTCGGTCACGGCCATGGCCGTTGACTTTGACGACTGCTATCGGTTGGAAACCATTACCTTGCCCAAAGGAGTACCGCCGGAGGCCGGGGGGCTGAAGTTTGACTCTGAGGGGAATCTTTACGTCGCGCTGCGCCGGGGTGATATCCTGATGGCGAAGCCCACTGCTGATCCAGCGAAGTTCCAGTGGAAGCTTTTTGCCACTGGGTTCCACAATGCCTGTGGTATTGAGGTCATCGCTCCGCGTCACATCGTCATTAGTCAAATGCCGGAGCTGACGGAGGTTCGGGATACGGACGGCGATGGCTTGGCGGACTCCTACCGGGCTCTAACCACAGCTTGGGGGGTGAGTGGTAATTACCACGAAACCAATGAAATTTGCTCCGATGGAAAGGGTGGGTATTACATCGCGGTGGGCACGGCATCACACAATGGTCCCACGTTTCACAGGCTTCGGGGGGAGTATTCTAAGATTGGCCGACGTGGGCGCAACTTTTCATCCGTTTTATGGAAAGGCTGGGTGATGCACTACGCGGCGGATGGAAAGGTGTCGCCATTTGCCAAGGGCTTCCGCATGCACAACGGCATCATGCGGGACTCGAAGGGGGGTATATGGTGCACGGATAATCAAGGCGACTGGCGAGCGACCACGCCACTTTATCATGTGAAGAAAAATAACTTCTACGGTCATCCATCGAGCCTTGTCTGGGATCCCAACTGGCCAGTGGGGAAAGACCCATTGAAAATGTCGCTCAAAGAAATTAATGCGATGCGGACACGTGCCGCCGTCCTCATCCCCTATAAGGAAATGAACCGATCCGCAAGCGAGCCCGTGGAGGTGCCTGATCAATTTGGTCCTTTTGCAGGGCAGATGCTCATTCCCGATAACAATGGAACGCGGATTACTCGCGTGATGTTAGATGAGGTCAATGGCGATTACCAGGGGGCGTGTACGCATTTTGTGAATGGGCACGGCATGCTCTCCGGCGGAAACCGTGCCGTTTTTTCTCCCGATGGAAAATCCCTCTACACAGGTCACACCGTGCGAGGCTGGGGGAAGCCCTCCGAGGGGCTACAACGTATTACCTGGCTGGGGAAAACGCCTCTGGATATCAAAACCATGAAGCTCACGAAGAGTGGTTTTTTGTTGACGTTGACACGCCCCGTTGATCCGGCTGATGGGTTTGCACACGAGCAATTTAGCCTGCGCTCCTTTCGCTACGAAGACAAGTGGAGCTACGGCGGGCCGAAGTTAGATCAAAGGGATGAAGTTGTCGCGGCACGTCAGATCGACAGCACGAAGATCGAGGTGGATGTGCAGAATCTCGTTGCTGGCCGTGTTTACCAGCTCACCATCACAGGGCGCAAGGGTGGCAAGGGTGGTAAGGGGAAGGGGGGCGTGCAGCTTGCCAACAAGGACTTTTACTACACCCTCAACCAATTGCTGAGTGAGTAGAGTCTTTATTTCTCTCTCCGATAGAAAGAGCGGCTTTGAGAGCTTGAAAACTGGTGAGACTTGTCTGTTTACAACTCCGCAAAGATGCAGTAGCTAAGGGCATGTCTGATTCACGCCGCACTTATTCTTCCCAAGTATTCGATGGTCCCGATCGCGCACCGAGCCGTGCGATGATGTATGCTGTGGGACATAAAAAAGAAGATTTCGATAAACCCCAGATCGGGGTGGCCTCTACCTGGAGTCAGGTTACGCCATGTAACGTCCATATCGATCGCCTTGCCCGCGAGTCCGCTAAGGGGGTGGATGCAGCAGGTGGGAAGTCGATTATTTTCAATACCATCACCATTTCCGATGGTATCTCGATGGGAACAGAGGGTATGAAATACTCGCTGGTTTCCCGTGAGGTGATTGCGGATTCCGTTGAGACGGTGGTTGGCTGTGAAGGCCTGGACGGTGTGGTGGCGATTGGGGGTTGTGATAAAAACATGCCTGCCTGTATCATCGCGCTAGCACGCTTGAATCGCCCTGGAATTTTTGTTTACGGTGGAACCATTCAGCCCGGTTGCGCGACTATTCAAGGGGAGAAAAAGGATCTCGATGTTGTTTCTGTGTTTGAAGCAGTCGGCAAACATGCCGCCGGTGAATATTCGGATGAAGATCTGCGACAGGTTGAGGAAAATGCCATTCCGGGTGAGGGCTCCTGCGGTGGTATGTATACGGCGAACACCATGGCGAGTGCTATCGAAGCTCTGGGGATGTCGCTTCCTAACAGCTCTGCTCAGGACGCGATCAGCGAGGACAAGATGCGCGATTGCTTTGATGCTGGCGCCGCCGTAATTAACATGCTGGATAAGGGGATTCGGCCCAGTGATATTTTGACCCGTAAGTCTTTTGAAAATGCGATCACGGTGGTGATTGCTCTCGGTGGTTCCACCAATGCGGTGCTGCACCTTCTCGCCATGGCGCATGCTGCGAATGTTGAGTTGAGCATCGATGATTTCACAGAAATTGGCAAACGCGTGCCGATGCTGGCTAATCTGAAGCCAAGTGGAAAGTTTGTTATGTCTGATCTGGTGAAAATCGGAGGCACAGTGCCCTTGATGCAAATGCTGCTGGATGGCGGGTTGCTGCACGGCGACTGCCTGACGGTGACTGGTAAAACCATGGCGGAGAACCTTGCTAACCTCGATACCGATTATCCAGAAGGGCAGGAAATTATCCGTCCGTTGGATAATCCGATTAAGAAAGACAGCCACTTGCGTATTCTCTACGGAAACCTCGCCCCAGGAGGATCTGTGGCTAAAATTACTGGCAAGGAAGGCAATAGCTTTACAGGGTCTGCCTGTGTGTTTGACTGTGAGGAAGATGCCATGGCTGCGATCCTCGATGGCAAGATCAAGGATGGCAATGTGATTGTTATTCGCCGCGAGGGACCTAAAGGTGGCCCTGGAATGCGCGAGATGCTAGGGCCGACAAGTGCCGTGATGGGACGTGGACTTGGTGACAAGGTGGCTTTGATTACCGATGGCCGATTCTCAGGAGGCAGTCACGGATTTGTGGTGGGTCACATCACACCGGAAGCTCATGTAGGTGGACCCATCGCTCTGCTGGAAGATGGCGATGAAATCACGATTGATGCCGTAGGAAACCAGATCAGTGTGAATCTGACGGATGCCGAGTTGGAGGCGCGCCGTGCGAATTGGAAGCCCTACGACCCCCGCTACACGCGTGGTGTGTTGGCCAAGTATGCCGCGCATGTCACCTCAGCCTCTGAGGGTGCCGTGACTGATAAGTTTTAGAGGTTTTTTCTGTGCTGATCAAAGAATATACATATCCGGCGATAAAGATTTCCTAAAAAAGGCACGATTGTTGACTTTGCCTTCGGCAGGTTGAATTCGCTGCGCGAGTTGAAAGCACCTGCCGGTGCGTTGAAGTTGTGGCATTCGCCATTCAACCATATCGCAGACGCTTATTCCGCAAATGCGCAGCATTGATTCAACGCATCTCAGATGCTTTCAACTTCGATGCCACTCTCAACTGATCGCCTGAATGTGAGAAAGAATATTCGCGAAGGCGAGTGTCTCCGCTTTTAAAGAAAAAATTATCTGGAAATAATCTGATCTTGTGTCAGGTTTCCCATCTCGGGTTTGTTTGCGTTCTTGCAGAGCGGGCCCGGCAACCATCAACTCAAAAAAACGATGAATAAAAGATTACTACTTACACCGATCATTCTCGGTCTTGCTGCGGCAAGTGCGTATGCTGAAGAAAATGCTGCCGGCAAGGCTGCCTATATGACTTGTCAGGCCTGTCATGGCCCTGACGGTAAAGGTGTCGCCCTGGGTGATAAGAAAATGGCGGCCTCTCTTGTTGGATCTAAAGTGGTGAATGCTGACGCTGCGGTTTTTGCTTTGGCCGTGCTGAAAGGCATTAAAAAAGAGGGCGATCAGTATATGGTGCCGATGGCTCCTCTCGAGGCCGCTTTTACCGATGACGCGAAGTTTGCCGCTGTGTTGACGTACGTGCGTCAGTCCTTTGGTAATACCGCCTCGGCAGTGACTGCTGAAGACGTCGCTAAATTCCGCGCCCAGTGGAAAGATCAGAAAGAGCCCGTGACCCGTGCAAAGCTTCAAGAGCTGAGCAAATAGCCCAAAAATCCGCTGAGGCGGATTTTTGGGAGAAGTGAGAATCAAGAGACCAGAATCAAGAGGGTTGATTCATCATGACTTTGGCTCGATTCTTCTCTCTTTTCAAGAGAATCAAAGAAAAGCCCCCATCCGAATTTCTCGGGTGGGGGCTTTTCAGTAAATAGGTTGCGGTTGCCTTACTCGGCAGCTGCGTCTTCGCCGTCAACTTTAACGTTGATCTTCAGAGTGGCGATGACATTGGTGTGAAGCTTGACCTCGAGGTTCTTCTTGCCAGATGTTTTGATGGGGCCGTCAAGGATGATGGCGTGGCGATCGATCTCGATCCCTTTATCGGACAGCTCCTTATGGATGTCGATGGTGGTGATGGAGCCGAATGCTTTGCCGCCTTGTCCTGTTTCGAGGATGAAGGCGAGCTTGAGCTTGGAAATCTTACCTGCAAGGTCTTGAGCTGTTTGGAGTTCTGCTGCTTCACGTTTGACACGTTGCGCGTTCAGGGACTCGATGTGTTTGAGGTTTGCTTTGGTTGCCTCGAATGCTTTGCCTTCGGGGATCAAGTAGTTGCGGGCGAAGCCTGCTTTTACTTTGACGACATCGGCTTCGGCGCCGAGCTTGTTGATTTTTTCGCGGAGAATAACTGATGTAGTGGCCATGGGAAAAAGGTTGCGGTTTGTTGCGGGGGGCAGGAGATAGGGTTGATTTGCCGAGGAGTCAAGCAGGATTTCAGGGAGAATTTAATATTGCGCTATGAAGCTCTCTCGAACTAATCTGACGGCGATGAAGGTTGTTCGCACATATTCGCTCTTAATTACGGCCCAGCTTGGTCAATTAGAGCTTGGTAGTTATGGTATTAACTCTGAAATTTTAGATGAAGGATTGGCGGTGAATGCTCCGCATTTTGCCATGGCTGATGGGATTCGTCTTGCCGTGGCGGATGAGGATCTTCTGAGGGCTGAGGAGATTTTGACTGCCTCCTCGTGAAAAAGGGTGCGAAGTCTGAGGGTTTAAGTTAAAATATCCCCGTGAGTAAGAATCGTGAGAAAATTGCAGCGATGCGTGAGGAGTATGGTAGTCGGGAATTGCGCCGGGGGGAGATGGCAGCGGATCCCATTGCGCAGTTCGAGCAGTGGTTTGCCGAGGCGCGTGAGGTGGAGTTGCATGAGTCAAACGCTTTGGTGCTTTCTACGACGAGTCTCGATGGCTATCCGGCTTCCCGGACAGTGCTGATGAAGTTTTTTGATGAGAGCGGCTTTGTATTTTATACCAATTACGGCAGTGCCAAGGCGAAGGAGATAGCCGCGAGTCCTCGGGCGGCGATGCTTTTCCCTTGGTTGCAGCTCGAGCGGCAGGTGAGGATTGAGGGTGAGGTTGAAAAAGTCAGCGCGGCGGAGTCGCTGAGATACTTTGCTTCGCGACCACGCGAAAGTCAGATTGGGGCCTGGGTTTCGGACCAGTCCAGCGTGATTGATTCCCGGGCGCTGTTGATGAATAAATTGGCTGAGCTGAAGTTGAAGTTTAAAGGTGGCGATGTGCCGTTGCCGTCATTCTGGGGTGGGTATCGGTTGAAGCCGCTTCGGGTTGAGTTCTGGCAGGGAGGCAAGGGGAGGGTGCATGATCGGTTTCTCTACACTCGGCAAGATGCTGGTGGGGGATGGGCCATTGATCGTTTGGCTCCTTAATCCTGCTGAGGGTTCTCTGATTTCGTCTTCATTTTGCGTCGGATTTCTCGTGATAGCTGCCAGCTTAGTCCGATTAGCGAGATGGTGCCGAGGGCGGCGGCTGAGTATCGGCAGGCTTGGTAGCTGTTCATTGAGCGGGGTTCTTGAAGTTCGTAGCTTTCGAACTCGTCGATAGCTTGGAACTGAAGGCTTAGCTGCTCGAGCGGCTTGGTGCCGAGCCAGAGGATAGCGGAGAGGCAGAGGCTCATCCACCACCACCGGAGTGTGGTTTTTGTTTTGTTTGTTTTTGTCGTCATTGATGGGTTCTGGGTTGGGTGTAGAAGCTTTGAAATAGCGTCAGAAAGAATGAGTTTCTACTTGTCAGGTGGGTGATTCAGCTCTATGGCGTGTGCGCATCAGCTCTTCGACTGCTCGGGGGTGGGTCCTTCGACCCACCCTTTTGTGTCTCAGGGCGTGACTCAGATTTTAGACCGTTTTTTCACATTTTACCAGCAAAGCCATGACCAACGATATTATCGCACTCATTGATTATTACGAAAAGGAAAAGGGAATCGCCCGCGAGAAAGTTCTCTCGGCATTGGAATTCGCCTTTATTTCGGCCTATCGCAAGATGGTTCCCGGTTCGGATGCGATCGAAGAGATTCGTGCTGATATCGACACCAAGAAGGGTGACACCATTATTTTCGCTTCGCTTAAAGTAGTGGCTGATGACGACTACGTGGATAAGTTCAACGAAGTGCCTATTTCCTTGGCCCGTAAAAATAAGCCAGAAGTTGAGCTCGAGGACAGCCTTGATTTCAACGTTACTCCTAAAAACTTTGGCCGCATCGCGACTCAAACTGCAAAGCAGACGATGATGCAGCGCCTTCGCATGGCTGAGAAGGAAATGATCTATGATGAATACAAGGACCGCGCTGGTGATATCGTCAGTGGCACGGTGCGTCGTTTTGAGAAAAGTGATGTCTTGGTTGATCTTGGCAAATTTGAAGGTCGTATCCCGTCGCGTGAGCGTGTTGTCACAGAAGATTACAACGTAGGGGATCGCATCCGCGTTTATGTGGTGGCTGTTGAAAACGAAGCCCGCGGACCTGAAATCATCCTTTCCCGTAGTCACCCGAATTTTGTGCGCCGTTTGTTTGAGTCCGAAGTGGCTGAAATTGCGGACGGCACCGTGGAGCTTCGCGGCATTGCTCGTGAAGCGGGTTACCGCACCAAAGTCGCCGTGGCGAGCATCGACGAAAAAGTCGATCCCGTCGGTGCCTGTGTCGGACTGCGTGGCGCACGTGTTAAAAATATCGTTCGCGAACTCAATAACGAAAAAGTGGATATCATCCGCTGGAGCTCGGACCCCGCTGTTTTTGTGGTCGATGCTCTCAAGCCCGCGAACATCCGCACCATCAAGCTCGATGAAGCTAACAAAGTCGTCTCCGTTACCGTGGATGAAGATGAGTTGAGCAAGGCGATTGGCCGTCGTGGTCAGAATGCCCGACTTAGCGCTAAGCTGATGGGGTGGGATGTGCAAGTGAGCAAAGACGAAAGCCAG
The DNA here is from genome assembly GCA_964398555.1 of uncultured Verrucomicrobiales bacterium. GTDB lineage: Bacteria > Verrucomicrobiota > Verrucomicrobiia > Verrucomicrobiales > Akkermansiaceae > Oceaniferula. The sequence continues at coordinate 28,433 of CAYNNY010000014.1, forward strand.
CACGAGCAGTTTGAAGCCCGTGTTGAAGACGCTGCATCCAGCTTGGGTGACCAGCTTGGGCTTGACGCCGAGAAGGCTGACAAGCTATTCCGCGCCGGTGGAGCTACTGCTGAGCTCGTCGCTCAGATGCCAGCGGATTACATCGCCGCGCAACTTGAGATTTCCGAAGCGGAAGCTCAAATCCTTCTGAGTAAAGTCACTCCCGCTGCTGAGTAAGCAGTGGGCCGCCGACTTGATCTAATATTTTTCCCCCATCCCTTTCAATCACCTGATTTTCAGCCCCCACAATTCTATCCCAATCACAATCCAGCATGGCAGATTCCAGCGACAAACCAAAAAAAGACAAAGAGGTTCTCGATCTTCTCGATGATTCCTCAACGAAGCTATCGCGCCGTGAGCGCCAGCGTGTCGAGGCCGCCAAGGTGGAAACCGTTGGTGAGAAGAAAAAGGCCGCACTTGATATTTTTGAAGAAGACGGAGAGAAGAAAAAAACTTCCGTCATTCGTAAAAAAGGTGGTTTGCAAAAGAAACTGCCCACCATTTCCAAGGTGCTGGATAAGAAGAGTGATGAGTTTGCAGCTAGCAAGATTGCCGCTGACTTGATCTCCCCCCAACCAAAGGATCCCAAAGCATCTGATGCTGATGAGGTGGAAGAGACCTCTGAGGCTGCCGAGGAAACTCAGGCTCCAGTCATCGAAGGAAATGTAATTACCATCAAACCTCCGATTATCGTTAGCGATCTCGCTGACTTGATGGATCTGAAGCCGTTTCAATTGATGGCCGACTTGATCAAGCTGGAAGTATTTGTCGCGCCGCATCAGGCGATTGAGCCGGATATTGCTGAAAAACTTTGCCAGATGCATAACTTTGTCTTCGAGCGCGAGAAGCGTGAGAAGGGCGGTGGCGTGCACAAGAAAAAGAAAAAAGTCAAAGAACCCAAGGCCGTTGAAAACGAGCCCGAGGAAAAGCTCGAGCTCCGCGCACCCATCATCACATTCATGGGGCACGTCGATCACGGCAAAACCTCCTTGCTTGATTTCGTCCGTAAGAGCCGCGTCACTAAGGGTGAGGCTGGTGGAATTACCCAGCACATTGGAGCCTACCGCGTAGAGCACGAAGGTCGCCCGATCAGTTTTATTGATACTCCCGGTCACTCGATTTTCTCTGAAATGCGCGCCCGTGGTGCGGATGTCACCGATATCGTAGTGCTTGTTGTAGCTGCCGACGACGGCATTATGCCACAGACCGTTGAGGCCATCAAGCATGCCAAGAAAGCTGGAAAGACCATCATTGTTGCCATTAACAAGTGTGACATGCCTGGAGCCGATCCTACCCGGGTGAAAACTCAACTGATGGAGCACGAGTTGACCCCAGTGGATTTTGGTGGAGACATCGAATGTGTAGAAGTTTCAGCCATCACAGGTCAAGGAATGGACGAGCTTATTGCGCTGATGGCCTTGCAGGCTGAAGTTCTCGAACTCAAGGCTAACCCACGAGCCAATGCCCGCGCATCAGTGATCGAGGCTAGGATACAGCCTGGAAAAGGCCCAACCGCCACCGTCATGGTGCAGGCAGGAACGCTCAAGGCAGGAACGCCTTTCATTTGCGGACCCTTTGCCGGTAAGGTGAAGATGATGCTCAACGACCTAGGTGAGAAGGTGAAGGAAGCTGGACCCGCCATGCCCATTGAGGTGATCGGTTTTGCCGAGTTGCCAAACGTCGGTGATGAACTCGTTCAGATGAAGAACGAAAAAGCGGCCAAAAAACTTTCTGAAGAGCGCCAGCTGAAGAATCGCGACAATCGACTCCAGCGCCCTAAAAAGAGCCGCATGGAAGATCTCATGGCCATGGTGCAGGGTGATACTAAAGTTCAACTCAAGCTCATCCTTAAAGGCGATATGCAGGGATCTGTGCAAGCCATTCAGAACGCGATTGGCGAAATTAAGAGTGATAAGGTGGAGCCGCGCTTCATCGGCGCTGCTGCCGGTGCGATCACGGAGTCCGATATTTTGATGGCATCCTCTGCGGATGCGGTGGTGCTTGGTTTTAATACCAAGGTGGAAACCAACGCCGTCAGAGCCGCTAAGCGCGAGGGTGTTCAAATCAAACTTTATTCCATCGTTTACGAACTGATCGATACCGTGGAGGAAGCGATGCTGGGTCTTCTCGATCCGCTCACTCGCGAAACGATTATTGGTCATGCCGAGGTGGCTCAGGTGTTCAAGGTCAAGCGCGGTCGCGCTGCTGGTTGTATTGTTAAGGACGGTAAGGTGACTCGCTCGGCGCACGCTCGTGTGCTGCGAGGTAAAGTGCCTGTCTTTGACGGTAAAATGTCAACCTTACGCCGAGTTAAGGACGAGGTCGAAGAGGTCAAAATGGGAATCGATTGCGGTATCCGTCTCGGTGACTTTGATGAATACGAAGAAGGTGATGTCATCGAGTGCTACATCCTTGAAAAAGTCGAGCAGACCCTCTAGAGGGTGGCTCATTAACCATTATTTTAACCGTGAGTCAGAGACTAGATAGAATCAACGAGCTGCTTCGCCGTGAAATTAGCACGGTGCTACAGCGAGATTTCGAATTTCGCGATTGTCTTGTGACGATCAGTGGCGTGGAGATCACGCATGATCTTCGCGAAGCCAAGGTGTTTGTCAGTATTTTAGGCACGCCTCCCGGAGGTGTGCTTGAGCAGTTGACCAAAAAACGGGGGCTTGTTCAGAGCCGCATCGCCAAGCGTGTGGTGCTGCGCTGCACGCCTATTCTTAGTTTCCGATCGGACGAATCCGCCGAGCGCGGCGTGCAAATGGTCAACATCCTCGATGAGGTGGATAAGTTGCCTAAAGCTCCTCTTGAAGAGGAGGAAGACGATCAGCCTAAGACATAGGTTGGTTTTGTATCGGAAGCCATGACTTCTTCTCCCATATGGCTAAAAACAGTTACCACAAAATCATCCAGATTGATTCTGGGATGATCGATGGAAATGGTCATGTGAACAACGTGGTGTATGTCGAATGGATACAGGAGATTGCCACGGCGCATGCCTCGACTTGGGGTGTGGATGATTTGATGGCCGAGGATGGCGCTGCGTGGTTTGCTAGGAAACACACCATTGAGTATCTTCGCCCGGTTTTTTTAGGCGATGAGATCGATGCTCATACGTGGATATCGACGGTGGAGCGTGTGAAAAGTCAAAGACGATATCAGTTTTTGAGAAATGGTGAGGTCGTCGCCCAAGGTTCGACGGACTGGGTGTATGTGGATAGTTCCAGCGGCAGACCCAAGCGTATTCCCGAGATGATGAAAGAGTTTGTTTTTGTGGACCCTGAACAGGCTGGTGGGTAGTTTGCTCAGGGCGAGCGATTTGTTTATACCATTTTCTCTGTTGCTTTGGCCATAATGATCGATCCCATCTGATGTCGAAGTTATCGAGGTTAGGTTGAAAAAGGAGTTGCCGTCGGAGGCATCAGAGGCGGCGATAAACTTGGAATGGTTGTCCTATCCGCAGGGAGAAGTTGTAGGACCCATTGAGGCCTCGGGGGGATCTCATTATTTACTGTATTTGCCGAAAAGTCTGAAGGCGGGGCCATGGCTTTTATGAATGCTTCTGAACTTAAGGCAGAGGGCCGCGATGAAGCTGAAGGAGAAATACGCTGGGGTGCCCATCATTGAGGGCATCTTGGATGCCATTTCCCAGAAGACGGTGTAGGTGTTTATGGTTA
>CAYNNY010000015.1:0-31461 GCA_964398555.1 uncultured Verrucomicrobiales bacterium
CTAAATTTTCTAGAATGACGCCTTTCCTACGTAGTAGGAAGAAAAATATGAGGGGTCGGAGTTGATGTTTTCGATCAGATATTACTCATCGATGCGTTGGCCTTTTTTGAAGATGCTCTCGCTTGTGATCTCGCCTTCTTCTGAATATTGGATGACTTTACCATCAAGAACACCATTGAGGTAGTGGGCAGTAAAGCTGGGTTTTTCGTTGGAGTAAACCCCTTGAGCCTTTCCGTTCATGAGGTGTTGACTGAAGGGCACTGTGCGAGCCGTGGAGCCATCTTCATGAAGCGTGATCCAAAGCCATTTTTCATTTCCGAGGTATTCCAAGATTTTTTGGCCTAGGTGGTATTTTCCTACGGGTGGTTCCAGTGTGCAGAGTGGTTTTTTACCTCCTTCTAAAAAATAGTAGAGTCTGCCGACTTCCTGATCTCCTTTATGTAGAACAGTCAGATTCTTCATTGAAATTTGTCCGTAGGATGCTTCCACTGATTTATTACGTAGTGTGGAGAAGTTATTGGCCTGTGTTACCACGCCCAAAATGGTTTCTTTCTTGTCGCCTGTTGCGACCTTAAATCCGAAATAATCGTAATAATACGTAGTGATGGAGTTCTCGCCTTCCTCGTCGAGGTCGCCGCCAGCATGTTTTCTGACTTGGTCGGCTTCGGCACTGGTTTGAATGAAGTCAGCAGCACCATATTTTTTTCGGATCTGAGCGTAAGAGGGTTCCGTGTCACATGGGGGAACCGTAATTTGCATAGTGATAAAAAATCCACCTTTCATGCGCTTACTGTGACGGAGTGAAAAAAAGACTGAGTTGATACGGTTGGCTGCGTAGCTTGGTTTAAAAAACGTTTTGTCCAAAAGTATGTTTCCTCCCCTTGATTTGAGTGATTTTACCTGCGCGGGGGCGGCGTGAGGTCTCAGTTGTAGCGTTTTTTCTAGTTCAGCGTAGTCATTTTTCTTTTCAATTTTACCAAAGATGAAGCGCCCTGCCAGCTTGGTGCCCCCTCCTTCTTCGACGTGGCGAAACCAGATAATATATTCGTGACCATCTGTGAAATAGCCCGCTCCGAGCGTCTGCAAAACACGAAGGCGGTTAACTGAAGAGGTGCTATCGAGTTTGCGGTAAAGTTTGTCAGCATCTAGCCAACTTTTAAAAGCTGGTTTGAGTTCGCCTTGGACTGGGCTGATATACCAGTGACCCCATTCATTGGGGGCATTGAAATACCATGTGAAATCTTGGCTATGAGAGTCTTTGGGTGCGGTGAATCTAAATCCATCAAATTCGTCGCCGTTGGGGAGAGTGAGTGTGGTTTTACCTAGTTCAACTTGAAAATCAGTAGGTTGATCGGGGACCTGAATAGTAATTTTATCAAATAGTTGCGGGTTTTGTTGTAACTCTTTCGTGAGCATTTCCATCTTATCTGGCGCTGCATCGATCGATTGAGCTGAGATAATAAGGATGGCGATGTGGATAAATATTCTCATACTGATGAGGTTACGTTAGGTGGCTGGTTTATATTTACAAGGGTAAGCCTCGAAATTCTGCCCATGCTGCGCCTCTGTCAGCTGGTCAAATCGGCTCACTTTTTCTCCACCCAGAGTGATTTAAGATAGTTCTCTCCGGTATATTCCGGGGGCATGGGCAGGGGGGTGACTTGGCAGCCGGGCGCGCCTTGACGGACCATTTGGGCGAAGTCGCGGGGGTCGAGTTTGCGGCAGTTGGTGCAGCAGAGGATCCATCCGCCGGGGGCGAGGCAGGCGTAGGCGAGTTTGACGAGCCGATGGTAGTCTTTTTCAACGCGGAAGACCTTACCTTTGTCATCGCGGGAGAAGGTGGGGGGATCGAGGATGATTCCGTCGAAGCCGCGGCCTTGGCGGGCGAAGCGCTTTAACCAGTGGAAGGTGTCTCCTTTACAAAAGTAGTGGTCGGCGGGGTCGAGGTCGTTGGCGCGAAAGTTTTCTTTGGCCCAATCGAGATAGACTTGGGAGAGGTCGAGGGTGGTGGTGGTGGTGGCTCCTCCATTTTCACCCCCGAGGGCGGCGCAGACAGAGAAGGCTCCGGTGTAGGCGAAGGTGTTGAGGACGGTTTTTCCTGAGGCGGAGTGCTCTCGGACGCGCTGGCGGTTGAGGCGCTGGTCGAGGAAAATCCCCTGAGAGTAGCCGGCTTGGAAGTCGATCCGGTAGCGGACGCCACTTTCTGAGGCGAGGAATGCGTCCTTTTGGGGTGGCCCTGCGATGTGGCTCGGGCTTTCTTTTTCGTGTTGGTCGAGTTGTTTCCAGTAGGTGCTGTGTCCTTGTTGCTTGAGCCACGCTTTGATTTCAGTGGGAAGGTGGGGGTCGCGAGTCGAGACGACCCAGCGGTCGGCGAAGGTGTCGAGAAAAATACCGGGAAGTCCATCGCCATCTCCATCCACTAGGCGCAGGGCGTTGGTTTCTGATCCCAAGGTGGAGGTTCGTTTTTGCAGCGCATTCTGTAGGTTTTGACTCATCACGGGGGTTGCAATGTCATTTTTCGTGCGTATCATCCAGCCGAAATGTCTGATATTCAATCTTCTCTCAATAGTGCGGTGGCTGAGGGGCACTTGCTTGCCTCATCACGCGATAATGTTTTGGCCCTATTGGCTGGCACGACGAGTCCTGTGGCAGAGTCCGCCATCACTGAGCTTCTTGACCAGGGAGCTTGGGATGAACTCAACGATCGATTTTTTAAAACCCTGGCATTTGGCACTGGTGGTCTGCGTGGGCGGACGATTGGTAAGGTGATCACGGCGGCTGAGCAAGGGGTAGGCGGGCCGAATGAGCGGCCCGAGCATCCCTGCGTGGGCACGGCATCGATGAATTTCTACAATCTCAGCCGCGCCATCCGTGGCATGGTGATTTATCTCAAGTGCTATCTGGCGGAAACGGGGCAGGACCGGAAGCCATCGTTTGTGCTCGGTCACGATACCCGCCATTTTTCACGCGATTTTGCCGAGTTCTGCGCGAAAGTTTGCACGGATCTGGGCTGCGATGTTTATCTCTTCGACGGGCCTCGGGCCACGCCGCAAATTTCCTACGCCATTCGAGCTCTCAATGCGGACGCCGGAGTGGTGTTGACCGCGAGTCATAACCCCGCCCATGACAATGGATTTAAAGCTTATTTTAATCAGGGTGCGCAGTTGGTGGAGCCACAGGCCACGGGTGTGATTGAAGAGGTGAATGCTATTGTGAGCGAAGCTTATGAGTGCGTTCCTGAATCCGAGCAAGGCACTCTGAACATCTTGGCCGATGCGATGGACCGTCAGTATATGGACGACTCCAAAAGCCAACTTCTTCGTCCTGAGCTTTTGGAAGGTGGCGGCACCAAGGTGGTGTTCACCAACCTCCACGGCACAGGTGGCCACTGTATTGTGCCTCTTCTCACCGAGTTAGGATTTGATGTTCTGACGGTGCCTGAGCAGGATATTCAGGACGGACGATTCCCCACGGTGGTATCACCGAACCCAGAGAACGCCCCGGCATTGGCGATGGCCATGGAGTTGGCGGAGAAAGAGGGAGCGGAGATTGTCATCGGCACCGACCCTGACTGCGACCGCATGGGCGTAGCGGTGAGAAATGACGAAGGAAAAATGCAACTTCTCACTGGTAACCAGATTGGCTCGCTGATGGCCTGGTACAGGACTAAGACACTTTTTGAGCAAGGTGTGATCACCGATTCTAACCGCAACCGTGCCGTGTTGATCAAAACATTGGTTACCACCGAGCTTCAGACAGCGATTGCCGAAAAATACGGTGTTGGCCTCGTCGATACTCTCACTGGGTTTAAATACATTTCGGCTAAACTTCAAAAATACGAAGACGCCATTCCGGCGGATAAAAAGGGAGACTACCGCTCACTGACTCCTGAGCAGAGCCGCGCGTTACGTCTTGAGTATTCACGTTACTTCATCTTTGGTGGTGAGGAAAGCTACGGCTACCTCGGCACCGATACCATCCGCGATAAAGACGGTAATGGGGCGGCGGTGATGTTTGCTGAGCTTGCTGCTTTTGCGAAGAGTGAAGGCAAGAGCCTGGCCGCTCTGCTTGATGATCTTTATCGAGAGTTTGGTTACCACTTGGAAGTGGGTAAAGCCATGGTGATGGAAGGGGCTGATGGTGCGGCTAGCATTAAAGCTCTCGCCGCCTCGTATTCTGAAAATCCACCCACCTCTCTTGACGGTGTGGATGTGAGCCGCGTGCGTGATTTTGCCACAGGTGACTTTGAAGATGCCGAGGGTGATACCTTTCCGAAAGAGGGGATGTTGATCATTGATTTGGCAGATGGTCGATCCTGCGCGGTGCGTCCATCGGGGACCGAGCCAAAAATCAAATACTACCTCTTTGGCAAAGATGCTCCAGGAGCTTCGGATTTAGAGGCGAGCAAAGACAGAGTTAGCGCAAGTCTTGAATCGCTTTGGGTGGCACTTGAGGCGGATGCCAAGGTGCGGATGGTCGTTTAAACTCCAAAAACTAAACTCTAAATACCAAGCCCGCACGACGCACGACAGGAGGCCGGAGACTACAAGTCTCCACTCCATATTTTCTGTATTTCGTGGTTTTCAAATGAGTCTGCAAGAAGAGAAAAAAAAGAAGGTTTTTTGGCCATGGTTGGCGGCACCCGTAAGTGGGGTGCTGCTGTCGTTATGCTTTCCTGGATGGAATCTATCAGGGTTGATCTGGGTCTGGATATTACCTCTGCTTCCCGCGATCTGGCGGGGGGAGAAAAAACGATACGGCTTTACTCTCGGTTATCTATCAGGATTGGCTTTCTGGCTGCTTAACCTGAAGTGGCTCTGGACTGTCAGTGGGCTTGGTGCGATCGCTTTGGGTGCCTTTCTCGCGCTTTACTTCGGCCTCTGGGGGATGATCGCAGTGAGTGTAGGGAATCCGTGGAAAAAACGGGATTTGAAATCAACGAAGGCTGGTGAAGGTGCTGGGAATATCCAGAAGGCGATCGATAAAAAACTGGCAGGCCGAAATAAGTCAGGCCTGTTGGGCGGCGCATTAACGGATTCGATGAGTTCGCTCAAATTCGCCTCGATCAATGCTGCGGCATGGGTGGGGCTGGAATGGCTGCGTGGGTGGGTGTTTACGGGTTTTGGCTGGAATGGTCTGGGTGTTGCATTTCATGACACCCCCGTGCTGGCTCAGGGCGCAGAGTTGGTAGGGGTTACCGGGCTGGCATTTACCCCTGTATTTTTTGGGGCGGTTCTCATTCAGACAGGACGGAGATTGATGCACGAGGCGAAGACCGGGCGGCTGAAGCCTCGGTTGGATTTTGGCGTGGCGGCTTTATTGCTAGCGGTGCAGTTTTGTTATGGTGTGTGGCGACTGAAGGAGGTGAGAGACTGGGAAATGGAGCGCGTCCGCATTTTGCTAGTGCAGCAAAATATCCCTCAGGATATGAAGTGGGATCCTCGGGAGGGAGCTGCAATTATTCAAGGCTATGCAGATGCTACCACTCAGGCGATTGAGGATTTGGAGATCAGTGCCGAGCAACAAATGCGAGAGCATCCGGATGAACCTCTTGAGCTCCAAACTCCAGATCTGGTGATTTGGCCGGAAAGTGCCATGCCGGTGCCGCTTTACTTTGCTGAAAATTTGGAGGGTTACTTAGTTTACGATAGCGTGCGGCACATGCTGAACCAAGAAGTCCGCCCGCTTGGATACTTCACTTTGATTGCGGGAATGAACGAAGTGGAAGCCGACTGGGATGGCCAGCGAGCTTCACAAAAATTGGGGGGGAGGATGTACAATAGTTTGGTGGCCGTAGCTCCAAATGGGAATCTGGATACCAGCATCCAGAGCTATCGAAAATTACACCTAGTGATCTTTGGTGAGTATATTCCTTTCGTAAACGATTTAACTTTTCTTAAAAAACTTTTTGAGTTTTCCTCAGGCGAATCCTTTTCGGGTAACTTTCAGGCTGGTGACTCGACTGACCCCCTCGTCGTGCCCATGTCTGATTCTGAGATCGAAATCATTCCCAGTGTCTGCTTTGAAGACACCGTGGGTCGATTGACCCGGAAGTTCGTCCGTCCCGCGCCTCAAATGATTGTCAATGTGACTAACGATGGCTGGTTTAAAGAAAGCGAGGCATCAGCTCAGCACATGGCCAATGCTCGTTTCAGAGCGATCGAGTTGCGCCGGCCGATGGTGCGTGCTGCCAATACCGGCGTCAGTGCCATCATCTCAGTCTCAGGCAGCCTCTACGACCCCGTGACAGGTGAGCGGCAGGTGATCGAGAATGATGCGGGTAGCCATTTTACGCAAGATACACTCTACGGCCACGCTTATGCGCCTAAACATGGCGTGGTCACGCTCTATGCACTTGCCGGCGATTGGTTCGCTTGGCTGATGATGGGCTGGGTTGTCGTGAGTATCGTGAAATCACGAGTGAAGAGGGCGTAAAAAAGCCCGCTTGAATTTACATTCAAGCGGGCCGTAGATTGATGAACTAATAATTAGATTAGAAGTTGAAACGACCGCCGAGCTCGAAGAACACAGTCTCATCAAGTGTGGCAATGTCATCGACTCCATGAAAAGATAGGTCGCTGCCAAGGCTGGGATCGTCCATATAGATGTAACGTGCGCCTCCGAACACCTCGAACGATGGGGTGAAATTGTAGACAACTCCTGCAAAGAAATTGGCGTAAAACACGACGTCGTCATCGCTGTGATTTTCGGCCGGGTCTCCTGATTCTTGGTGGGTGAGATCGGCGTCAACAATGGCCACGCCCGCACCCGCACCGACATACCAGTTTAGATTGTTTGTTAGGGAGCACTCATACTTGTAGTTTACAGTAATCGGAATGATATTCATTTCGAGGTCGTAGCTTTCATAGTAAGGAATGTGCTTGACCTCGCCGGAGTGGTCGAAAGATTGGTTGTTTTGGCTAGTGTCAATGCTAAAAGGATTTCCCGAGAGATCCTTGTCTGTATAGCCCACCTCTAGATAAATACTGTGGGAGCAGTTGCTATCTGGGCATTTGTATTCTTTGCCCAAGTGGAGAGTCCACATATCTTCATCCCAGTCGTCGGTGACATATCCGCCGGATCCACCTGCGAACCATGTCCAGAGACAAGGTGCTGCGGCTGGGACTACAGCTTTAGCTGATTTGGCGGAATAATCTTCTCCTGCCTGTGCCGTAGCGGCAAGGGCAAGACCTGTCAGTAGTGTTATTGCAGTTTTCTTCATAGAAGATCGAGATATAGCAGATAGAGTTGATAGGTCAAGATTTGTTTAAACTTTCTTAAATGAATCGGTGGGGGCGTCGCGTGTTGCTTGCACGGAAAGATGTCACCTGGGGATTTAGCCGAAAAACAAAAAGCCCGCTTGAATCTAGATTCAAGCGGGCCGTAAATTTATAAACTAATTTTTAGATTAGAAGTTGAAGCGAACTCCGAGTTCGTAGAAGAAGTCATCTCCATAAACGTCGAGGTTGTCGAGGTCGTTGTCGGTGACATAGAGGTAGCGGGCGCCACCAAATGCTTCAAAGGCATCACTGAAGTTGTAAACAAGACCAGTGAACGCTTGAGCAAGGAACTCAGTTTCGTCAGCAGAAGACTTGTTTCCTCCATCATTCACGTCGATATTGAAAATGGCAATACCTGCACCTGCACCGATGTACCAGTTGAGGTTGCCTGTCAAGACGCACTCAAACTTGTAGTTCAAGGTGATAGGAACCATATTGATATCCACATCGTAGTCAATGCGTAGGGGGACTGATTGACCATCAAGGTAATTCCCTGAGAGATCTTGATCTGCATAACCCGCTTCAAGGTAGATGGCGTGTGAGCAGCAGCTGTCTGGGCATTTGTACTCGACACCTACGTGAAGGGTGTACATCTCAGTATCCATGTCATCGAGGTAGCCAACAGATCCACCTGCAAACCATGTCCAGAGACAAGGTGCTGCGGCTGGGACGGGTGCTGGTGCTTTTGCGGAGTAATCTTCTCCCGCCTGTGCCGATGCGGCAAGGGCGAGACCTGCTAGTAGTGTCATTGCTGTTTTTATCATAACAGGGGGAATTTTAACAGGATTTTGAAAGAGATCAATACTTATTATTGATAGGATAAAAAGAGACTTTGGACCCCTCTGAAGGAAGGGGAGGGCTGTGGACAAAGGTCAAAAAAAAATGGAGATAGCAAAATATGCGCAACGTATCAAAATCGGCGCGTAGACACTTTAACAATTGTTAATATGATGAATCCCGAAGAGCAGCCCTTCCATCATGACGCAATCCGAACTCGATACCATCAAAGCCGAATTTGAAAACGGGCAAGTTACCTGTGAGCAATTGGCTGAGCTGTTTCATATGCTATCGAACAAGCCTCGTTTCCGCATTGTGTGCACTCTCATGCACGGTGAAGCTTGTGTACAGGACATCGCTTATGTTATCGGAGTGGGAACCATGTCGAACATTTCGCAGCAGCTTAAGATCCTCCGCATGGGCGGTATCGTCAAAAATCGGAGGGATAAAAAGCAGATCCTCTACTCGATCGCCGATGAAAAAGTGGCGCATCTCATTTCATTTCTGCACAAGGAATTTAACTCCAAAGAGTCCTGTGCGATTCCCCAGCTCAGTCATACCGAGCGCACCTGAACGAATCAAAAACCTAACTTTCCTCTATTTTGAAAACGATTAACCGCCGCAACTTTCTAAAAATCTCCGCAGCCACGATGGCGGCCACAAGCGCATCGACCCTGCTCACCCAGTGTTCGAAAAAACCTGATATCGATCCCGCTAAAAAAGGAACGAAACTCATTCCGACATACTGTGATGTTTGTTTCTGGAAATGTGCAGCAGTGGCGACGGTGGTGGATGGTGTCCTGACAAAAATTGAAGGCAACGACAATGACCCAATAAGTAATGGGCGACTCTGCCCACGCGGGACCGGAGGTATCGGTGCCCACTTCGATAAAGACCGCCTGACTCACCCGCTGATGCGTGTTGGTGGAAAAGGAGAGGACAAGTGGAAAAAAGTCACATGGGATGAAGCGCTTACATTTATCGCCAAGAAGATGAATCAAATCAAAGAGGTGCACGGCCCGGAGTCGATGGCTCTCTTTAGCCACGGCGTGGGTGGATCATTTTTCAAACATACCTTGAAAGCGTATGGCTCTCACAATATCGCGGCCCCATCCTACGCGCAGTGCCGAGGGCCTCGCGAAATTGGGTTTGTCCTCACTGTTGGTGATGAAATTGGTGCCCATGAGCGCACCGATATTAAGAATGCCAAGACCGTCGTCCTGATCGGATCTCACCTAGGCGAAAACATGCACAACACACAGGTGCAGGAATTTGCCCACGCCATTGGCAACGGCGCTCATATCATCGTCGTTGACCCGCGCTATTCCGTGGCGGCCAGCAAGGCGAAAGATTACCTGCCGATTAAGCCGGGCACGGATATGGCTCTCATCCTGGCTTGGATGCATGTTCTGGTAAAAGAGGAGCTTTACGACAAAGAATACGTTGCGAAATACGGCTTCGGCTTTGAGGCCTTTGAGGCAGAAATGGAAGAATACACACCGGAGTGGGCATTTATCCAAACGGGCATCGAGCCCGATGTCATCCGCAAGACGGCCCGCCAGATGGCGATGACCGCTCCGGCCACGCTCGTCCACCCCGGTCGCCACGTTACTTGGAATGGGGATGACACCCAACGCAGTCGCGCCATCGCACTGCTCAACAGTCTGCTCGGAAGTTGGGGGAGGAAAGGTGGCTTTTACACGCACGCCGATAAGATGTCCGTGCCGAAGTATCCCTACTCGAAAAAATACCCAGAAGGTAATTACCGTAAGGCTGACCGACCTAACGAAAATGATTTCCCCTTTGCGAATGGTGCCCACGACACCCTCTCCACAGGTCTGCGCGATGCCACGCTGACGGGTAAACCATACCCAATTAAGGGGTGGATCACCTATGGGACCAACCTATTATCCTGCCTTCCCGATACCCGGATGACCATCGAGGCGATCAAAAAACTCGATCTTCTTGTCGTCTGCGACATCGTTCCAAGCGAGCTTGCTGGATGGGCCGATGTGGTGCTTCCTGAGAGCACCTACCTCGAGCGCCACGATGAACTCTCCGTCGGCGCCTTCCGTGAGCAGCCCTACGTGACGATCCGGCAACCGATCGTGGATGCTCCGGATGACCAAAAGCCTAACTGGTGGATTGGTCGCGAGCTTGCCATTAAGCTAGGTCTCGGTGATTACTACCCATGGAAAACGATGGAGGAGTATCTTCAGACTCGGGTGAAAAGTGCAGGCCTCGATTGGGAAAAGCTGACCACTGAAGGAATTATCCTCGGAGAAAAAGGGCCCATTTACATGAAGGAAGAGGGTAACGACGACCCTGAGGCCCAGGTCGAGATGCTCTTCTGTGAAGACACGGATAAAATCAACTTTTACTCGAATGCGCTGAAGGAAAAAGGATTTGATCCCGTGCCGAAATACACGGCGCCGGATCCACTTCCCGCTGGAAGTTTCCACCTGCTATTCGGACGCGCCCCGGTGCACACTTTTGCGAAAACTCAGACCAACCCGCTTCTTCATGAGATGATGCCGGAAAACGAAGTCTGGCTGAATGCCGCCGTTGCGCGTCGCTACGGTTTAACGTCTAACGATTACGTTAAGCTGAAAAACCAGGATGGGATCGTCAGCTTCAAGGTGAAAGTCAAAGTCACGAATCGAATCCGTAAAGACTGCGTCTTCATGGTGCACGGTTTCGGCCATAGTGCGCGGGGGCTGAAAAAAGCTTTTGGCAAAGGTGCCTCTGACGCCACCTTGGTCACTAAATATAAAACCGATCCCATTATGGGCGGCACAGGAATGAATGTTAACTTTGTAACCTTAGAAACAGGAGAATAATTATGGCTCGATATGGAATGGTCATTGATACCAAAAGATGTGTGGGATGCATGGATTGCGTCGTTGCATGTAAAACAGAAAACAACGTCCCGGAAGGATACTGCCGCGATTGGATTACTACCACAGTGAAAGGGAAATTCCCTGATCTGAGCATGGAGATCCGCACCGAGCGGTGCAATCACTGCGACAGCCCACCATGCGTGGATTGCTGCCCAACGGGAGCCAGTCACGTCCACGATCGTGGCGGCGTGGTGCTCGTCAACCACGATGAATGTATCGGCTGCAAAGCCTGTCTAGCCTCATGCCCCTACGATGCTCGCTTCATCCACCCGGACGGCTATGCGGACAAATGCACGTTCTGCATCCACCGTGTGGAAAAAGGGAAAAATCCAGCCTGCGTGTCGGTCTGCCCGACCCACTGTATGCACTTCGGAGATCTCGACGATCCCGAAAGCGAGGTCAGTGAACTCCTGCGTAAAAATCAAAATCACCACTCCCTGCTTCCGGAGGCCGGAACGAAACCCGCCATTTACTACCTAACTTGAGCACACGTTATGAATCCCGAATTGATAGAATTTACCAACACCAGAAACAATCCCATGATTGAACCGCACTTTCATGTGTGGGGATGGGAGTTGCCTGTTTACCTTTTCCTTGGAGGCCTCGTCGCCGGACTGATGATCCTGTCCGGCTATCACATGCTCCGTGATCAAATCGATAAAAAAGGTGCCAAAGGCCATTTCCTGACGACCCCGCTGCTCAGCATGGGTTTGATTTCCGCAGGGATGCTTTGCCTGCTCCTTGATCTGGAAAATCCGCTGTATGTCTGGCGACTCTTCCTGACATTCGAGCCCACGTCTCCGATGTCTTGGGGGTCGTGGATTTTGATGCTGGTTTACCCGATTCTGATGGTGTCCACCTTGGTGGGCATTCCGCAGTCGATGCCCTTCCTCACCAAGCTTGTCCCCGGCCTTAAACCCACTTTCGATAAGGTAATCGATTTCTTCAGGCAGCCGAAGTTCATGAGCGCGCTCGGATGGCTCAATATGGGAGTCGGAATCAGTGTGGGAGTTTACACCGGGATTCTTCTCAGTGCACTCAGTGCTCGGCCACTTTGGAACAGTGCCTTGCTTGGACCACTGTTCTTGCTCTCCGGACTTTCTGCCGGTGCCGCCCTGATGCATATCCTTACGGAGATCACGGGGAAAAATGAAGAGGATGCTAAAAAGCAGCGTCCCTGCATGAAGCTTCTGTCGATGTGTGTGATCTGGCTCCGTCCCAAATCCGGAGAAGACCACAAACTCACCAAACTCGACAACGTCGTTCTAATGATGGAGTTCGGAGTAATCTGCCTGTTTTTCATCGGTCTGATTTCATCCAGCCAGGTTGCCCAGGATGCCGCCCAGCTATTGCTCACTGGATCCTACGCCGCAGCCTTCTGGTGTTTCGTCGTCATCCTCGGAATCCTCGTCCCGCTGCTTCTCCAATTTTTGCAGAGTAAACATCGTATCCAACAGAACCTGATCCCTGCGATCATGGTCCTCGGAGGTGGACTTGCACTTAGATTCATCATCCTCTACGCCGGACAAGCCAGCCACTGGTAATCATTAAACTCTAAGTTCTAAAAACCAACTTCAAACTAACTAAACTATGTCAAACACCACCACTACCCAACCCACCAAATACGGAAACCCGTATCTGTGGGGATTTATTCTGGGACTCGTTCTTCTCGCGGCCTTTGTCGTGATGGGCCGTGGTCTCGGCGCATCCGGCGCATTTAACAGCGTGCTCACTTACGTCTTGAATGTCGTCGCTCCCGACCACATTGTGGGTAACGATTACTACACCGGCTACCTCAACGGTGGAGCTCCACTCAAGTCATGGCTCCTCTTTGAAGTCGTCGGCGTGCTCATCGGTGGATTCCTCTCTGGAGCACTCTCCAAACGTCTCAAGTTCACCATCGAAAAAGGACCGAATGCAACCACGCGGAATCGTTTGATCTTTGCCCTTATCGGTGGAGCCATCATGGGTGTTGGTGCTAAAATGGGACTCGGTTGCACCAGTGGCCAGGCACTTACCGGGGGAGCTTTGCTTAACGCAGGAAGCTGGGCTTACATGATGTGTGTCTTTGGCGGAGCCTATGCCTTCGCCTGGTTCATGAGAAAGCAATGGAACTAATCACTAACACTTCACGAAACAACTTAATTTTTTTACGACTATGAATTTTCCACTTTTTAAATTTGAGCCCCTCCTCAGCGGAGGTTTTGAACAAGGCTTAATTGTCGCCCTTATCATCGGCATCGTTTTTGGCTTTGTGCTCGAACGTGCAGGTTTCGGCAGCTGCCGCAAACTCGCCGCCCAGTTCTACTTCAAAGACCTCGCCGTTTTTAAAGTCATGTTTACCGCCATCGTTACCGCGATGGTTGGAGTTTACTTCCTTTCCGTCTTCGGTGTGCTCGATATCAACCTCATTTATAAAACCGATACGATTTTGGTGCCTCAGATCGTCGGAGGTCTTTTGCTCGGTGTCGGTTTTGTCGTCGGCGGCTACTGCCCCGGCACATCAGTCGCCGCTTTGGGTACGGGTAAAATCGATGCTTTGGTTTTCCTCGCAGGTGTGATGGGCGGTCTCTTCTTCTACGGTGAGATCTTCATGGATATCAAAGACTGGGTGAAGCCGGAGGATGTTAGCGTCATCACACTCGATAAGCTCACTGGCATCCCCTACGGCATCCTCGTCTTCGCTGTGGTTCTCATGGCTGTCGGTGGATTTATCGCCGCAGAATGGGCCGAGAGAAAACTCTCAGGCAAAGAGCAAGGGACTCCCGCTCTTTCGGATAGCTCATCGCTGCTCAACACATCTCGCATCATCATGCTCGGACTCCTCGGTGCAGGCTTCATCGGCCTATTCCTCGGTAGCCCTTACGGTAGCACCAAGGTGAATGTTGATACCACAGAGCTCGCCCGCATTTCTGCGACTTCCGCAGATAAAGTGAAAGCTGAAGACCTCGCTGACAGCATTATCCGTGGAGATGACGATATCTTACTCATTGATGTTCGCGCTTCCAAGGCATACGCAACTTACTTCATCCCCGGTGCCCTCAACATGGAAATCAACTCTGATGACTTTGCTGACCTCCCACGCAACGAAAATATCGTCATCTACTCCGACAACGGAGAAGCTACGGCCAAGGCATGGTTTATTCTCAAAGCTCGCGGATACAAATCTGTCAGAAGTATCGACGGAGGACTGAAGTCCTGGATGGACAACGTGCTCTATCCGGCGAAACCCACCGATACCAGAAAAGCCGCTCAAGAAGCCTTCGCCAAACGTGCAGCTGTCGCCAAACACTTTGGAGGAGAAGCACAAGGTGACGATGGCTCCAAGACTATCCGCAAAGCGCCCACGCCACCACCTGCACCCTCAGGAGCCGCGCCGAAAAAGAAAAAGCGCAAAGCCCGCGAAGGCTGCTAAATTACCCTCGTGACCCAACGTCTCAAATACCTGTTTCCCATCGGAGCCATTCTCGTGATTCTCTGGGCGCTTCACTATACAGAAAATCCAAGCTCACCTTCTTCTTCGGAGGTTTCAGCGCCTGAGGCCGCCCCCAAAGAATCTTGTCTAACATGCCACTCCGGCATGACCGGATTCACCGCTTCTCACAATCCTGAAAAAATAGGATGCGTCTCCTGTCATTTGGGAAATTCCAACACAGAAAATAAAGAAGCAGCCCACGACAACATGATCGTCATTCCCGGCAACCTCTCAGATGCCGCTCTGACCTGTAGCTCATCAGGCTGTCATGTCGGCACCAATATTCGCGTGAAATACTCACTGATGAACACCATGAGCGGTGTCGTAGGGGTGGATAAATACGTTTTCGGCGAGATCGCTACCCTAGACGGCCTCCATGACATCAAAGCGCTGGGCACCTCTGCCGCCGATACCCATCTGCGGAATCTCTGCGCCTCATGTCATCTTGGAAATGACAAGTTAGAAACGGGGCCGGTCTCTGAACTCACCCGAGGTGGCGGATGCAACGCCTGCCACCTTAACTACAGCCCCGAGGCTAAAAAAGCCCACGCAGATTACCACCGGTATGAAAAGAAGATCCTACCGACCGTTCACCCGTCGCTTTCTCTCCACGTCACTAACGACCATTGTTTCGGCTGTCACAGTCGCTCGGGCCGACTCTCAACCAACTACGAAGGCTGGCACGAAACTCAACTCAAACCCAGTGAAATGGCGGGTAAAAAGAACCTACGTCTCCTCGAAGACAACCGCGTTTTTACCTACATCCAAGACGATGTACACCACGCCAAAGGACTGGATTGTATCGATTGCCATAGCTCGCTGGATGTCATGGGGTATGGCGTCTTCGCGCACCAGGAAGATGCCGTCCAGGCCGATTGCCGCGACTGCCACAACCAAGAAAAAGCAACGACAGTCAACTTTGATAGACTCGATGACGAGTCCAAACGGATCGTCAAACGTAGAGGCATCGACTCGAGTCATCGCTTTGTAGTGAGTCAAAAATCCAATGCTGCCCTGATCAACGTATTTCTCAACAAAGAGAACGAGCGGATGATGATCGGGAAAAACACGGGCAAATCATTTAAACTAACAGCCCCTAGCTCCAAGTGCACTCAGGGAGGGGCGCACGCGGACATCACCTGCAGTGCCTGCCACACCAAGTGGGCGCCGCAATGCATCAGTTGTCACACCGACTACAATACCACTCAGGAAAGCTATGACCTTTTATCCAATCGCGACAAGATGGGGTCATGGCAGGAAGAAGGGGCTCACTTTTTTGCGGAGTATCCAGCCCTTGGAGTGGTGGAGAAAGAGGGGGATCGAAAAATACGAACCTTCATCCCAGGAATGATAATGACCTTGGATCAGTCCGGATTCTCAGGGAAAAAGAACGATGTATCGCACCATCGCTTATACGCGCCTACTTCGGCCCACACGATCGCCGCCAAGGGGCAGAGCTGCAAAGGCTGTCACAATAATCCCGTGGTGCTTGGATATGGAAGAGGGGAGATGACCTACGAAAAACAGAAGCGACAATGGTCATTCAAGCCGCAATTCAACCTTTGGAAAGAAGACGGACTTCCGCTCGATGCTTGGATTGGATTTTTACAAAAATCCCCGGACAAGAAAAATGCCACCCGTACTCACGCCAGATCATTCAATCTTAGCGAGCAGCAGAAAATACTCCGCGTCGGCGCATGTCTAACCTGTCATGAAGAAAACTCGCAAGTCAGCCAAGACATGCTCAAGGATTTTTCAAAAACCATCGAGCGTAAAATTGATCAATGCGCAGATTAGCTGTGAAATATGGAGTGGAGACTTCTAGTCTCCGACTGCCTATCGCGAATCAACCCAAATAATCAGGATATGAATTCACCATTCATAATTCATCATTCACAATTCCGCCGCAGGCGGTTACCGGATGATTCCGCGTTCGCTGGAACGGATAAACTCGATGAGCTTGGCGACTGAGGCATCGCTCGCCACTTCGTGCTCAGCAAACTCATCCAAAATGAGAGTGAGGTTCCCTTTTTTCTTGAGGAATAGTTTTTTGTAGGCCGTTTTAAGAGCTTTGCGAGTTTCATCTGAAAATCCACGACGCTGAAGCCCGATAAGGTTAATACCGCGCACGGACGCTGGGTTGCCCTCTACAATCGTAAACGGGGGCACATCCTGTGGGATGCGTGAGCAACCACCAATCATACAATGCTCACCAATGCGGGAGAACTGATGCACGGCGGAAAGCCCGGAGATGATGGCGTAGTCGAAAACCTCACAATGCCCGCCAAGGGTGGCATTGTTGGAGAGGATGCAGTTGTTTCTGACGTGACATTCGTGACCGACGTGGGAGTAGGAGAGAAAGAGGTTGTCGTCGCCAATCCGTGTTGGGATTTCTTCAGTGGTGCCTCGATGAATGGTGGTGTTTTCCCGGAATGTATTGCGGTCGCCAATTTCTAACGCAGTGGGTTCACCCGCATATTTCATATCCTGGGTGAGATGACCAATGGCCGCAAATGGGAAAAAGGTGTTCTCCACTCCGATGCTGGTATAGCCCTCGATCACAACATGGGACTTCAGCACGCTACCGGCACCAATCTTGACGTTGGCCCCGATCACGCAGTAGGGTCCGATTTTAACGTCGGAGGCAATCTCTGCAGCGGGATCGATGATGGCGGTGGAATGAATCATGTTTTTAGTGGAAATGAACGAGGGTGTTTGAAGGTCTGCCAGCAAGCTTATCGCTTGGTCAGAGCTACCTTGAGTTGGGCGCTTGAGGCAACTTCACCGTTGACGAGGCATCGACAGTTAGCGGAGACGATATCGCGCCGAACGCTCATGATTTCAGCCTCGATAAACAAGGTGTCACCAGGCAAGACGGGCCTGCGCCATTTCACTTTATCCACGCTCATGAAGTAACCGATTTTGTTAGCATGTTCAGGTAAACGGAGCACGCAAACCGAGGCAACTTGTGCCATCGCCTCAACCTGAAGCACGCCAGGCATGATAGGGTGATCGGGGAAGTGGCCTTGAAAATAAGGCTCGTTGATGGTCACGTTTTTGATGCCGGTGCACTTGGTATCGCCTTCAAAATCAATAATACGGTCAACCATCAGGAACGGATAACGGTGTGGCAGGATTTTCATCAGGCCGTTGATGTCAAAGACCGCTTCGCCTGTTGGGATTTTTACTTGAGGAACCATGGTGCGCATACGGAGGTATTCGCGTTTCATGGTCGATGCCATCTGGGTGTTCGGGCTGTGGCCCGGCTTGACGCAGATGACGTGTCCCATGATGCGCTTTCCGCTGAGCATCAAGTCGCCAATGACGTCCAGTGCCTTGTGGCGGGCGAACTCGTTGGTGTAGCGCATCGGCTCTTTGCTGAGCACTTCCTCGCCACGGACCACAACAGCATTTTCCAAGCTGCCGCCTTTGATCAGTCCTTTGTCGAGCAGTGGCTTGACGTCTTCGTAGTAAACAAAGGTGCGGGCGGGGGCGATTTCCTTTTCGTAGAGCTCAGGAGTGACCTCGCTGGAAAAGTACTGGGTGAATCGACCATCAGGGCCGACATTGGTCACCGAGATGCGGAATTTTTTATCTGGCACGATGGTGATGATCGAGCCATTTTTCGTTTCCATGTGGATAGGCTCGCGGATTTCGTAAACCTTCCGCGGTTTGTCCTGCTCTTCGATGCCTGCTTTTTTAATCAGCTCGACATAAGGTTGGGAGGAGCCATCACCGATGGGGGGCTCGTTGGCGTCCATCTCGATAATGGCATTATCAACACCCATACCACAGAGGGCGGATAGAATGTGCTCTACGGTGTGCACCTTCACCGAGCCCTCGGCCAGTGTGGTGGAGCGCTCTACGGTTTGCACCTTATCCACATCGGCATCGATGAACGGCTGATCGGGTAAATCGATACGTCTGAATTTGAATCCGTGCCCAGTGGGGGCAGGTTTTACGGTCAGAGTCACTTTTTCTCCTGTGTGCAATGATGTTCCCTCCAGCGAAGCTGCGGAGGCGACTGTATGTTCCATCTCGGTTGACATGTCAATGTGTATAAGTGGTCAGCAACCTCTGGTCAAGAGCCAAGGGGGCCGCCGATGGCGGAAACTCCAAACTCTAAAAACCAACCATCAGTCTAAATCAGCGTAATCAGTGGCATAACCACAAACCAAGCATATCAACTTCGCGCATTTGCGTATTTCGCGGTTAAAAATAAATGGGTCAACGCCACGTAAAAGGCGGTGCCTCACGTGGCAGGCCTGAGCAAATTCTGAAAAATTCTGTTAATTCTGTTAATTCTGTCGAGCGCCGCAGGCAACTTGTCCGCCATAGCTTCAGCGAAGGAGGATCAACCGAAGCTTCAGTGTATTACGTAATGCAAAAAAAATTACAAAAATCTTCCAAGGAATTTTCTCCTCGTGTGTCTTAAGGAGTGAAAGCATGATGCCAACCAATGCCACCGCAAGCCCAACATAAGGTGGTGAAGCTCCGCCCAAACATTTCAACCAGCGTGAGAGACTCCACCAGTATCCCGGAAAAACCCAGCATCGAAGACCTCTTCGGTGCCGAGGAGTCGCCGTTGCTGCGCTACGCCTACGGCATGGTGGCTAGGCGTGAGGTGGCGGAGGAAATCGTCCAAGACGCCTTCCTCAAGCTGCACAAACACTGGAAAGATATCACCACCCCCCGCGCCTGGCTCTACCGAGCGACCCGCAACCTCTGCCTAAATTACCTCCGAAAACACCAACGCGAAACCCTCAGTGAAGAATCCGACAGCAATCCCAGCCCCAACGACAAACCCGATGAACAGCTCGGCAGGATGGAAGCGATGGGCACTCTTAAAATTCTCATCGAAGAACTCCCCGCCGCCGACCGCAAACTCATTCAACTCAAATACCACGACGAACTCAGCTATGGAAACATCGGCAAAAACCTCAAACTCAACGCCGGCACCGTCGGCTACAAACTTCACCACGTGCTCAAACACCTCTCCCAAGCCCTTCAAAAATCCGGCATCACCTCGAGTCGGGGGTAACACTCTCCTCAATTTCCAAATAACAATTTCCTAATTCCCATCCACCATGTCCAACGATCTCCATACTTACATTGAACCCGAACTCGAAGCGCGGATCACCGCCCTTGTGCTCGGGGAGGTGGGTGAGTTCGATGTCGATGAACTCGAACGTATCATCCAAGAGCAACCCGAACTGCAAATCTTCCGCCGTCGGATGGAAGCGATGCATGACCTTCTGGGGGAAACCGTCAAGTCGGAGAAAGACGAAAACTGGCAACTGTCGGGTGATCGCCGAGCCGAGCTCCGCCGCACCTTTTCCAAAAAGCCAGAGTCTACTCGTCGTCAGTCGAGTGTCATCACCCGCACGCAATGGCGCTCTGTCATCGGGATTGCGGCCTGTCTGGCAGTTTCTTTTGTGCTTTATTTTATGCGTGTTGAGGTATCAGAAGATCGCTTCACTACCGAAGTTGTTTCCTATCAGGCCGCTTACGAAGAAGACCTTGTTCCAGCGCCTTCCGATAAAGTATCGGACGATAGACTTTTCAGAAAAGAAGCGCCAGCTTCCCGATCATCAAGAAGGTCGCGGGTGGCGGTAGTTGAAGAGGTAGTAGCTCCTCCCGCGCTCGGCCTACGGAGTGCAGGCAAGAAGAAGGCAAGCAAAGAAAGCAGCATCGCCCATCACAGTCTTAAAAAACGATCCATGGCTCGTGCCATCGAGCATAAACCATCCGCCCTCAGCTCCTCCATGGCCAAGGTAATTGCATCCAACACATCATCCGACACCGCCATCCCCGTGCCAGAAATGGATGAGCCAGATCCCTCCGTTGCTTTTGGCGATGGTGACGACTTTGGGGATGGTTGGGGTGATGGCGAAAGTAGTGGAGCTTTTGGTTCTAGGAAAATGGCTAAAAACGAAGACGTAGATGCGGATGCTTTTAAATTTAAGGATGATCTTAAAGGTATTAAAATATCAGGAAATCTTGCCTCTCTCGCTGAAACTTCTAATTTCGAAGCGGAAGATTCCTCTGTTAGGGTCACTGGCAGCATTATGACTAGTGAAGACAGCGATGCCTTTGAAGGGTTTACCAGCATGGACAGCCCGATCACTTCGGGCAAGGATACTATTCATGGAGGATCCAAGTATCGTGCATCAGGCAGGTCTGCGACATTTTCTAGTGGCGTCGAAGTTATACGTGAATTTAATTATCCTACAGAATATGAACCACCAGAACCTCCTAACTCCATAGCAGAGGCGTCGAAGCTTAGTAAGGATGAAAAATCAGGTTTTCCTGTAACACCAGAAACTCGAACAGACTCAATAGCTCAAAAAGAAATTGCTCGGCGATCCAGCTCCGTCAAAGGTGCCGATGAAAAGCTCATGTTGGGTCGCGATGCCTATTCTCAACAAAACTACCAAGAAGCAGCTGAGTCTTACCGCGAAGCATTAGCCCAGCTTCCTCCAGGACCCACAACCGATGATCGTCGTCGATCCTATCAAGATCATCTCGGTGATGCTAATGTAGCACTCGCCCAGAAATACCGTCGTATTGGAAAATACGACGAAGCTCGGAAAGCTCTCGAAGAAACCCTCAGCCAAGATCCAGCCAATTTTGCTGCCAAAAAACAACTCTCTTATCTCGACGATCCGATCCGGAAAAATTCAGCTTTAACTTTAGAGGGTGGTCAAAATGTCGATAAAGTCCGCAGGCACCTCTACATGGGGGAAGGGTATTACAACCTAGGCCAATACGATAAAGCTGAGGCTGAATTTAAGAAAGTCCTTCTGACGGATAAATTTAACAAAGCATCTCGACGATGGTTAGAAAAAGTAGCTGCCACACAATCCGACTACTACCGCGCCGCCTATGATCACACCCGCGCCAGTCTTCTTGCCGAAGTGGATAAGGCTTGGGAGATGGAAGTGCCAGCTGATCAGCCATCGGCACCACGGGCTAAACTAAAGCCCGCTAAAAAGCCGGCCAGCGTTCCCATGTCCGGTAAGTTAGCGGTGATCAAAGGAGAGTTGGACAAAAAAAATGATCACCTGGCCGAGCTTCGCAGTCGCTTGATGGATGTTGCTGAAAAATCAGGTGTTATCTATTGGGAGACTGAAAAGGGGGATAAGGCCATGGGTAACAATAGCGGTCTTGTCGAGATGGCTGAAAAGGAACTTTACCAAGCAGAACGTGATAGAGAGCAGCTTACTTTCCAAATAAACAAGCTGCTGGCATTAGACAGCGATGAGCTGGTCACTGTCGTATCTGACTTACCTGACGTTGGCTACAAAGAGTATTACAATGAATATGTTGAGGCAAAGAGAGACCTTCAGGTGTTAATGGCTGGCGGGCATGGAGAAAATCACCCGGATGTTCTCAAAAGTAAAAAAGCAATATCGGAGCTAGAGGTCAGCTTGGAAAAACGAGCCATCAATGTTCGTGATTCGTTGAAGCATAATTTGTCATTGCTCGATGGTCGGGTGAAAAAAATGCAGGAGGTCGTCAATTCTAAAAAAGTAGAGGGGGCAAACACAGCTCGTGATATTCAGGAGTTCAACATCGCCCGCAAAGAATATCAAACGGCTCTGGCTATTAGGGATGCCGTGGAGGTTAAGTTTGATCGTGAAAACGCGAAAGCGGTAATCGACGGAAAAATGCAGCCCACGAAGCCAACCATCCCATCCCCCAAACGTCCCGAGCCTCTCCCGGAAGAAACCAATACCTCCGCCCAGCCATTTTCCACCTTCTCCCTCAACGTCTCCGATGTTTCCTTCAAGCTCGCTAAAGTCGCCTTACTCGAAAAAGGTCAGTGGCCAGAGTCTTCGAAGGTGCGCACCGAGGAGTTTGTAAATGCCTTCGATTACGGCGATCCCTCACCGCGCCGTGGGGAGTCGGTTGCCTGTGCCATCGAGCAAAGCACCCACCCGTTCCTCCAGCAACGCAACCTCCTCCGCATCGGGATGAAAACCGCTGCGCTCGGCCGCTCCAACCCGCTCCGACTCACCGTTTTGCTCGATAACTCGGGCTCGATGGAGCGGGAAGACCGCGAGGCATCTGTGCTCGCCGCCATCCGCGTGCTCGCCGCCCAGCTCGGACCTCAGGATAAAATTACCCTCGTCGGCTTTGCCCGGACACCTCGATTATTAGCCGACCGGATAAGCGGTGACCAAGCTGGCAAACTTGTTAACATCGTCGCCAATACCCCCAGCGAAGGTGGCACCAACATCGAAGAAGCTCTGCTGCTCGCCCGCAAACTTGCGAAACGTCAGCACACCGAAGGAGCCCAGGATCGGATCGTCCTCATCACTGATGGCGTCGCCAACCTCGGCAACACCGTGCCGGAAGAACTCTCCCGCCAGATCGAAATCATGCGTCAAGATGGGATTGCGTTCGATGCCTGCGGCGTTGGTGCCGAGGGGTTGAACGATGAAATTCTTGAGGCCATGACCCGCAAAGGAGATGGTAGGTATTACTTCCTCAACCGACCCGAAGACGCCGATAGCGGCTTTGCTAAACAGCTTGCCGGTGCGCTTAGCCCAGCGGCGAAAAATGTAAAAGTGCAAGTGGTGTTTAACCCGAAGCGTGTTTCAAAATACAGATTGCTAGGGTTTAATAAACATCGGCTCAATAAAGAAGATTTCAGAAACGATCAAGTGGACGCTGCGGAAATGGCTGCCGAAGAGGCTGGAAATGCTGTCTATCAAATTGAAGTTAATCCAAACGGAGAAGGGGAACTCGGCGAGGTGTTTGTGCGGTTTCTCGATGCGAATATGAATCGGATGGTCGAGCGTAGCTGGCCGCTGGCCTACGAGTCGCAGGTGAAGGCATTCGACCTCACCACGCCATCGATGCGGCTCGCCGGAGTGGCCAGCCAGTTAGGCGAAAAACTTCACGGCACCGATGCCGGCTCGGTCCGATTCCAAAACATCTCCAACACCCTCGGCAGCCTCCGCGCCCATTACAGCCACAACCAAAAAGTCCAAGACCTCATCCGCATGTGTGAGAAAGTGAAGTGATGGGGTGCTCCTCACTCCATATTATTTACATCCCCTTTACCCATCCCACCACAATCCCATGATAAAAAACACCATGTCCTCAATCAAAAACCTATCCGCGTTATTCGTTCTTTTCTCGGTGTGCTTCTCTTTTGCTTCTCCTATCACGGCCCAGGAATCTCCGAGCGCGGGGGTGAGCGCTACGGTGGACGAACATGGTGCCGGTGCCATCACGCTCACGGCCAAGGGCACTCTCCCGAAGCCACCTTTGTTTTTCACCGCAGACGTCCATCCGATCGCCTCGATCACTGCCAAAGCCATTACCCAACAAATCACCCTCAACCTCAAAGTCCACCAAGGTCGCCCCGAGCTGTTAACGCTTGAGGTGAAAGGGGAGGGGGAAATCACCCTCGTCACCGGCGGCGGACTCACCGACTGGGCCGTGCGCACCTCCGCCGATGGCACTCAACGCTTCCTCGATCTCAAACCCACCCTCACCAAAGGCAAACCTAGCCCACGCGAACTCAACCTCGTGATCCTCACAAAATTCGAGATCAAATCCCTGCCCACATCAGCAAAGCTCCTCACCCTGAACCCCGGAAAAGCCGTTGGATTTTCCTCCAAACTCATCCTCGTCCATCCAGGCATCGATGCCCGAATCTCCAGCCTCTCCGGTCTCCTTCCCCTCGAAAAAGACTGGCAGTTCTCCGCCGCCGGCGAACACACACTCACGCTCCAGCTCTACCCATCCGGTGCCGCGCCGGAAGCCGTCGAACTTCGGGGTGCCCGCCTTATTGGCTCCTTCGATGAAAAACTCAAAAGCGCCCGACTCACCCTCACGGCCACCGCCCACGTCACTGACCCCGACGGCGGAAAAATCGATTTTCTCAACGGCCAAGCCGCCATCAGCAACATCCAGACCGATGCCGATTACAGTCTCCAACTTGTCACCAAAAACAACACGACTCACTACCAAATGGTGTTTGATCGTGCGGGCTCGTTTCCTGTGCAGTTAGAAATCATAGCCAAGATCAACGATAAACATCCTAAGTGGCCGGGGTGGAATGTCGTGGACTTCACCGCCCCCCAGGGAGCCGTTGTGCCCCTCCAATTCACTGGACTAGGCGCCAGCGTGCTATTCTCCGAAACCCAACCTGTCCTCCTCCGCACCCTCAACAACACATGGCGCGGATTTCTTCCCGCCAGCGGCCACTGCCTGATTGCTTGGAAAAAAGGGCGCAAGGCGGGCGATGGTAAACTTGCCTTCACCAGCAATGGCCTCAGCGACATCACCGTCGGTGCCGGCCTGATGCGGCAGACCGAAAACATCCGACTCAAAATCCTCCAGGGAAAACTCAACGAACTCACCCTGAGGATGCAAGGTCCCGGAGAGGTGCTCGACGTCGAGGGCACCCACATCGCCGGGTGGTCGGTGGAAAAAGGCACACAGGGAAATGACCGACTCCTCAAGGTCCGACTCTCCCTTCCGCTCGACAACGTAGGTGTTCTGAAAATACACAGCCAGCAAGCGCTCAAACCTTTCCCCATCACTGCCACACCGCTCCAGCTCACCCCGATCGGCGTGCTCCGTCACTCAGGCCACGTCCGACTCAGCAACGCCGGCGCCGTCCGACTTGAAACCGCTGAGGTGAAAGGCATGATGCAACTTTCCCCTGATCAATTTCCAGGTCAAATCTCCAAAAAAAACAAAGCCCGCCAAGAGTTTGTCTTCCGTTATCCATCGGCTGATTACGCATGGAAAGTGCGGGCCGATCAAATTCTCCCCGAGGTATCGCTGAACCAAGTGGTCGTCTATCAGCAAACCGAAAGCGACCGCGTGATCCACGCCAGCATCGAGCTCGACATCCGCGAGGCTGCCCTGCGCGAGTGGGAGCTGCGCGTCCCCGATGGCTACGCCGTGGCATCACTCAGCGGTGCGGAAGTGGCGGATTATGTCGTTGGCACGAAGCCCGAAAATGGTCTACGCGATATCAAGGTCCTGTTCAAAAAAGCTGTGTCGGGTCGGCAACTTATCAAAATTCGGTTGGAGAAAAATGCCCCGCCCGTCGCGGGTTCTTGGGTCTTACCCGTGCTCGAATTTCCCGGAGCAAAATCCGTCCGTGGTCACCTCGGCATCGCCGCCGCTGCCGGGTGGAGGGTCGTTCCAGGAAAACTCACCAAACTCACCGAAACCCCACTGTCGTATTTTCCCCTCAAAGACCCTGACCTCCAGCAAAGCTACCGGCTTCGCGAAATTGGCTGGAGTGCTGAGATGATCATCGAAGCCCGTGAGCAGAGCGTGCAAGCGGATGTGTTTCACCTCTATTCCCTCAAAGAAGGAATGGCTTACGGGTCAGTGCTGTTGAATTATTTTGTGGTGGGTGCCCCCGTGAATCAATGGGAGCTCTCCATCCCGCGAAGCTACGGCAATGTAAATATCGAAGGCCTCAACGTCCGCCAATGGCGGCGTGTTGATGATGAGAAAAGCGACAAAGTCATCGTTCAGCTCGAGCAGCCGATCAGTGGCCCCGCTACGTTGTTAGTTACTTATGAAAATGCGATGAGCGCCCGTGGTGGAAAGCTGGCACTCGGAGAAGTTCGCCCACTGAACGTCCAGAGCGAAAGCGGATTTATCGAGGTGGTCAGTCCCGTTCTTCTCAAACACACCATCGCCAAAACCTCACCCGGATTATTGAAAATCAGCGCCCAGGAGTTGCCGGCTGAGTTCCGCATGCTCACCACCGCACCCGCTCAGGCCGCTTGGCAATACGCCGCTCGCCCGTTTGATCTCGCCATCGATATCACATGGTTTCACCCCGGAAAAACCCTCGAACAAGTGGTCGATTTCGCCAAACTCAGCACCACCGTCTCCCGCGATGGTCAGGTGAAAACTGAAGCCGAGTTTTACGTCCGCACCCGGGGTCGCCAACCGATGCGGATGACGCTCCCCGCAGGTAGCAAACTTTGGGAAGCCCGCGCGGATGGAAAAATCATCACCGCCCGACTCGATGGAGATCAATACCTGCTCCCGCTTCCTGTAGGTGACGATCCCAACAAACCTGTCAAAGTCACCATCCGCTACGGAGGTCACGGCGCCGAGGCCGCAGGCTCAAAGTCTGGCAGAAAAGTCAAAATTGGAGCCCCCGTCCTCACCGCACCACTCATCATCGCTGGTTGGGAAGTTCGCGGCGAGCGGGGGATGATGTTGGTCCCTGCCGATAACGATTCGGGAGTGCGCAGACTCCCGCTCACCGAAACCGGATTCGAGAGTTTTCGGGGGCGCGGTATTTCTCTCGCAGTGATTGCCGCTCTCTTTCTCGGTGGGGTCTTTTTCCTCCGACGTCCTAAGCCCACAGGCACAAATCTCGTGCTCGGCAACCTTTGGCTGGTCCTCGTTATTGGCCTGTCGATCTCGATGGCGCTCACCATCTGGTCCGAGCGTCGCATCAACCTCGCTCATTTGGAAATCACCGCCCAGGTCGTTAGCCCGGACTCTCCTGTGAGTGTGGTTCTTGAAAATGTCACCCCATGGCAAGCGATGGTTTCTGGGTTGGGGATCGCTGCTTCCGTGGTGGGTGTGATTGTTTTGTTAGCCAGTTTTATCATCAGAAAAATCGACATCTTCCCTGTGCGTGTTTTAGCTATCGCAGCCATCATTGCTGGCATCCTTGCCCAGTGTGGCGGCGGCGCGGGCCTTATGGGTTTGGTCGCCGCTCTCGCTGCTGTCTTGTTAGTCTCATCCCTCATCCACACATTCAAATTCTGGAGCCGATGGAACACCGCCCGCAAAGAGCAACGCCGCATCGACGACAAAGAAACGGCCGAGGCACTCTCCTTGGGCTCATCCGATAGCGCAGCTCACAGCATCGTGCCTCTCCTCGTGATCGGTCTCAGCATCGCTGGCATGATGTTCGGTGGTGACCTTCAGGCAAAGTCGATTGTGAAAGCTCCACAAAATCAGGAGGTTCACGCCGTCGATTCCATGGTGCAGACGTGGAAGATCGAAAAAGAACGACTGCTCGCGACCATCGACATTTCGCTCAATGCCAAAGAAGGAACCAGCTATCTATTACTCCAGGAACCCGCCGTGCTCACCTCCTTCACTGGCGAAGGCCTACGTGTCAGCAAGATCAAGAAGGACGGAAAAAACGTCTGGATGCTAGCGGTTGACACCTCGGGCGCGCACACCGCTACCACAACGTATGAGATGGCCATGCCGGAGAAACGTGCCAATTTCATCCTGCCCACCGGCCCCGCCAGCGTGCAAAAAATCACTGCTGAAATTAAAGAGCCGGGGCTGGAACTTTTCTCACACGCTGCCGTGCAAACGTTAAGAAATGTCGGTGGCACCGGAGCCGTCGAGCTTGTGCTCGCGCCGCTGCCGCAGATCGTCATCGGCGTGCGCCCAAGAGGTCGCGATATCAGTGCCGAGCAAACCAAGTTCTACGCTGAGATCGCGAACCTTTACCTGCCTTCGCCCGGTGTGGTCGATGGCATTCACCGCGTGAGCATCCGTCCGTCCAGTGGCAAGGTCGATCACTTGGTGCTCACCGTGCCCGCCGGGTTTACCGTCGGTGAGGTCACGGGTGATCCCGTGGGTAACTGGAGGTTTGACCCAGCAACACGCAAACTCAGCGTCGATATCCAACCTGCGCAGTCGAAATTATTTAAAATCAACATTCAGACCCAACGTGGCCTGTCCGCCCTGCCAGCTGAGGTGAATTTAGCCACTCTCACGATCGCAGACGATGCCGGGGAAACAAACATGTTAGGTCTTGCCTTCGGCACCGAAGCCCAGCCGGGGAAAATCACCGTCGAGAAACTCTCTGTCGTCAACGTTGATGACTTTGACGCCTCGCTGATCCCTCTCACCAGCCAAGGAGGTAAAGCGCGCCCCCGTGGGATTTTACACAAAGTTTACCGTAGCGCCTCCGGTGCCGGGAGCCTCACGCTGCAAGTAGCCCCCGTCATGCCCGAGGTGCGTGTGGTGTCCAGCCAGGAGCTCACGCTCGGCAGCGAGCGCATCCTTCTCTCCGCCGTGCTCAATGCCAACATCACCCGATCCGGCATTTTTAAACTCAGCTTCAAGGTGCCCGACGGGATGGAGGTGGAGTCGCTCACCGGCTCATCGCTCAGCCATTGGACGGAGAGTGTGAATGAGGAAGAAGACAAACAACGCACCGTCACCCTGCACTTGAATGGCCGCACGCTCGGGATGCAGAAGTTTGCCCTATCGCTCACTGGCCCACCTGCTAAGATTGGGAGCCAAGGTGAGTGGTTGGTCCCTCGACTCCTCCTCAACGAAGCCGTGCGCCAGAGCGGTCAGCTGATTGTGATGCCTGAAAAAGGTATCCGCGTTCGCGCCATCAAACGTAATAATGTCTCGCGGCTCAATGCCCAGAGCAATCAAACGATCAATGCGCGGGTGAAAGAAAGCGGCGGCCTCGCCTTCCGTATTTTGCAGTCGGACTGGTCACTGACTCTGGGTATCGAAAAACTTGAAGCCTGGATCACCGCCAGCGTTTTACACGAGGTTACTCTGCGTGAGGGCCAAACCCGCACTCGACTCTCCGCTATCTATCAGATCGAACACGCCTCCGTCAAATCCATCCGCATCAACCTCCCCGGACTGAGCCCCGAAGAAGCCCGCACCGTCCGCGCCAGTGGAGCGGCCGTCAAAGGCATCACTCAGTTGGATGAAAAAGGAGGCCTTTGGGAAATTCAATTCCGCCGGGGGATTCTTGGGTCCGTGCCCGTTCAGATTGAATACCAGCGTAGCGCGGACCGACAGAAAAAGGTCAGCGAGCAGATCCAACCCGCCATTTTCCCTCAGACGAAACGACTCGCCTATTTCATGGCCATCCGCACCACCGGTCGACTCGATATGCAGCCAGGAAAACCCGCCCGAGGATGGCGCCGTGCCGACTGGTCGGCCGTTTCCAGCAAGCTCCGCAACCCGGCCGACACCAGCATGCCCGACCTCTGCTATCGACTCAGCGAACCCGAGGGCGCACTCACTGTTTCTCTCAAACGTCACCAAATGGCGGACACACTCAAGCTCCGTGTGAGCGGTGGAAACATGATGACGATATTCTCGCCCATTGGCGAATCTCTCACATCGGTGAGTCTTTCCGCCCGCGTGTTGGAAAAAACCACCCTGCGGATCACCCTGCCGGAAAACGCCCAGCTCTACAACGTCCGCGTGAATGACGCCTCGGTCACGGTGGTGCGCGAAGGAGACACCCATCTCTTCCACGTCTCCCCACGATCATTCGATAACGATGAGGCAGATATTTCACTTGTATATTCCAGCCTCTCCGATGGTAAAGACATCCAACTCGCCGCACCGAGCTTTAACGTGCCTATCGAATCGCTCACCTGGGATGTGTTAGTGCCAGAAGGATACAAACTTGATGGTCATACTGGTGGGTTTGAAATGCGTGGCAGTCAGGGGGTGGTGGATTACAACTTGGAGGACTACCTAGCCCTCATTAACCGCCAGCGCAGTCAAGAAGCCCAGCAAGGTGTGGTGTCGCTCCAAAAAGCAAGCGACTACATGCGTGCCGGAAAACGCAAAGAAGCTGCCAAGGAGTTAGAAAAGGTCACAAAAAACCGGTCGGTCGATGCGGCATCCAATGAAGACGCCCGCGTCCAGCTATTCCAGCTCCAATGCCAGCAAGCGACCTGGGGGTTGAACACGCGCCGTCAGCGGATTTACCTCGATAACAAAGCTGCCGGAAATGGTGTGGTTGCCAACGCCGCCCTCGAAGACTCCGCCTACAACAATCCGATGTTCCAAGGAAAAAAAGACTTCGACGTCCGCCAGGTTGACGACTTCCTCCGTGGCAACACGCTGGAGGAAAAGAAATCGCTCAAAAACATCGCCAAGCGACTCATCGGTCAGCAGCTCGCCACCGAGCCCGCCCCGCAAACCATCAGCACCATCGTCCGTGGCCGAGGCGAAGTGCTCCGGTTCACCCGTGGTATTCAAGTCGATGGCGGTGGCCCGCTCGGCCTCCAACTCGACATCGAATCTACCACCGCCCCCAGCCTCGCATGGAGCTTTATCACACTACTCGCCCTCGGGTTCATCAGTGCCACCGCCATAAAAATATGGAGTGGAGACTTCTAGTCTCCGTCTGCCTATCGCTGATCAGCTCAAGTCAGACGAAAGGCAGTAAAGCAGGAGGACAAAATTGTCCTCCCTCCGGACTTATTATCAGACCAGTTTGTTTAGCTTGATGTTTCATCTCTCAAACGCCATAACTTGGCTATGAAGTCTCTACTCAAAAAGCCTTACAAGCTTTAGTTTGTTAGAAAACATCGCACGGTCAATCGTGCCGTTTTCGCTGTAACCCGAAGCTCCGAGGCTCTACAGGAAAGCCAATATCGAACACAAAGCAACACGCTGGCGTGTGAAAAATATCCTCGACGCCCATTAAGTCGTTCAGTAGCGTGAGGAACCTATGAAACTAACGACCCCTGCAATTGTTCTCTGTTTGCTCTTCTCCCTCATGCCTTCCTTGCAGGCGCAGGAAAAATCATTCGACCCTCTGGGTCATGAGGCTGAGGCATCGTTGCCTCGTCAAGTGCGCGTTCAAGTCGAATACATCGAGCTTTCTTTGGAGGAGACAAGTGCTTTAATGGCCGATTCTAAAGCGTCAAAAAGTGACATCGTTCTCAGAGAACACGTCACAGCTCTAATCAAAGCGAAAAAAGCCAAAATAATAGCCTCTCAAATGCTGGTTGCCCGGAGTGGTGAGAAGGCTACTTCCGAGTCGATCCGTGAGTTCATCTACCCGACTGAGTATGAGCCAGCGAACCTTCCCGAGAAGGTGACCTTCGAAAAAGGAACGGAGAGCAAAACAACCCTCAAGGATCTCGCCACACCGCCAACCCCCACAGCTTTTGAAACTCGTAATCTGGGAGCGACTCTGGAAGTTGAGCCGACCATTGGCGAGGGTAATCGAACTATCGATCTGAGGTTGGCCCCTGAAATCGTGTATCATGTGGAAAAT